>JAXDIO010000436.1:0-5107 GCA_034663965.1 Thermoanaerobaculia bacterium | reverse complement strand
AGCTGTGGGCACAGACACTCTTGTCTGTGCTGGTGAGGCTCGGGACCATTGAGAAAATCAACGCCGCCTTCGTGGCCTCTCCACCTAATGTAGAAAGCTTGCAATTCGTCGCGCACCGAGGGAGCCTCGGCTTTCATGGAAGGTGACGTCATGAATGCAACGCTTATTGAAGTTCTGGCGCGGCACTGGGGATTTGCATCGTTCCGGCCGCTGCAAGCCGAGGCGATGGAAGCGGCGCTGGGCGGGCGGGACACGCTCGTGGTCATGCCGACCGGCGGCGGAAAGTCGCTGTGCTATCAGGCGCCGGCCATCGTCAATGGATCGTTGACCGTGGTCGTGTCGCCGTTGATTTCGTTGATGAAAGATCAGGTCGACGGCCTGATCGCATGCGGCGTCGCGGCGGCGCAACTCAACAGCTCGCAATCGAGTGCCGATCAGCGCAACGTCGAGCGCGCGCTGAACGAACGCAAACTCCGATTGCTCTTCGTGTCGCCAGAGCGGCTTGCGATGCCGCACTTCCGCCAGCTCATCGGCCGCGCGGGAGTGAGCGCGTTCGCGATCGATGAAGCGCATTGCATCAGCCAGTGGGGCCACGACTTCCGTCCCGAATATCGCCAGCTTCGCGAGCTGCGGCAGCTCTTTCCGAAAGCCTCGCTGCACGCGTTCACGGCCACGGCCACCGAACGCGTGCGGCGCGATATCGCCGAACAGCTCGGACTTCGCAATCACGTCGAGCTGGTCGGCAACTTCGACCGCCCTAACCTCACTTACCGCATCATTCCGCGCCGCGATGAAGTGGCGCAGGTCGAGGAGGTGCTCCGCCGGCATCGCCGCGAGGCGGGCATCATCTACTGCATCCGGCGGCGCGACGTTGACACGCTGGCCGCCATCCTCGAACGCCGCGGCTATCGCGTTGCCGCGTATCACGCCGGACTTTCCCCCGATCAGCGGCGCGCGGCGCAGGAGGCGTTTTCGAAAGAAGAGTGCGACATCATCGTCGCGACGGTCGCTTTCGGCATGGGCATCGACCGCTCCAACGTCCGCTTCGTGCTGCACACCGGGATGCCGAAGTCGGTCGAGCACTACCAGCAGGAGACGGGGCGCGCCGGCCGCGACGGCCTCGAAGCCGAATGCGCGATGCTCTACGCACCGAAGGATGCCGCGGCCTGGAACGCGATCCTCGCCGGAACTGCCGACACCACCGCAATCGAGAACGTCGATCGCATGCAGCAGTACGCGACTTCGCTCGTCTGCCGCCACAAAGCGCTCGTCGAATACTTCGGTCAAACGTACGAGAACGCCAACTGCGGCGCATGCGACGTCTGTCTCGATGCGCACGAGGCAGTGCCCGACTCGCTCGTCATCGCGCAGAAGATCGTCTCGTGCGTGGTGCGCGCGGGCGAGACGTTCGGTGTCTCGCACATCGTGGCCATCCTGCGCGGATCGAGCAACGAGAAGATCCGCGAGCGCCGCCACGACAAGCTCTCCACCTACGGCATCCTCAGCAACCATTCGAAGGAGGAGCTGAGCGATTGGATCGCGCAACTCATCGCGCAGGGCTTCCTGAAACGCGAAGGGACGCAGTATCCGGTTCTGCGCCTGACTTCGACCTCTCGCGCGATGCTTCGTGGCGCGCTCGAAGTTCGCCTCGTGCGTGCCGCGGTGCGCGAGGGCGACGACGTCGGAGGCCGCGATCTCTCCTGGATCGGCGTCGATCACGCACTCTTCGAAGAGTTGCGCGAATGGCGCAAACGCGAAGCTGATTCCCGCGCCGTCCCGCCCTTCACGATCCTCGGCGACGCCGCGCTTCGGATGCTGGCGGCGGTCCGTCCGTCGTCGCTCGAAAAAATGAAGCACATCTCCGGCATCGGCGAGACACGTCACGCTGATTTCGGTGGGGCGCTGCTGGGTGTGATCGTCAACTACTGCGCGAAATCCGGCGTCGCCTTCGACTGTCCCGCGCCACCTCCCGCGCCACGGCGGGAACCCGCTCCGACGCCGAGCCGCACGCAGGCCTACGACGCCTTCCGCCGCGGCGCATCCATCGAAGAAGTGATGGCGATGACGGCCCGCGTCCGCAGCACCATCGCCGGCTACCTCGCCGACTTCATCGTCACCGAACGTCCGTCCTCGATTGACGCCTGGCTCGACCGGGACCAATACGAACTCATCGCCCCCGCCGTCGAACGCCTCGGCACGGAACGCCTCAAACCAATCTACGAAGAATTCGAAGGCCGCATCAGCTACGACGACATCCGGCTGGTCGTTGCGCATCGCGTGGCACGGGTGTCATCGCCATTTACACCGAGAGGTGCCGATACACGGCTTCAAATCGCGGCACAGACATCCTAGGGAACGATGATCGCGATGCGATCGCTGAACGCTTCGAAATCGGACGCTGCTATCGACCGCGGTCATCGACGATGCTCACGTGTGGAAGCCGTCGTCTCGCGGACAGCATCGCTTCGCAAGGGTGCGCCTTCCTCGATCGGGACGGCCACCCGCATCCGGCCTTTGCGGACAACGCGCACTTCGCGAGGGGCCGCCTCGATTTCGACATGCCCATCACGGCGGCCAAGTTTCGGGCGGGCGGCGAAACGATTCGGACGCGATTTGCTGTAGTCGAAATCGTAATGCGACCGCATTTCGTCAGCAGTTGGTTCAGCGACGTGGTTCTTCTTCATGATGGCCGCGTTCGTCTTTGTCGGGTTTGCGAGCGTTGATGATTCGAATCTCGTCTTCGCGCTCGGTGAAGGATACCAACAGAAGGCGGGCTGAGCTCGAGTAGCCTGTGATGATCTCTCGTATTTTCACGCTCCCCGGACCCTCGGAATGCCATCGCCCCAAATCGCCTTTACCTCCAAACTGACCGAACGGTCATTCGGTGCTGGCGACGCTATTGCAGCCTCACCGCGAGGCAATTTTGTCGATGCTGTCGAAACGACTTCCTTTTCTTCTTCTCGCCATTTCCGTCAGCGCACGAGCTCAAACGGAGCCGCTCCGGCTCACGCTCGGCGATGCCATCCGCAGGGCCCTCGGCTCGGGCACGCAGGCGGAGCTGGCTCGCTCGAATGAGGAGCTGGCGCGGATTGCGCGCTCCGAGGCGCTGAATGCGCTGCTGCCGCAAGCCGATGCGAAGCTGATGCGCTACAACCAGTCCATCAACCTGGCCACGTTTGGATTCACGTTGCCGGGTTTTCCATCCGTCGTCGGGCCGTTCAACGTGACCGATGCCCAGCTCGCCGCGGCGGTGCAAGTGTTCAACATGGCGGCGTTGCGGCGGTACCAATCGCTGCAGAGTTCCGCGAACGCGACTCGTTATCAGAGTCAGCAGGCGGAGAATGACGTTGCCGCGGCGGTGGCGCGCTTGTATCTGATGGTGCAGCGCGCGCAGTCGCAGATCGCGGCGCGGCAGGCTGACATCGCCCTCTTCACGCGGCTGCTGCAGACGTCGCAGGACGAGTTCAAGGCCGGCACAGGGACGCGGCTCGATGTCGCACAATCCAATGTGCAGCTTGCGCGCGCGCGCCAGGCGTTGCTGGTGGCGCAGAACGATCGCCAGAACGCCGCGCTGGCGTTGTTGAACGCGGTCGGTGCCGATGAGTCGAGCGATGTCGTCATCGCTGACACGCCGACGGTTCCGACATCCGTTCCGGCGATCGACACCTCCCTGGCCTCGGCGCGGACGCAGCGTCCCGAGTTGCGGCAGGCCGAGGAGAATGAGCGCGCTGCGAAACTCACCGTCGATGCCGCGCGCGCCCGGTTGCTGCCGACCGTCTCGCTCGATTTCGAAGGCGACATGAGCGGCAGCCACAGTAACGATCTCCGCTGGACGCGTCGCATTGGCGCGAACCTCGGCGTGCCGCTGTTTCGGGCCGACATCAACGCGAACATCGCCCGCGCCAAAGTGATGCTGCACGACGCGAAGACGCGGCGCACGCAACTGGAACGCGACGTCGAGCAGGATGTCCGCCGTTCGCTGATGACGTTGCAAAACGCAGAGTCGCGCGTCGGCGTGGCGACCGAAACCGTGCAGGTGGCCGAGGAGGCGCTGACGGTATCGAGGGACCGGAGGGCGGCGGGATACGGATCGCCGGTCGAAGTCGATCGCGCGCAGGACGCGTATCGACAGGCGCACGAAGATCTGATCGCCGCGCAGGCCGACGCCGCCGCGGCGCAGTTCGATTACGAGCACGCGACCGGGGCGATCCGCAACTACTTCGGGAATGCCGACACCCGATCGAACGGAGCGGCAGGAAGCGTTCCGATCCCACCGCCGATGCCGAGTGGGGCCACACCTTCGGTTCCGCAGAACGCCCCGGAAGCAAATCCGCGGCTGATGCCCCCCGGCAGTGCAACGACGCCGCCGGCAACGCAACCGCCCGTCGTGGCGCCGCAGCCGCCGCCACAACCGATGCCGCCGGTCGTCGTACCGCAGCCGGCGGTCATGCCACCCACGAAGCCCCCCGGAGTCCAGCCGTGACCTCTGCAGCCGCGATGTTGAACGCGGCCGGCGGGACGACGACGCGCGAGGAGCGCAAGCCGGTCAACAAATGGCTCGTCACCGTGTCGATCACCTTCGGCACGTTGATGGGCGCCATCGACGCCTCCATCGTCAACGTGGCCGTGCCGCACCTCACCGGCTCGCTCGGCGTCACCATCGAGCAGATCACGTGGGTCACCACCGGCTTCGTCATCGCCACGGTCATGGTCATGCCGCTGACCGGATTTCTGGCGCGCATGTTCGGGCAGAAGCGCGTCTACATGACCTGCCTCGCGCTCTTCGTGATCGGATCGGCGCTTTGCGGGATGGCACGCACGCTGCCGATGCTCGTCTTCTGCCGCATCCTGCAAGGGCTCGGCGCCGGCGCGTTACAGCCGACCGAGCAAGCCATCCTGCGCCAGACCTTTCCGCCCAAAGAGCAGGGAATGGCCATGGCTCTCTTTGGAATGGCGGTCGTGCTCGGCCCCGCGTTCGGCCCGACGCTCGGCGGCTACATCGTCGACAACTATTCGTGGCCGTGGATTTTCTACATCAACGTTCCGATCGGCATCATCTCGCTGCTGATGGTGTCGCGATTCGTACACGAGCCTGAGGACGTCCGCG
>JAXDIO010000426.1:0-3916 GCA_034663965.1 Thermoanaerobaculia bacterium | reverse complement strand
TTGCCATCCGCTTCACCGGAAACTACGAAGACCTCTCCACCGATCGCGGATATCAGTTCAAGTTCTTCTGCGAGAAGTGCAACAACGGCTACATGTCGACCTTCAAGACGTCGACGAGGGGCGTCCTCGGTTCGGCCGCGCGCGTCGCGTGCAATCTCTTCGGCGGCGTCTTCGGCAGCGTCGCCGACAGCTCGTACGAAGTACAGCGCGCCGTCGGCGGTCCGGCGCACGACAGCGCGTTGAAAGATGCCGTCAACGAGATCTCCCCGATCTTCAAGCAGTGCACGCGCTGCGGCAACTGGGTCTGCGAACCGATCTGCTGGAACAAGAAGGCCGGCCTCTGCGAAACCTGCGCACCCGATCTGGATGAAGAGCTGGCCGCCGCGCAAGCCGAGGCCGCGAGGGAGCAGATTCAGACAAAAGCGCGCGAAGTGGATTGGACGAAGTCGCGCAAGATCGACCAGGTCTCCGGCGCCGTCTGCGGATCGTGCGGGACAAAGTCGCAGGGCGGCAAGTTCTGTCCCGAATGCGGCGCGGCGTACAACGCAAAGAAAAAGTGCAACGACTGCGGGCACGAAGCCGAGGGGACGCCAAAGTTCTGTCCGGAGTGCGGGGGAAAGTACTAGCCCGAGGTTTTCTCCGCGCCTCCGCGCCTCCGCGTGAAAACGTTCTCTCTCGCAATCGCCACCTGCTGCTCCAGAAAATCGCGGAACGAAATCCCAGCCTCCTGCAACTGCTGCGGCACGAGAGAGCTCGTCGTCAATCCCGGCAGCGTGTTCAGCTCAAGGAAGTAGACGCCGTCGGAACTCGCGATCAGATCGCTACGTGAATAGCCTTCGCAGCCGAGGGCGATGTGGGCGGCGAGGGACATCGCTTGCGCTTCGTCACGCATCGCATCGGGGATCTTCGCGGGACAGATTTCGCGCGTTCCTTTGCCGAGGTACTTGCCTTCGTAATCGAACCTCGCGCCGGGATCGGTCTCGATTTCGATGACCGGGAGCGGGAAAGGACCGTCTCCGCCTTCGATGACGCCGACGGTCAGTTCGCGTCCAGCGATGAACTGTTCGACGATGTACGGAATGTGGTCGATGGCCGGAATCGCACTCCCTCGGTCGATGAAAAACAGTCCGCGCGAGGAGCCGCCGGCCAGCGGCTTCAGCACAAGCTTCTCGTGACGCTGCAACATCTCGGCGATCGTCGCGTCGATGTTGCGAACATCCTGCACCACGCGTGACTCGGCGACGCGCACGCGATCGTTCACGATCTCCTTCGCGCGTCCCTTGTCGAACGCGGCGGCGGTGGCGTCCGAGCCCGAGCCGGTGAATGGGATGCCGCGCGCCTCCATCATTCGCTGGACGGTTCCGTCTTCCCCTTCGCCGCCGTGGAGCGCGAGAAGGAAGACGGGATCATCGACCGGCAGCGTATCGAGCGCCATCTCCAGATCGGGCCAGATTGCCGGTCGCGACGGCTGAAAGTCGTTCGTGAATGGATTCGAATGCGCGAGCAGCTCCTCGCGATTCACGTCGTACACCGCGCCGTTGGGCGCCCAGAACCAGGCCAGCGGCGTGCCGAGCGTGCGCACAACGTTCTGCGCCGAGGCGACGGAAACATGGCGTTCGTCGCTGCGTCCGCCAAAGAGAACAATCACAGTCATGCGGGCGCGTTCTGCAATCGGTTTGCCTCTCTCCGCGTCCCCGCGCCTCCGCGTGAACTAATCGCCGCTTCCCACCGGATTGACCACCGTAACCCGTCCATCGAGATGAGGTGTCAACGGCTGCGGCATCGCCTTCAGCGCATCGATCAACAACTCGCGAATCGGACGCGCGTAGTCGATCTTGATCCGATCGGCGGGGACCGTCTTCATCAGCGGCTCCAGCCCTTCGCCCGTGACGAGGAAATCGATCGTGGCCACGCGATACAGCGCAGCGGGATCGAGCGGCTTGCCGTCGGCCAGCGTCACGGAGAGCAACCGGTTGCGCTGCGCGGCGGGCTTGTCGGCATCGCGCGACTCATCGAACGTGTAGTGCAGTCCGCTGGTCTGCAGGATGCCGCGGCCGCCGCCGATCGACGTGATCTCCAACATCCGTTTCACCTGCGCGCCGGTGAGCGTCACGAGCGTTGGGAAATTGTCGAACGGCGAAACGTCGAACATGTGCTGGTAGAGGATCGTCCCGGCCGGCAGATCGACGCGGATGCCGCCGGAGTTGAGGAAAGCGATGTCGGCTTTCATGTACGTGCGCATAGCGTCGGTGAGCAGATCGCCGAGCGTCGACTCGCGGTAGTAGGCGCGTTTGAAACGGTCGGTCGTGCGGATGCCGAGGTCCTCGTTCTTTTTCACGGCGACCTGCTCGAGGTAGGTCTTGAAGATCTCGGCCACCGCGGCCACCTCGGCGACCGGTTTGCCTTCCAGCTTCTTCGGCACC
This sequence comes from Thermoanaerobaculia bacterium, assembly GCA_034663965.1. Taxonomy (GTDB): domain Bacteria; phylum Acidobacteriota; class Thermoanaerobaculia; order Gp7-AA8; family Gp7-AA8; genus JADGNZ01. The sequence goes on along the minus strand of JAXDIO010000426.1, from coordinate 1,493 downwards.
AGCGTGGCGCCGGCCGGCGCCTTCTTCGGATCGCAGGTCTCCGTGTGTTCGTAAACCTGCGCGCAGACCATCGTCAGCGGCGCCATCTCCGTCTTCGTCACCTTGTGCTGCGACCGATCGACGGTCATGTCGAGGATGGCGATCTCGCGTCCGAACGGCGACGGCTGCAGCGTAGCGACGCCGTTGATGTAGTGGCGGATGTTCGAGTGCGTGTGGCCGGCGAAGTACGCGTCGATGGTTCCTTTTGGCAGCGCCGCCAAATACCGCATCGCCTCCTGGTCTGTCTCGCAGCTCGACGGATCCTCGGGATTCGTCTCGATGTTCTTGCAGCGGCCGCCCATGTGCGCGATGACGACGATGGCGGAGGCTCCCGACTTGCGCAGCTCTGTCGCCGCGCTGATCGTCGCCGCGACTGGATCGCCGAAATTGAGCGTAGTGACATTGGCGGACATCGTCACGGCGGGCGTGTCGGGAGTCGACAAACCGATGATGCCGACCTTCACGCCGTTCGCCTCGACTATCGTGTAGCGCTTCGCCCAGGACGGCGTTTTGCCGGTCGACTTCTCCGTCAGATTTGCAGACAGGAACGGGAACTTTGCCGCCTTCGCATTCTTCTTCAGCGCGCCGAGCGGGTCTTCGTTGGCGGTGCGCGCGATCGAATCGGGACCGACCGGGCCGTAGTCGAACTCGTGATTGCCGACGGCCGCAGCGTCGTAGCCGAGGGCGTTATACCCTTTCACAACCGGTTCGCCTTCGAAGAAGTTCGACTCCAGCGTCCCCTGAAAAAGGTCGCCCGAGTCGACGACGATCACGCGTCCATGATTCGCGCGCAGCACATTGAGATAGCCGGCGATGAGCGGCAGCCCGCCGTACGCCGGCGACGTCTTCGACGCAGCATGGCTGTCGTACGAGCCATGCATGTCGGTCGTACCGACGACGAAAACATGCACCGGCTGCGGATCGGCAGCGTACGCGGTGATGGCGGCAAGGAAGAGAACGAAGGGAAGGAGCCGTTTCATGGCGCGGAAGTATAGGGGGCAGGGACGAGGGATGAGGGAACACGAGCTACCGGCCCCCGATCCCTCATCTCTCGTCCCTGCTTCGCCCCCTGCAGCCATGCTCTACCAAACCCTCGCCACCGCCGTCGCCATCATCCACTTCGCGTTCATCGTCTTCGTCATCGCGGGCGGATTTCTTGTCCTCCGCTGGCCGGTGCTGAAGTGGATTCACCTCCCCGCGGCGTTATGGGGAGCGCTCATCGAGATCGGCGGGTGGATCTGTCCGCTCACCATCCTTGAGAACGCGCTTCTGCGCAGAGCGGGCGCGGCTGGGTATGATGACGGCTTCATCGCGCATCACATCTTCCGCGTGATCTACCCGAACGGCCTCACCCGTGGGATGGAATTCGCCATCGCCGCGTTCGTCATCGCGATCAACGTCGCGGTTTATAGGAAAGTGTTTTACTGAATGGATTCATTAGCCATCCCGCAGCA
>JAXDIO010000409.1:0-8176 GCA_034663965.1 Thermoanaerobaculia bacterium | reverse complement strand
GATTTTAGCAGCAAAGCGCGGTGCTACACTCCGCCGCGAAGTCCCCTACCAGCGTGGCCATCAAACGGATCATCCCGATCTCTTCCGGCAAAGGTGGGGTCGGCAAGACGACCTTCGCCATCAATTTCTCGCTTGCCCTCTCGCGTCATGGCCGGACTGTGCTCGTCGATCTCGACACCGGCACGTCCGCGATTCGCAACGCGATCGACGTCCCGATCGAGAAAGACCTGTATCACTTTTTTAGAAAGGGCGAGTCGCTCAACCGCTGCGTTACGCATCTCGACGACAAGCTCGATCCCAAGCACGCCTTCCGCAATTTCGGATTCGTGGCGGGGCCGATGCATCTCATCGACGAGATCACGAACTTCGGCGCCGCAAACAAAGGACGGCTGATCGAAGCGATCAATGGTCTCGATGCCGACTACGTCATCCTCGACATGCGCGCCGGCCTCGACTCGAACGTCATCGACTTCCTGCCATTTTCGAACTCGGGCATCCTGATCTTCACGCCGCATCTTCCCAGCGCCACGCTGGCGGCCTCGGACATCGTCAAGGCAATCCTCTTCCGCAAATTGCGGCTGATCTTCAGCAAGGAATCGCCGTTTTTCTCTACGGTGGATGGAAAACTTGACTTCTGGCGGCTGATCAATGAACTGATCGATCAGGTCGAGGATGTCTACGATTCGTCGGTCGGCAATCTCGACGCGTTCGCCGACGATCTAGCGGGCAACCTCGGCGATCACCCCATCACGCGCACCGTGCAGCAGACGCTCGACGAGTTCCGCGTCCACTACGTCCTCAATCTTTTCAACGGCGTCGACGATTCGTTCCAGACCGCGGTGAAGCCGTTCATCGAGAACCTGACCGCGAACGTTTCCGCGCGCTGCGGCGTCACGAACCTCGGCTGGATCACACGCAGCGACGCGATCCACCGCGCGAACTGCAACAAGATCCCGGCGTTTCTGCTCCCTCCGGAAGGGAAGAAGATCGCGAAGAGCAATCGCGTGGCGCAGGAGCTCGACGATCTTCGCGCGATGGCAATCGGCATCGATCAACCTCGGCGCAAAACTGCGAAGCAGCAAAAGTCCGCTGTCGCTTCATCCGACCCCGCTGATCATCTTTCCAATCAGCTCAACGTCCTCCGCTCGATGTTCGATCAGAAGAAGGACGACGACTTCCACGCCAACTTCGACTACGCCTCGCAGCGCGCGCTGTTCACGATGAAAAACCGGCGCCCGAGCGAGTTCGGCGACGTCCGCATCTACACGCCCGAGGAGATGCTGAACACGATCTTCGCGAAATCGAACGTGCCGACCGCCGTCGATTGGGGTGAATTGGAGCTCTGACGGCTTCGGAGTTGTTGCTCTGTTAGCCAGTCTTGCGTGTCTCGTCGGTGACCCGCTCCTGCAGCCAGAGGTTTACGAGAGTCTCGGCCGAGACTCCGTGCGCCGACGCCACCTCTCGGAGTCGCTCAGCCAGAAAACGATCCACCGGAAAATAGAGCGTCGAAGACTTCACGTCCACATCGAATTCGACGGCCGAAGTCTGCTCCCAGTGATCGGCAAGACTATGCGTGTCCCAGTATTCGCTGAGCTCCTGATACGACTTGCTACCTGACAGCGACGACTTATTTTCGGCCATAGAGTCTCTTTTCAGAATCGTCCATGTCTCGCGCCGAGATGATCAGCGCGCGACCGTCCAGCTTGTGGATAAAGAACACGATGAGATAACGGCCCTCCTCGGTCTGGCCGAGAGCAGCATACATATTCTCACCCGTTACATGCCCCTTCTCGACGAATCGGAACCGAGGCGTCAATGCAAACAGCGCTTCCACTTCTTCGGGCGTTGCATCGTGTTTCCAGGCGAGCTTCTCTACGTATTGCTCAAGCCACATGAAGCCTGTGATTCGCAACGCAACGCTCCTCGCTGATCGCGATGGTACCTCTGACTTGAAGCACCTGCGTAACCGTCGCTCGCGCCAATTCCGCTAGACTGCGCGGCCATGAAAAAGACGCTCGTCCTCCTCGCACTCGCCGCGACCTCCGTTTTCGCTGCCGACGGGCCCGACCCGATGATGCAGAACCGCATCCGGCAGGAAGGCTTTCGCAACTCGAAGGTCATGGAGACCGCCGAGGAGTTGATGGACTTTGTCGGACCGCGGCTGACCGGCTCGCCGAACATGAAGCGCGCCAACGAATGGACGCGCGACAAGCTCACCGCGTTCGGTCTCACCAACGCGCATCTCGAGAGCTGGGGCCCATTTGGCCGCGGCTGGTCGTACGAAGAATGCACCGTCCGCATGACCGCGCCCGACGTCGCGCAGCTCTGGGCGCTGCCGCGCGCGTGGACGCCGGGAACGAACGGTGTCATCACCGGCAAGCCGGTCCGCGTGAAGATCGAGACCGTCGAAGACATCGAAAAATATCGCGGCAAACTCGCGGGCAAGATCGTGCTGAACGGCGACGCTCGCGAGATCAAACCGCATGAGCAGTTGCAGTTCAACCGCTACAGCGAGAAGCAGCTCAGCGACATCGAAAACTACGAGCTGCCCGGCAAACCGCGCTTCACGCGCGAAGAGATTGTGAAGCGCAACGCCTTCCGCAAAGCGCTCACGAAGTTCCTCGCCGAGGAGAAGCCGCTGGTGATGATCGACTCCGACAGCGCCGACTTCGGCAACTTCCACGTGCAGGCCGCGGGCAGCCAGCGCGACGGCGAGAGTTACCCGGTGCCGTCGATCGTGATGTCGACCGAGCACTACAACCGCCTTGCCCGCCTCGTCGATCTGAAGAAAGACGTGACGCTCGAGGTCAACGTCAAGACGACGTACTACGACGACGACAAGAACGCCTACAACACGATCGCCGAGATCCCCGGCAGCGACAAGAAAGGGGAGATCGTGATGCTCGGCGGTCACCTCGACTCCTGGCACGGCGGCACCGGCGCGACCGACAACGGCGCGGGCGTGGTCGTGGCGATGGAAGCGGCGCGCATCATCAAAGCAATCGGCATCGCGCCGAAGCGCACCATTCGCATCGCGCTCTGGAGCGGCGAAGAGGAAGGCCTCCTCGGATCGCGCGCTTACGTCTCCGAACATTTCGCGTCGCGTCCGGAGCCGTCCGCCGCTGAACGCGACATTCCCGCGGCGATGCGCGCCAATGCGGGCCCGCTCACGTTCAAACCGGAGCACGCTAAACTCTCCGCCTACTTCAACCTCGACAACGGCACGGGCAAGATTCGCGGCGTCTACGCGCAGGAGAATTACGCCGTCGCCCCGATCTTCCAGTCGTGGATCGAGCCGCTCAAGGACTTGGGCGTCACCACGGTCACGGAACGCAACACCGGCAGCACCGATCACGTCTCCTTCGATGGCGTCGGCCTGCCCGGCTTCCAGTTCATCCAGGACGAAGTCGAATACGAGCAGCGCACGCATCACACGAACTACGACGTCTACGACCGCCTACAGCGGGAGGACCTGATGCAGGCAGCGGTGGTGATGGCCACGTTCGTGTGGGAAGCGGCGAATCGTCCCGAGCTGATGCCGCGGAAGCCGCTGACGAAGAGCGATCTGCCGGCTGCGAAGGCGGCGGCAGCGCCGCACTGACGTTACCGCCAGAAGTACTTCGCGCGGAACACCGTCCACGCGATGCGCATCGTGTCGCCGAGGGGCTTGTAATGGCTCGTCGACTGGCCGTCGACAAATCCGAGGTCGATGGGGATGGTGATGACGTTGAAGCCGCGGCAGCCGGCCTGCACGATCACTTCGCTCTCGAGGTCGAAGCCGTCGCTGCGCAGACGGATCCCGGCGAGGAGCCGCGCGGAGTAAAGCCGGAAGCCGCTCTGCGAATCGGTCACCTGCGTCTTCGACACATAGGCTATACAGCGCGCGGAAACGCGGTTCGCGAAACGGCGGCGCGGCAGCATCTCGCCGAAGAGATGGGCGCGTCCGCCGATGATGAGATCCGCGCCGGTCTCCGCGTGCGCAGCAAGAAACTTCGGAATCTCGCGCGGCAGATGCTGACCGTCGGCATCGAGCGTGATGACGGCGTCGAATCCGTGCTCGAGCGCGTGCGCGAATCCGGTCTTGAGCGCTGCGCCTTTGCCGCGATTGACGGGATGCGTCACGACTTGCGCTCCGGCCTCGCGCGCCACTTCCGCCGTTCGATCGCCGGAGCCGTCGTCGATCACGACGACGTCCTCATTCACCACTTTGCAATCGCGAATCACCGCACCGATGCTCGGCTCCGCGTTCAGCGCCGGAATGAGCGCGAGTGCTTTCATGCGCGCTCCTTCGAGATCACCGCGCAGACGACGCCGCCGCCCGCGGAGATCGAGTTGACCAGGATGTTCCGCAGTTTCGCCGGCCGCGCCTCGCGAACGGGCGTGAGCATCTCCGGCTTCCCTTCTTCGAAGCCGAACGATGAGTGCAACTTCTGATCACGCATCGCGAGCAACGCCGCCGCGAACTGCAATCCGCCGCCCGCCGCGTACTCGCCGAAATAGGCCTTCGTCGCAACGACCGGCGGAACGTCGTCACCGAAAAGCCGTTGAATCGCGCGGATCTCCAGGAGGTCGCCGCGCTTCGTTCCATTCGCCGACGCGTAGATCGCATCGATCTCCGAAATCGAAATGCCCGCATCATCGATCGCCGCTTGCATCGCCGTCGCCACTTGCGCGCCGCCCGTTCCCCAATCCGAAATCGTGGCCGTCGTATCGCGAGCGATGCCGAATCCCGCAATCCATCCGTACGGCTCGCGCGACGGCTCGCCCTCGGCGATGAAAATCGCGCTGCCTTCTCCGATCGACATCCCGTTGCGCCGGACGTCGAACGGCCGCATCGCCTCGGTCAGCTCGCCATCCGCGTGTGCCAACGCGCCGAGTCGATCGAGAACGGAGAAGACCATTTCGTTGACCTCTTCCACGCCGCCAATGATCGCCGAAGGAACGGTTCCCTTCACGATCTGTCCGCTCGCGAACATGGCCGCGGCCAACAGCGACGACTCGCGCTGCGTGACGGTGACATTGAAGCCGCGCAAGTCGAGCTCGATCGCAATGTGCGAGCCAGGCGCGTTCGCAACCGACTCGGCGAAGAGCTGCGGCGGCGCGAGCGCGGCGCCTTTCGCGACGTACTCCTGCATGTAATCGACCGAGGTCTGCACCGGCCCGAAGGCAGTGCCGAGGGCGACGCCGGCCTCGTTGGGCAACGCGATGCCGGCATCGTCAAGGGCCAATCGCGTCGCGGCGACGGCGTAGCGCGACAACGTATTCATCCGCCGCAGTTTCATCGGCGGGATGTAGTCGCGCGCTTTGAAGTCGATGACCAGCCCCGCGTTGTGCGCGGCAAGTCCGTCGGTGTCGAAGCGCTCGATCGGTGCGATCGCACTCGTGCCGGCGTCGAGCAGCGCACGAAACGAATCGATCCCGATTGCGCCCGGCGAAACGATTCCGACGCCTGTGACAGCTACGCGACTCATGCCGCCACTTTACGACGCCGACCTAAAAAGCAGCGAGACGTTCGAGCCGCCGAAGCCGAAGGTATTCGACAGCACGTTCGTCATCATCATCGGCCGCGGCGTGTGTGGGATGTAGTCGAGCGTGCAGTCATCGGCGGGAGTGTCGAGCCGCAGCGTCGGCGGCGCGAGCTGGTGCTGGAGCGCGAGCACGCTGACTACCGCTTCGATGCCGCCGGCGGCGCCGAGCGTGTGGCCGAAGTACGACTTACTCGACGAGACAGGGACATCGTCGCCGACCGCAGCGAGAATCGCTTTTGTCTCGGCGGAGTCGTTCAGCAGCGTGCCGGTGCCGTGTGCGTTGATGTAGTCAACATGTAGACCATCAACAGCCTCGGCCAACGCGCCGCGCATGGCCGCTTGCGCGCCGCGGCCGTCTTCGTGCGGCGCGGTCGGATGATGCGCATCGCACGTCGCGCCGTAACCGCAGAGCTCCGCGAGGATCGTCGCGCCGCGGGCAAGTGCGTCGTCCCAGCGTTCGATGACGAGGTACGCCGCGCCTTCGCCGAGGGTGATGCCTTTGCGTGTCGCGGAAAACGGAGCGCACGGATTGTCGTCGACAGCCTGGAGCACATTGAAGCCGCTGTACGTGAGCCGGCAGAGGGCGTCGCTGCCGCCGGCAATGGCAACGTCTGCGTGATGTGAGCGCAGCAGATCGCCGGCCATTCCGATCGCGGCACCAGCCGATGCGCAGGCTGTGGCATTCGACAGCACGCCGCCACCGAGGTTCAGAGCACGCGCGACGGCGTCGGAGGGACCGGACGTTGGTTGCTGCAACACGCGCGACGAGGCTACGCGGCTGCGTCCGCGCACGAGGCGATCGAAGAAAAAGCTTTCCCCTTCGAGCAGTCCGCCAGTCGACGTACCGGTGGAAACGATTGCGCGATCGCGCGAAAGCGCAGTCGTCGCGCCGTTGTCCGCCTGCGCGATCGCCTCGTTCGCCGCGATCACTGCCAGCAGATCGCTGCGCGACATCCGCTTCGCTTCACGGCTGTCAATCGGGACCAGCTCATCGAGGTCACCAACTTCTGCGGCGACATCGGTCGGAAAGTTCTCGCCGGGAAACTTCGACAACTTCCCGATGCCCGCGCGCGACTCGACGATCGAACGCCACACCTCGGATTGATTCCGCCCGATCGAGCAGATGATCCCAACGCCGGTGACGGCGAGGCGGGTGGTGATATCGGATTTACGCATCGGTGTTTTCCTGGGAAATGGTCCCGAGCCTCACCAGCACAGACAAGAGTGTCTGTGCCACACTGATCTTCGCCTGTAGCAGCAATCGCGTTTACGGCAGAATTAATGTGGCACAGACACTCTTGTCTGTGCTTTGAAAGATGCAGCGGCTGATGTTGCTAACCCGGACTGGCGAGATAAAACCTGCCGCGAATCACTTCTACTCCATCGATCGTGCCAGTGCCGGTGAAGCGAAACGTTCCGCCGAAATCGGCATCGAGCGTCACCACGAATCGGATCACGTCGCCGGCCTCGATTGCGCGATCGATCTCGCAGCGATCGATGCCGGTGAGGAAGGCGTGCGAGCGCGAATTCGCGAACGCCAATCCGCCGCCGAGTTGCGCCATCGCTTCGATGGCCATCAGCTGAGGCGGCATCACATCATCGTCCGTGCAAACGTACACGCCCTCGATCGTTTTGTCGTCGATGCGTGTGGCGGCGGACGCTGCGCGGAACGGAATCTGATGCGGCAGGCTGGCCAGCCAGCTCACACCGGCGCCTGTTGCTGATCGGCGAGCCGGTGTTTCACGAACTCCGCGAGCGAGGCCACCGAGTGGAAGTTGTCGCGCGCGGCCGATTCGTTCTTCACTTTGATGCCGAACTCCGTCTCCAGCATCACCACGATCTCCAGCGCGTCGATCGAATCGAGGCCGAGGCCGCCGGCGAAGAGAGGATCGTCATCGTTGATGTCGTCGGGGGTCATGTCTTCGAACTTGAGCCGCTCGATCAGCAGCTCCTTCAGTTTTCGTTTCAGGTCGTTCATGGGCTGCGGCATTCTCACATACTTGCGGGGCCGGGCAACTCCTCCCATGCGATCGGCGGCGCGATCACGCCAAACATTTTCTGCATGCGCACGAAAAAGAAAAAGAGCGCGAGTTTCAGGCGGTTCTGCCGCTCGAAGATGTTGCCCGCCAGGATGCCGGTGATAACCGGGATCAGACCGTAATCGGTCTTCGGCTGCAGGAAGACTTCGAGGAATTCGCGGCTGTAGAAGTTGACGATGAAGCGGAAGTATTTGTTGATCGCGGACTGGAACGAACGGTCGTAACGCCGCAGCAGCCGCGTGCTGCCGTCGCGCAGCCGCTGCTCGATCGCGTCCGCGGCGATGTCAGCCGACTTCATGGCCATGAAAACGCCGGTGGAGAAAATCGGATCGAGGAAGCCGGCCGCGTCGCCGACCAGCGCGAAGTTCTTTCCAGTCCTCCGCTTCACCATGAACGAGAAATCGCGGCGAACGTAAACCTGCGTGACCTGCTCGGCATCCTGCATCCGTTCCGCCAGATACGGCGCTCCATCAATCGTCCGCCGCAGCAACTCCTCGGGAGTCAATCCGCAGCCGCGCAAGTGATCTTGTCCGACGACGAGACCGACACTCATCGTGTCGGTGCTCACCGGAATCAGCCAGAACCACGCATCCCGCAGGACGACGATGA
>JAXDIO010000359.1:0-6117 GCA_034663965.1 Thermoanaerobaculia bacterium | reverse complement strand
GCGAGGATCTCGACATCTTCAGCGACAACCGCGTGCTGCGCGCGCCGCTGCCCGGCGTCGCGGTCGGCTCCGTCATCGAATACGTCATCGACTTCAACGGCAACAATCCGATCGGCGACGCGGGCGCGTCCGACATGTTCCTTTTCGGCGGTTACGCGCCGACGCAGCGGTCGCGGATGATCATCGAAGGGCCGGCCTCGCTCGAACCGAAGCTCGTCAACAAAACGGACCTGCAGGCGAAGACCGAGGAAAAGAACGGCCGCCGCATCATGACGTTCGAGAGCGGTCGCATCGAAGGCCGCAAAGACTTCGAAGCGTTCCTGCCGTTCGACGTCGTACCGCTGCCGTACATCGCTTTCTCCACCGGCTCGTCCTGGCGCAATCTGGCTACGCGTTACAGCGAGATCGTCGACAAGCAGATCGCCGGCAACGATCTCAAGAAATTCGTGCACGACGCGATCGGCAACGCCACCGATCGCCGCGAGATCATCGCGCGTTCGCTGGCAGCGGTCGAAAAGAACGTCCGCTATGCCGGCGTCGAAGTCGGCGAGTCTTCGATCGTTCCTCGCTCGCCACACACGGTCCTCGGCAACAAATACGGCGACTGCAAAGACAAGGCGACGCTGCTCGTAGCCATGTTGCGCGAGTCGGGCATCGCCGCGCACGTTGCGCTGCTGCGCGCCGGCGTCGACTTCGACGTCCATCCGGAACTTCCGGGCATGGGCCGTTTCAATCACGCCATCGTCCGGGTCGATGCAACCGCGAAGGATCCGGCCATGTGGGTCGATCCGACCGACGACTTCGCGCACGCCGGCGACCTGCCGTCGCAGGATCAGGGACGGCTCGCGCTGATCGCCGCCGGCGATACGTCAAGTCTGACCAAGACGCCGGAGACGCCATCGACAGCGAATAAATATGCAGAGACGCGCATCTACACGCTCCCCGAGGATGGCAAGGCGCACGTCACTGAGATCAGCGAGACCGTGACCGGTTCCGAGGATTCGTTTCAGCGGCATTACTATGCCGAGAGCGATCGCACCAAGTATCGCGAGCAGATCGAGACCTACGTCAAGTCGTACTACTCGGCCAAGAAGCTGGAGAAGGTCGAGGCCACCGATCCGCACGATTTGACCAAGCCGTTCCGCGTCACGATCGAAGCGTCCGAGGCGGAGACCGGCATCGCGCGCGACGGCGATGCGGCCGTGGCGCTCCATCCCGCCAACCTCCTCAACTGGCTGCCGTATCCGATCCGCAATTACGGCGACGACCACGCCGAGGAGGCGCGCAAGAAGCGCGTCGGCGAGTTTGTCTTCCCCTCGGCCGGACTGCGCGAGTGGACGTATCGCATCGTGCCGCCTCCCGGCTACGCCGTGCGCACGCTGCCGCCGAACGACACCACGAAACTCGGCACGACCACGCTGTCGAAAGAGTTCACGTCGCAACCGGACGGCACCGTCGTCGCGCTGCTGCGCTTCGATAGTGGTCCGCGGCGAATCACCGCGGCAGATTTCGAAGAGACGCGCGCCGCGATGAAGAAAGTCTTCGACGCGAAGCCGACCATCATCGGCTTCGATCTCATCGGCCAAGCCAAGCTCAACGCAGGCGACGTCACGGCGGCGTTAGCGGAGTTCCGCAAGCTCGCCACGATGCATACGAAAGAGGCGCAGCACCACATCGAAATCGCCCGCGCGCTACTCGTCGGCGGCCTCGGCGACGCTGCTCGCGACGAGATCCATCGCGCGGTCGCGCTGGAGCCGTCGAATGCGCGCGCGCAGTTCGCGCTCGCCGGCATCCTCGAATACGACCTCCTCGGACGCCTCCTTCGCAAAGGCTGCGACATCGACGGCGCACTGACCGCGCTGCGCAAGGCGAAGGAGCTCGATCCGAAAAACGCCGAATACCGCGGCGCGCTCGGCAAGCTGCTGACGTACGGAACTGATGGGACGGAGTACGGTCCCGGCGCCAAACTCGACGAGGCCATCGCCGAGTTTCGCGCGGTCGGCAAAGACATCGGCGAGAAAGAGGCGAAGCAGTTCGACGGCGATCTGATGACGACGCTCGCGCACGCCAATCGCTTCGCCGACATGAAGGACCTCGCAAAGACGATTCAGGACGCGCAGCTTCGCGAGACCGGCCGCATCACCGCCGTCGCCGCCACGGACGGTTCCGCCGCCGCGGTGCGCGAGCTCGGCGCGTTCGACGCGAACACGCGCCGTCAATATGCGCAGACGATCGGCCAGATGCTGCTCAACCTGCGCCTCTATCCGCAGGCCACGGAGATGTACGAGCTCTCCACGCAAGGCGCACCGAACGCGTCGACCGCGCGGCCGTTCATCGAAGCGCTCCGCAAAACGAAACGGATCGAAGAGCTGCCGCTCGACGAGAAGGACCCGCGCTCCGTCGTCCAGAGGATGATCATGGCCATGGTCCATGACGACACGCCGGCCCTCAAGAAACTCTTCGCGTTCGACCTCAAGCCAGCCTCCGATGATGAAGAGGACGACCCGCTCAACGCGATGCGCGGACTCACCACCGGCACCACTATGCCGCCGGCGGTGATCGGCGATCTCTCGTTCGCAACGATGCGCATGCAGAGCGACGGCAACGACAAGAGCGGCTACCGCGTGCGCACCCGCAGCGAGAACGGCGTCAACATGCCCGCGCTTTTCGTCGTCAAGCAGAACGGCCAGTACGTCATCCGCGCGGCGACGTCGACGGTCGAAACGATCGGCGCTGCGGTGCTGGCGTTGGCCGATGCGGGCGATCTCGAGTCGGCGCGCACGTGGCTGAACTGGGTGCGCGAGGATGTGCAGGCGGGCGGCGGCGACGATCCGCTGCGTGGTCTGCCGTTCGCCGCGCTCTGGCCGAAAGACAATGCCGCCGCCAACGCGGACGAGATCCGTATCGCCGGCGCGTCGCTGATGCTGCGGAAGGGCGAGGAGCGCAGCCTGCCGATTCTCATCGCGCAGCGCGACAAGGCCAACGACCACACGAAGACCTGGATCGACGTCGCCCTCGGCGCGGCCTACACCGACCGTAAAGATTGGAAGAGCGTCGTCCCGATCGCCGAGCGGCTCACCGTCGCATTTCCCGATTCCGACAGCGCGTTCCGCATGCACGTCTTCGCACTCTCGCTGAGTGGCCGGACCGCGGAAGCCGAGGAACTGGCCAAGAAGCGGCTGGCGAAGAAGCCGAAGGATGACGAGGCGCTGCGTGCGCTGTCGTCGAATGCTGCCAAGGCCCACGACTACGCGACCGCCGCGAAGTACGCCGAGCAGCTCGTCGACGAGTTGTCGCCGACGCAGAACGACTACAACAACGCCGCGTGGTTCGAGTTGTTCGCGGGCAACGTCACGCATGCGATGGAAAACGCGCGGCGCGCGACGGCCGAGGAGTCGCAGACGTCGGCGGCTGCGCTGCACACGCTGGCGACGCTGTACGCGGAAACCGGCAAGAACATCGAAGCCCGTGACGCGCTCCTGCGCACGCTCGACAAGAGCCGCCGCGATCAGCCCGACAGCAGCGATTGGTACGTCCTCGGACGCATGGCCGAAAACTACGGCGTTCGCGAAGCCGCGCTGGCGGCCTACAAACGCGTCGACAAGAAAGAGAACGACGGCGCCTCGGTCTGGGAGCTCGCGCAACGAAGGTTGGCGGCGATGGGGAAGAACTAATCGTCAGCTGTCAGGTCGGAGAGATCGAATAGCTCTCCAACGACCACCGGTCGGTTGAGTAGAACAGTACAGGCACGTGTGATGCGCACCATCACTCGTCGCGAAGGATCCATCCGGCCATTCCGCAGCCGCAAGAGATGTTGCCTGCTGACGGATGCGATCTTCGTGAGCCGCGAGGCTTGATGCCATTCGCCCGAATGAACTCTTCAAGTTGTGTCACGATCGAATCTCACAATATATTGGGTGGTGCGGTCACAGGATAGTGTGAGATTCGCTCCGGGCAAGATGGCTGCGCCACGGAACACGAAAGCGCTCAAACGTCTAGGCTCTCGAGTCAGAGAGCAGCGACGCGAGCGAGGACTGTCGCAGGAAGCATTGGCGTTCGATGCGGAGATTCACGTGAATCACCTTTCGGCGCTCGAACGCGGCGAGGCGAATCCGTCGTTCCTCGTCCTGCTATCGCTCGCAAAGGTGCTCAAAGTGACTCTCCCAGAGCTTATCGGCGAGTAGAGTCGCACCGCGTTACCTTCGAGTCGTCCATGTTCCCCACCACCCGCCGCAGTGTGATCGCCGCGTTGGTCATGGATTGGGGCGTCGCCCTACGCGGAGACCGGCAAGAACATCGAAGCGCGCGACGCGCTCCTGCGCACGCTCGACAAGAGCCGGCGCGACCAACCCGACCGCAGCGACTGGTACGTCCTCGGACGCATGGCCGAAAACTACGGCGTCCGCGAAGCGGCCCTCGCGGCATACAAGCGCGTCGACAAGAAGGAGAACGACGGCGCCTCAGTGTGGGAGCTCGCGCAGCGCCGCCTGGCGGTGATGGGGAAAAATTAGCGCGATAAACTCCGGTGCGCTTGTTCATCACGTTCGAAGGAATCGAAGGCTCCGGCAAATCGACGCAACTGCGTTGTTTGGCGGAGCGCCTTCCGGGCGCGGTCATCACGAAGGAACCGGGCGGCACGCCGCTGGCTGACCGCATCCGCGCCATCCTGCTCGACAGCAGCTCGCACCTCGATCCGGTCGCGGAGCTTTTTCTTTTCGCGGCATCGCGGCGTCAGCACGTGATCGAAGTGATCAAGCCGGCGCTCGCACGCGGATCTGTTGTGCTCTGCGATCGCTTCACCGACTCGACGCTCGCGTATCAGGGATTCGGGCGCCTGATCAATCTCGACCAGTTGCGAACGCTCAACGCTTGGGCGACGGATTCGCTGACGCCCGACCTCACGCTGCTGTTCGATCTGCCGGAAGAAGTCGGATTGACTCGCGCACGCTCGCGCAATGCCGGCGCCGTGCAGGATGAGGGACGGTTCGAGGCGGAGGATCTGCGGTTTCATCGCCGCGTTCGCGAGGGATATCGAACGCTCGCCGTCGCGGAACCCAATCGCTTTGTTCTCATCGACGGCGATGGCGACGTCGACGACGTCTTCGCGCGCGTCGTCGCGGAGGTTCAGAAACGAACGGAGTTGCTGCAATGAGCGCGACCGCGGAACTGCTGCTGCAAACCGCGCAGCGCGGCGAGCTGCATCACGCCATCCTCTGCTACGGCCCGAACGCCGCGACGCTGCGCGAGGTCGCACTGCGCATCGCCAAAACGCTCAACTGCCTGAACGGCACGGAAGGCGACGACTGCAACGCCTGCACGCGCATCGAACGGCGCATGCATCCCGACGTTCACTTCATCGAGGTCACCGGCGAGCGGAAGATGATCAGCGTTGAGCAGATCCGCGAGATGGTGGCCGCGGCCACGCTCCGTCCGTACGAGGGCCGCAACAAAGTCTTCATCATCGATCCGGCGCATGCGCTCAGCGTCGGCGGCTCGAACTCGCTGCTCAAGACGCTCGAGGAGCCGGCCGATGACACGACCTTCATCCTGCTGACGCGATCGCCCGATCTGCTGCTGCCGACGATCCGTTCGCGCTGTCAGCCGGTTTTCATCGGCGGCGAGGTCGAAACGAACGACGCGCTTGCCGCGTCGATCGTGGCTGGCCTGACGCGCTTCTCCGACGATCGCGATACCGCCGCGCTTCTCGGCATCGCCGCGCTGGTCGCGTCGCAGGACGATTGCAGCGATGCCGTCGCGCTCCTCGGTCAGGTCCTCTGCGACGCCGTGGCCGGACGCGTTCCGCTGTCGATCGATCGCGATCGTCTGCTCGCTGCCGCGGACGCAACCACGAACGCCATCCGCTGGCTGACGGTGAACGCCGATGCCCGGATGCTGGTCGAACAAGCGCTCGCCGAACTGGTTACGTAACCGGTTACAAAAAAAGCCGGCCCCGCTTTTGGCGGGGCCGGCGAAAATCTACTGGATTGAGTGGGTGCGAACGCTCGGGTGGCGAGAGTTGCTGGATCGGTAAGATTCAAAGAAGAATTCAAGCGGTGAAACTGGAGGCGGGCTGTTACTTCAGAAAGCTAATCCGCCCCCACGTCATCCAGTAAAGCT
>JAXDIO010000345.1:0-7797 GCA_034663965.1 Thermoanaerobaculia bacterium | reverse complement strand
ATGTTCAGCGTCTGACGCGCCGTACGCGCCGAGCACTTTGAGCCGCATCCCTGTCTTTCGCCCCGCTGTCAGTGGTCGCCTGGAGGGAGACTATTCTTGCAGCGCAAGAACTTAATGTCCAGCGCAGTGGAAAGGTGGTGACGTTGACGAGGAACGAAAACGCTCCGGCCGATGCCGCGATGCAGCCTTTTCATCCCGCCGTGCGCGACTGGTTCACTTCCGTCTTCCGCACGCCGACGAAGGCGCAGGCGATGGGGTGGCCGGCCATCGCACGCGGCGATTGGACGCTGATCTTCGCCCCGACTGGCAGCGGCAAAACGCTGACCGCGTTCCTCTGGGCGCTCGACCGATTGATGTTCGCGCCGCGTCCGCCGAAGGAACGCCGCTGCCGCGTCGTCTACATCTCGCCGCTGAAAGCGCTGGCCGTCGACGTCGAGCGCAACCTGCGCGCGCCGCTCACCGGCATCTCAAACCTCGCCTCGGAACGCGGCGAGGAGTTCGTGATCCCCTCGATCAGCATCCGCAGCGGCGACACGCCGCAGGCGGAACGGTCCCGTTTCCTGCGCGATCCTGCGGACATCCTCATCACCACGCCCGAGTCGATCTACCTGATGCTGACGTCGAACGTTCGCGAGGTGCTGCGCGGCGTGGAAACAATCATCGTCGACGAGGTTCACGCACTCGTCCCGAACAAGCGCGGCGCGCACCTGGCGTTATCGCTGGAGCGATTGTCGCGATTAGCCGACAAGCCGCCGCAGCGAATCGGTTTGTCGGCGACCCAGAATCCGTTGGAGGAAGTGGCGAGGTATCTGGGGGCGGGAGTCGGGAGTGGGGGGTCGGGGGTCGGAGATGAAAGCGAATCGCGAAATGAGGGTGGCTCCGACACCCGACACCCGACACCCGACACCCGCCCCGTAACCATCATCAACACCGGCGAAAAAAAACAGCTCTCCCTCCACGTCGAAGTTCCCGTCGAGGAGATGGCCAAGCTCAACGAATACTCGCGCGACGAGGTGCCGAGCGGGCCGGCGGGACAGGGCGTTCGCGCATCGATCTGGCCGGCCATTCATCCGCGACTGTTGGAGTTGATCCGATCGCATCGATCGACACTGATCTTCGTCAACTCGCGTCGATTGGCGGAGCGGATGGCCGGCGCGCTCAACGAGCTCGCCGGCGAAGTGCTCGTGCAGGCGCATCACGGATCGATTGCTCGCGCGCAACGGATCGAGATCGAAGACAACCTCAAATCGGGGCGGATGCCCGCGCTCGTCGCGACGTCGTCGCTGGAGCTCGGCATCGACATGGGCGCCATTGATCTCGTGATTCAAATTGAAGCGCCGCCGTCGATCGCCAGCGGCATGCAGCGCATCGGCCGCGCCTCGCATCAGGTCGGGACGGTCAGCGAGGGGATCATCTTCCCCAAGTTCCGCGGCGATCTGCTCGCCTGCGCTGCCGTGACCGACGCCATGCACCGCGGCGCGATCGAACCGACGCGCTATCCCCGCAATCCGCTCGACGTACTCGCGCAGCAGCTCGTGGCGATGATCGCCGTCGAGCCGTGGCACGCGGACGAATTGTTTGCCTTCGTCCGCACGGCGGCGCCGTTCTCGGAGCTCGCGCGAACATCCTTCGATGGCGTCCTCGACATGCTCTCCGGCCTCTACCCCTCGGACGAATTCGCCGAACTGCGCCCGCGCGTGACGTGGGACCGCGTCACCAACATCCTCACGCCGCGCCCCGGCGCCAAGCGCATCGCTATCACCAGCGGCGGGACGATTCCCGATCGCGGCCTCTTCGGCGTCTTCCTCGCGGGCGGCGAAAAGATGCAAAGCGCCCGCGTCGGCGAGTTGGACGAGGAGATGGTCTTCGAATCGCGCGTCGGCGAAACATTTCTCCTCGGCGCGTCGACCTGGCGCATCGAAGAGATCACGCACGACCGCGTCCTGGTCACGCCCGCGCCGGGCGAGCCCGGCAAAATGCCGTTCTGGAAAGCCGACGCCGCCGAGCGGACGGTTCCTTTCGGCGAAGCGATCGGCGCGCTGGTGCGCGAAGTCGGCGCGATGCAACCCGCCGCCGCGGTGAAGCGACTGACATCGAAACACGATCTCGACGAACGCGCCGCGAAGAACTTTCTCCAGTATCTCGACGATCAGCAAACCGCCACAGGCGCCGTCCCCGACGATCGCACCATCGTCATCGAGCGCGTCCTCGACGACCTCGGCGACTGGCGCGTCTGCGTCCTCACGCCGTTCGGCGGCCGCATCCACGCGCCGTGGGCGATGGCGGTGACCGCGAAGGTTCGCAACGAACTGCAGATCGACGTCGAGACGATGTGGAGCGACGACGGCTTCATCGTCCGCTTCCCCGACACCGACGCGGCGCCCCGCGCGGAACTGGTCATCCCCGACGCCGACGAAGTCGAGCAACTCGTCGTTCGCCAGCTCGGCGCCAGCTCCATGTTCGCGGCGAAGTTCCGCGAAGCCGCCGCACGCGCGCTGCTCCTGCCGCGCTATCGGCCCGACCGCCGCACGCCGCTCTGGCAACAGCGCAAACGCGCCTACGACCTGCTGCAGGTGGCGTCGCGATTCGGCTCGTTCCCGATCATCCTCGAGACGTATCGCGAAGTGCTGCGCGACGTCTTCGATGTCCCGGCGCTCGTGGCGACGATGAAGAAGATTCAGCAGCGGAACATCCGCGTCGTCGTCGCCGACACCGAGAAGCCATCGCCGTTCGCCGGCTCGCTGCTCTTCCGCTACGTCGCGAATTTCATCTACGACGGCGATGCGCCGCTGGCCGAACGCCGCGCGCAGGCGCTGGCCATCGACCAAGCGCAGCTTCGCGAGCTCCTCGGCGAACCGGAGTTACGCGAACTGCTCGACGCCGATTCGCTGTACCAGCTCGAGTTGGAACTGCAGCATCTCGACGATCGCCACAAAGCAAAGTCGATTGACGCCCTTCACGATCTCCTCCTCCGCCTCGGCGATCTCTCGCTCGACGAAATCGCCGCGAGATCCTTGGTCGATGCGAAGGAGGCCACGTGCGAGTTGACGAAGACCCGCCGCATCATTGAGATCCCGATCGCCCGCGAAAAGCGTTTCATCGCCATCGAAGACGCGAGCCGTTACCGCGACGCCCTCGGCGTCCCGCTTCCGCAAGGTCTCGCCGATCGCTATCTCCAGCCGGTTGCCGATCCGGCAGGCGATCTCGTACTCCGTTTCGCGCGCACGCACGGCCCGTTCACGCCGCCGGAAGTCGCCCGGCGCTACGGCCTCGGGGTCGCGCTGGTGATGTCGTCGCTGGAGCGCTTCGTGGAGCGCGGACGCCTCGTCGAAGGGGAGTTCCGTCCCGGCGGAACGCAGCGCGAGTGGTGCGAAGTGGAAGTGCTGCGATCAATTCGCATGCGCTCGCTGGCGAAGCTGCGCAAGGAAGTCGAGCCGGTCGATACCGCCGCCTACACGCGACTCATCACCGGCTGGCAACTCGTCACGAAAAAACGCCGCGGCTTGGAAGGCCTGCTCGAAGTCATCGAAGCGCTACAAGGTGCGGCGATGCCCGCGTCGATCCTCGAATCGGAAATCCTGGCCGCGCGCATCGACGGCTACAAACCGTCCGACCTCGACACGCTCAGCGCCGCCGGCGAGATCGTCTGGACGGGCGTCGAACCGATCGGCGAACGCGATGGCCGCATCGCGCTCTACCTCACCGATCATCTGCCGCTGCTGCACGACGCATCGACGGTCGAACTGAGCGGATTGGAGCAGCGCATCGTCGATCACCTCCGCGCGAGCGGAGCGTCCTTCTTCGCGCAGATTCAAACCGCGCTCGGCGGCTTCGCGAACGACGTCGTCGACGCGCTGTGGAACCTCGTCTGGCGCGGCGTGATCACGAACGACACGTTCCACGCACTGCGCGCCTACACGCGCCCGAAGAAAGCGCCGCGAACGCAGGCGTTTCGCTCGCGCCGCATCGCTCCGCCATCGACGCAGGGGCGCTGGTCTTTGCTTCCGCCGCCGCGCGGCAGCGCCACCGAACGCGCCAGCGCGCTCGCGCATCAACTCCTCGCACGCTACGGCATCATCGTCCGCGAGGCCGCCGCGGTCGAATCGGTCCCCGGCGGTTTCAGCGCCATTTATCCCGTCCTGAAAGCGATGGAAGAGTCAGGCCGCATCCGCCGCGGCTACTTCGTTGCCGGCTTCGGCGCCACGCAGTTCGGCAGCGCCGGCGCGCTCGATCTGCTGCGCTCCTATCGCGACGAGCCCGACGAACCCGAAACAGTGATGCTCGCCGCCACCGATCCCGCCAATCCCTACGGCGCGCTGTTGAAGTGGCCGGTGCCCGGCCTGATGCGCGTCCCCGGCGCCAGCGTGATCCTCGTCAACGGCATGCTCGCCGCGTACGTCGGCCGCGGCGAAAAGCAGCTCAGCGTCTTCCTCCCCGAGGACGAGCCGATGCGCGGCACGGTCGCGAAGGAGATCGCGCGGATGCTCGCGTCGCTCGTCACAACCGGCACGCGCCGCGCGCTGCTCATCGCCGAGATCAACGACGCATCGGCTGCGAAATCAGACCTCGGCAGGTATCTGGCCGAGGCAGGATTCGCAGCCACCGCGATGGGCTACCAAATGCGCGCGGTGCGGTAACTGGCACCATGCGACCGTTATAGAATTCGCGCCGTAATCCCGAAAGGATCCGTTCATGCGCTCCTTGAGTTGCCTGCTCCTGCTATTCGTCGCAATTTCCAGCGTCGCGGCGCCGCAGACGCCCGTCGTTCCGCATGCGACCGAGAGTGTCGAAGTCTCCATCGTCAACGTCGATGTGTTCGTGGTCGACAAAGAGGGCAAACGCGTGCAGGGCCTCCTCCGCGACGACTTCGAGATCTTCGAGAACGGTGTCCGGCAGCCGATCACGAACTTCGCCGAATACTCCTCGACACCGCCGCAGCAGCCAAGCGGCGTCGTCACGGCGCAGGTACCCGCCGGGGCGCCGCAACCGCCGCCGCAGCAGCAGCGCTCGATCATCGTGTTCGTCGAACGCTTCCAGCTTCCGGTGTTCCGCAGCGAACCCATGTTCGCAGCGATGAAGAAGCTGCTCCACGATTCCGTTCGGCCCGGCGACCGGGTCATGGTCGTGTCGTGGAACTATGGCGTCGTCGGAATCCGGCAGACGTTCACCGACGACCTGGCGAAAGTGGACAAGGCGCTCGATGCAATCGCCAGCCGGACCAACACCAGGAATCATGACCTGATGGATGACCTCCGGCAGGAGCTCAGCACCATCCCGGACGCGTTCGGCGGCGGCAGGACGCCGATCGAGGACACCGGCCTCTCATTTTCTCGCGAGCAGTCGGCCAGGATGAAAGCGCAAATCGCCATGGATGACGAAAAGCGCAAGGTGGAAACGCTGAAAGCGCTGATGCGCTCGATGGCCGGCGTCGACGGAAAGAAAGTGCTTCTGCTTGCGACGCACCGCTTGTCCGAGTATGCGGGCGCGGAGGCGTTTTACCTCGCTGATCCGAACCAGTTGCCGGCGGAAGTCCAGAGTGAGTTCGACGCCAAACCGCTGCTCCGCACGCTCGTCGAGACCGCAAACGCGAACGGCGTCACGATCTATCCAATTTACGCGGAAGGGCTCGGATCGACGACGATGCCGTCCGCCGACCAAGGCAACGCTCCGAGCGCCGGCACCGGCGTGTTCGACTACCGCATCCTCAGCAACGAGACTCCGATGCTCGAGTTCGTTGCGAAAGAAACCGGAGGCGTGCCGGCGTGGGGCAGCACCGAGGTCACGAAGCTGCTGCCGCGGATCGGCGACGACTTCGATTCGTACTACTCGCTCGCGTATCGCGCCACGCCTACCAAAGCCGCGGCGCGCAAGATCGAAGTCCGTGTCAAGGATCCGGCGTTGTCGGTGCGATCGCGCCGGCAGTTCGTGCCGAAAACCGAGATCACGCGGATGGAAGACCGCGTGATCGGCGCGCTCTTCGGCATCGCGCCGCGGTCGGCGTTCCGCTTTGCCGCGAAGAGCGGCGAGCCGACGCGCACGAAAAACAAAACGTACCTGTTCCCGCTGACCGTGCAGGTGCCGATCGCCGCGCTGACGCCGCTGCGCGGTCAGGGCAACGCCTACAACGGCGCGTTCTCGGTCTATCTGGCGTGGGGATCGACGATCGGCGGCGTGAGCGATACCCATCACGACACGCAGCCGTTTTCGATCCCAGTCGCCGATCTCGATAAGGCCAAGACGGGACACTTCACCTACACGATCTCCGTGGAGTCGCTCACGCCATCGCTGCGCGTGGCGCTTGGGATCTACGACGAAGTGTCCCGCGATTACGCGGTGGGCCTCATCAACCTGCAGGCGCCGACGGCCAAGTGATCTCTCTACAGGGTGGGGAGTTTTTCGGCTGCCGCCAGTCACTCATAGAGAGCGCTTCCAGTTGTCGCTTGCGCGAACGATTGCACGCGAGATTCCGAGGTAGGATTTCCGGGCGATGAAAAGCGAGATGCTACAGTTGATCGAGAGGTTCCATCGCGAGGTGTTTCTCCCCGACTTTCAGCGCATCGTGGACGAAGCGATCGCGAAGTCTGTCGGTTCGTTGCACGGCGAGAAGTCGGAGTATTACGCGCTGAGATCGTGGATCAGCCGTATCGACGAGAGATTGTCGCGCGTCGAATGCGACATTCAATCTTTGAACGCCGATATGAGCCGCGTCGAGACAGAGTTGCAATTTGTGAAGTCCCACTTGATTGCGCTGGACATGCGCGTCACCGACGTCGAGAAGAGAATCGATCGACTGGCGACGGAGACGGAACTCGTCGAAATCCGGCAGCAAATCGTGATCATGAACGAGCGTGTCGCGGCACTGGAAACGAGGCACTGATCGCATGGAAACGAACGAACTGTTGCGGACCCTGAGACAGATCGTGCGCGAGGAGATGACGGCGTTCGTAGAACGCTTCGATGCTCGTTTTGACGCCATGAGCACGTGGTTCGACGGCGTATACGTGCGTCTCGACAACCTTGAAGCCGAAAGCGTTGCCATCAAAGCCGGCCTGCGGCGCGTCGAGGAAAGGCTCGACTTGGTGGAGGCCCGGCTAACGCGGATCGAGTCGGAGCTGGAACTGGTGAAGGGCGGTCTTGCGCGCCTCGAGGCACGTGTCTCGGCGCTCGAAGCTCGCGTCTATTCTATTGAGACACGATTTGAGACGCTCGAAAAAAGACTCGCGACTGAAACTGAGATCGCGGCGCTCAAACAGCAGGTTGAGACGATGAACGAACGTATCGCCGCCCTCGAAACCCGTCACTGATGAAATCACCCCACCGCACCACGAATCGGGACGATCTTTTTCAAACGCTGATGCGCTTTCATCGCGAGATCGCGTTGCCCGACATGCAGCGACTGATCGACAACCAGACGAAGCGCATGAATGCACATTTCGATCGCGTGGAAACGCTGTTCCATGACTTGTTCGCGCGATTCGATCGACATGAATCGGAGCTCGTTTCACTCCGAGCCGACTTCGATCGCGTCGGAACAACCACCCCATCACCTTTAACACCCGTCACCAGCAATGGCGCGTGAGGCAATTCATCACGCAAATGTAGCGCAAAGCCGGAGGCAACCAACGCCGTCCGCCGTGCGGACCTAGGACATCCAGTTCACGCCGGCTTCTTTGTTCCACTTCGTGGTCATCTTTTTCGACTTCGTCCAGAACTCGATCGAGCCGCGGCCGGTGATGTCGCCGACGCCGAACTTCGAATCGTTCCAGCCGCCGAAACTGAACGGCTCGCGCGGCACCG
>JAXDIO010000333.1:0-3709 GCA_034663965.1 Thermoanaerobaculia bacterium | reverse complement strand
CGACTTTGCTGAAGGCCGCCGCGGCGCGGCGCCATTCGTGATCGTCGAGCGCGTCGGTGCCGGAGTCGTAGAGGTCTTCCTCTTTTTCGACCTTGGCCTCGGCGCGTTCCTTCTCGCGATCCTTGCGATCTTTTTCGCGGTCGTCATCGTCATCCGAAACGGCGATTGCGATGGCGGTGGTCGGCGACAGATTCCAGTTTGCGCGCACGGCCGGCGCAAGCGCGACCAGCGCGGCGGCGAGCGTGTAGATCAATTTCGTTTTCATAGTGAGTCGATTCCTTTCTGCGGGACTTTGGCGGGGGCTTCGTGGCCGCCCACTTGTGCGCTGACCACGCGCACCTTGAAGAGAAGGCCCTTCGAATCGATCCGCTTCTGCAGTGCGGCGATTTCGTCGGGCGAGAGAGTCGAGCCTGCATGCGACAGCTCGACGAGGACCGGCTCCAGGTCCGACAGCAGCGAAGCGATACGCGTCTCGCCCCTCCGCGTGGCCGTTTGCCGGTAGATGCGATTCGATGCGACCAGCTCTCCGGCGCGTTTGCTCTGCGAGGCGACGTCGAGCGGATGTTTCGCGTCGGCGTTCGAGATCTCGAGGAGCATCCGTTCGGAACTGTCGAGGTGATCGCTGACGACGACGAGGAGTAGACGATCTTTCGATGCGGGTGCGATTGCCGCCGGCTGTGCTGCGGGAGCAGGCGTGTTGTGCGCGACGATCGTTTGCGGCGTCACGGTCTGCTGCGTCCGCGCGTGCCAGAGGATGCCGCCGATGAATGCGACCACGAGCGCCGCGGCGATCGACATCCAGCCGTAGACGGAGCGCCGGCGATTGCTGCCGAGCTTCCAGCGCAGGCGCGTCCAGACTTCGTCGCCGTACGCGTCGCCACGCTCGGGAATGGGAAGCTGCTCGACGAGCGTGAGCACGCCGCAGAGCGTGTCGAACTGCGCGCGGCATTCTTCGCATGCAGCGAGATGCTCCGGCGCAAACGGCGCATCGCCGTCGCGGTAGTAATGTGAAATCAACTGATCTTCTGTCAGGTGTTGCATGGTGTCGACCTCACAATCGGCTCCAGCGCCTCACGCAGTTTGCGCACGGCGCGGAAGATCGTGTGTTTTGCGGCATTGACCTGAATGCCCAGTGTTTTTCCGATCTCTTCGACCGGCATTCCTTCGAAATGGCGGAGGACGAACGCCGTCCGCTCGTTGCTGCTCAAACGTTCCATGGCCGCGGCGACGTGCTTCTGCAGGTCGGCCGACATCAGCAGCCGATCCTGCTGTGCTTCGCTTCTCGCCGCCGCCGCACCGGCCAGCTCGGCCGACTCCGGATCGCCGCCGTAATGCTTGTCGGCGCGCCCGCGTGCCCGCAACAGATCGAGCGAGCAGTTGACGGCGATGCGGTGCAGCCACGTGCCGAAGTTCGCGCGGTCCTCGAAATTGCGGAGCTGGCGGTAGGCGCGCAGAAACGTCTCCTGCACCACGTCGTCGGCATCATGTTCATTTCCAGTCATGCGATAGGCCACTCGAAACATCGGTTTGGAGTGACGTTCGACTAGTTGCCGGAACGCGTCGGCATCGCCGGATCGAGCCCGGCTTACCACGGCAACGTCGCTCGTCGTCTCCATCGTCGGAACCTTAGACTGGATGTTCGTCTTTCGGTTAGGTGGGCGTGGGGTGTCGGGAGTGGGGAGTGGAGATCGTGTCGGCTGTCGGCTGTCGGGAGTCGGGAGTCGGGTGTCGTAGAGACGACACCTGTTTTTCCGACCCCGACCCCGACACCCGACCCCCGACTCCCGCTACCATGAACACCTCGTGACCCACCTCGTCCACTACGTCCTCGTCTACGGCGTCTCGTTGATCTTCATCAACGTGTTGCTGGAGCAGCTCGGCGCGCCGGTGCCGGCGGTCCCGGCGCTGATCGTTGCGGGGGCGTTGTCGCGCGATGGGAAGATGTCGTCGACGAACATCCTGCTGGCGGCGATCGCGGCCTCGCTGATCGCCGACTACATGTGGTTCCTCCTCGGGCGCCGCTACGGATATCGAATCCTGCGCACGCTCTGCCGCATCTCGCTCTCTCCCGACTCGTGTGTGCGCGACACTGAAGCGCGATTCGAGCGGTGGGGATTGAAATCGCTGCTGATCGCGAAGTTCATCCCCGGATTCTCGACCGTCGCGCCGCCGCTCGCCGGCGCCTCGGGTCGCGGCACGCTCGCCTTCGTCATCTACGACGGCATCGGCGCGCTGATCTGGGCCGGAGCCGCCGTCGCCGCCGGCCGCGCCTTCCATCGCGCCATCGATCGCCTGCTGGCCGCGCTCGAAAACCTCGGCGGATGGGCGCTGGTCGTCATCGGCTGTCTTCTCGCTGTGCTGATCGCCGTGAAGTGGGCGCAGCGGATTCACTTCCTCAGGCAACTCCGCCTCGCGCGCATCGAGCCTCGCGAATTGAAGGCGATGCTCGACCGCGGCGAGTTCCCGGTGGTGATCGACGTCCGCACGCCTGGCGCGCGCAAGCACAATCCCCGCGCCATTCCCAACGCCATCCTCGTGCACATGGACGACGTGGCCACACAACTCGGAGACGTCGCACCGCACACCGAGGTCGTGCTGTACTGCACATGACCAAACGAGGCCTCAGCCGCCCGTGTGGCGCGCATGCTGATCGACAAGGGATACACGAAGGTGCGGCCGCTCGCGGGCGGACTCGATGGCTGGATCGATGCCGGCTTTCCAGTGCAGGACGTCGCGTAGATGTCGGTCTACATTCACGGAACGGATGACGACGAGCAGCGCCGCCTGTCGCTGATGAACGACGTTCTGCTGAACTCCGCGATGCTGCGCGAGATGAACCTCCGCGGCGACGAACGCATCCTCGACCTCGGCTCCGGCCTCGGCCAGTTCACTCGGATGATGGCGCGCGCGGTGCCGAAGGGACGCGTGGTCGGCGTCGAATACTCGGAAGAGCAACTGAGCGCGGCCAAACGCCTCGCCGCAAACGACGGCGAAGTAACGCTCGCCGATCTGCGTTCCGGCGACGCCCTCAACCTCGACCTCGGACATGAGTGGGGAACGTTCGACGTCGCGCACACACGCTTCCTCCTCGAGCACATCCCCGATCCGCTGCGCGCGGTGAAGTCGATGGTCCGCGCGGTCAAACCCGGCGGACGCATCGTCCTCGCCGACGACGATCACGGGGTCATGCGCGTCTGGCCCGAGCCGCCCGGCTGGATGAGTTTGTGGGACGCCTACATGCGCGCCTACGAGCGCATCGGAAACGATCCGCATGTCGGACGCCGCCTCGTGCAACTCCTCCACGAAGCCGGCGCGCAACCGGTCCGCAACACCTGGGTCTTCTTCGGCGGCTGCGCCGGGATGGAGACGTTCCCGATCCTCGCCGCGAACATGGCCGGCGTCGTTCGCACCGCGCGCGACACGATCATCTCGCAGGGCCTCTTCGACGCCGATGCGTTCGACCGCGTCATGTCCGACTACTTCCTCTGGTCGCAACGCCCCGACGCCGCGCTATGGTTTTCGGTGGCTTGGGCGGAAGGAGTGCGGCTGGGTTAGCAACCTCAAACCCTGCAGCTTGCCAAAGCACAGACAAGAGTGTCTGTGCCCACAGCTGTCCAAATTAGGATGAGAAGACTTCGGTTCTGCTGAGTGTACGAGTCATTTTTGATGGGAAGTGGAGATCCACCCCTCAGATGCTGTCCCAATTGAG
>JAXDIO010000319.1:0-10671 GCA_034663965.1 Thermoanaerobaculia bacterium | reverse complement strand
GAAGAGCGGAAGGAAAAATTGGTCGGGGCGAGAGGATTCGAACCTCCGACCCCCTGCTCCCAAAGCAGGTGCGCTACCAGACTGCGCCACACCCCGACGAGGAACTCCCCACAACTGCTTCGCGGCGGACGCGATTCCGTCAGACCGCTTTTGCGCGATCGATGCGGCGCGCCGGCAGCGCCGTCTCCCACTGTTTGGCCGACGGAAGATCGAGCATGAACTCGAAGGCGTGGTTGTGCGCGCGCAGGCGCAGCACCTTGCCGGCCACCGTGTGTCCGGTCGCCGTCTCGTCGTCGTACTCGACTTCCTCGATGACGGACAGATCGATCGACGCCTGCAGATCGCGGTTCTCGTAATTGATCGCATCCGCGGTCAGCGCCAGCGCCACCGGGATCTGCTCCATCCCTTCGAGCAGGCACGCTCGGCTGCAGACGCGGGCCGATGCTTTGTGCTTCGCCAGGACCTGTTCGACGTGGTCCTTGCTGCGCATCCGGAAGTAAGCCCAGACGAGGATCGCCAGAACAACGACGCCGATGACCGTGAGGGTTTCAAGCTGAGTCATTCGTCAAACCTCCTGAGGTCGATGGAAAAAAGCGTACCCCTTTTTGACCGGTTCGTCACGTCTTTGTCTTCGAAATGATTTAAGCGGACAGATCCGATGGAGGCCTGCTTCAGTGATCGGCGGGCGGCTTTGGCTTGGCAGCGGCCGGCTTGGCCGGGGCGATCGTGAGATTTGGATCGACCGCGATGTGAGCCGGCGGCTCGACGACGATCACGCCGAGTTTCTTCAGCGCCTGTTGAGCCTCGGTGCCAGCGGTGGGAACGAGGCAGCGTTCGTCCCACAACTTCCTGTACAGATCGATGGCGCCTTGTTTGTCGCCGTTGACGACACGCTTCCTTGCCTCTTTCACCATCACATACATCGCTTCCCCTCGGCTGTCGAACTCGTCCCGCACCATCTTCTCCACGGAAGCGATCGCCAGACGGCCACCGACACTCTCGACGCGGCGAAGGACGATGCCCTTGGCATCGGCAAGGACGACCGCCGGAAGTTTTCCCGTCTCTCCGAATTTCTCGATCGTCACGCGATCCTCCGGCAGAACGATCTCGAAGCTAAGACAGCGGTCCGCGTCGCGCACGAGTTCCTCTGAATTTAGCAGCGGCGAACGTTCGGTCTCGTTCGACGACGCAGGCAGCCAGTACAGAACCAGCGGAGCGTCGAGCAACGGTCCACTCTTTTCGAGGAAGTGCCACGGAACCAGACGTTCGTAAGGATCACCTGTGCCGGGACCGGATCGCGCGCCTCCTCGCCGGGACTGCGCAGAAGCATGCAGCGGGAGGAGCAGCAAACAGAAAACGATGACAGCCGTGGCACAGGCGGAGATCTTCCGAAGAAGAGACATGGACATGAGCATAGGACGACTCCGGAGCTCGAACGTTTCTCACGTCCCGGAGACTGAGAGCGAGCTGACATAGCTCGCGAAGACCTCGTTGAACAACGCTCCAGGCCGACGCGCACGCAGGCGCTCAACGATGTCCGGCCCGTCCAGTCCGAGCTTGTGCAGGATGAGACTTGCCACAAGCGCAGAGCGGTTGAAACCCATGCCGCAGTGCGAGAGAACGCGATGCCCGCTCCGGACCAGATGCGCGCCGAAGAGCGCGACCGCCTCGAGGCGGGCAAGGTCGGGCAGTTCCTCGTCGTAGATCGGAAAGTAGACGTAAAGACAAGACGCAGGAGCGGTGGGGATGCACTCGTCCAAACCGCCCTCCATGTCGATCACCACATCGATGCCGTGGCTGGCGACGCTCTCCCAATCGCTGATCGCGGGCGAGATGAAAAGGAGTCCGGAGTCGTCGACCTGAAAGATGTTCATGCGAGAGGAACGGCGGCTGTTGCCGCGAAATACTAGCTCACCTTCCCCTCGCCCAACTTCGGTGTTAACCCGGCGTCTAATTCTCCGTACAAGCCTCGAGCAACTCGGAGAAACTGCATGCGGAAGCTATGGAAAACGTTGTTCATACTGGTCGTGCTGGCGGGCGTCAGCGCCGGCGTTTACGCGTGGACGCGCAGCGGGAAGAAGGGTGATGGCGGCTTCAAAGAGGTCGAGGTCACGCAGGGCTCGATCGTCGAGAAAGCCGTCGCCGTCGGACAGATTCAGCCGAGGCAGAAGTTCTCGGTGAAATCGAAGATCTCGGGGATCGTGAAGCGGGCGCTCGTGCAGGTTGGCGACACCGTCAACGCCGGCGATCCGCTGTTCGAGATCGCGCCCGATCCCACACCGATGGAAGTGACCGAGGTCGATCGCCAGGTCGAATCGGCGGCCGCGTCGTTCCGGAAAGCCGAGGGTGACTACCAGCGCTCGTTGCAGCTTGCGAAGTCGGGAGTTCTGCCAAAGACCGACGTCGAAGCGAAGAAAGAGTCGTACGACCTCGCGCGCGTGGCGATGACCAAGGCCGAGCAGAATCGCGATTTGACGCGCAAAGGACGGCTCACGGTTTCAGGAACGGAGTCGATCATCCGCGCGCCGGCAGCGGGAACGATTCTCACGCGCACCGTCAATCCCGGGGACCCGATCGTCCCGCTGACGTCGTATCAACCCGGGACGGAGATGGCCACGGTCGCCGACATGCGCGATTTGATCTTCAAAGGAACCGTCGACGAGATCGATGTCGGCAAACTCTCCGTCGGCATGACCACGCGCATCAAAGTCGGCGCGCTGCCGACCGACGTCGTCACCGGACGTGTCTCGCGCATCGCTCCGCAGGCGCAGCAGAAAGAAGGCGCCACACTCTTCGATGTCGAAGTCGAGCTCGAGCCGAGCAAGATCACACTTCGCGCCGGCTACTCGGCGAATGCGGACGTCATCATCCGCGAGAAGAAAGACGTCCTGGTCATTCCGGAGCGCCTCGTCACGTTTGGCGACGGCGGCAAGAAAGCGAGTGTTGAAGTACCCGGCAGCGATCCGAAATCGCCGAAGAAGGTCGACATCAAGACCGGCATCTCGGACGGACTCAACGTCGAAGTCGTATCGGGATTGACGAAGGGTCAGAAGCTCGTGGAGCGGCCGCCGAAAGAGATTTCTTAGCGGGGGGTGGGGAGTTGGGTGTAGGGAGTGGGAGATCTGAAACCCGCTCCCACATCCATCCCACTCCCTACTCCCAACACCCACACCATGAAAGACGTCCTCAAACAACTCGCCCGCGATCTCAAAGCGGAGAAGCTGCGCACGTTCCTCACGATCTTCGGAATCGTCTGGGGAACGGTCGCGATCAGCCTGATGCTCGCCTTCGGAACGGGGCTGCACAAGCAGCTCATCAAATCGACGGCAGGTCTCGGCGACCGCATCGTCATCGCCTGGCCCGGACTGACGTCGATTCCGTACGAAGGCCTCGGCAAGGGACGGCGCATCCGCATTCGTGAAGACGATCTCACCGCGATTCGCGGCAATGTGCCGGGATTGAAAGCCGTCTCGGGCGAGTACTCGAACAATATGAAAGTCGTCTACGGGACGAAGACTCTTTCCGTTGACACATCCGGCGTCGTTCCCGAATTCGGTGCGATGCGCAACATGATTCCGCAGATGGGCGGGCGTTTCATCGACGCGGTCGACTACAACGAGCAGCGCCGCACCACCTTCCTCGGCAACCAGCTGGCCAAAGACCTGTTCGGGACGACGCCCGCGGTCGGGAAGATGATCAACGTCAACCAGTCGCCGTTTCTCGTCGTCGGCGTGCTGCAGGAAAAAGATCAGGACTCGAACTACAGCGGGCCCGACGACCAGAAGATGTTCATCCCGTCCACGACGTTCCGCGCGCTGACCGGGACTAAGTACGTCGACAACTTCGTCTTCCAGTCCGCGAACGCGGACGACACGAAGCAGGTTATGAAACGAGTCAGTGCAGCGCTCGGAAAACGTCTGCGTTTCAACGCCGACGACAAAGAAGCGCTGGGGATGTGGGACACCACCGAGCAGTTCAAATTCTTCGACGTCTTCATGCTCGCCTTCAACGCCTTCCTCGGCATCATCGGCGTGCTCACGCTCGTCGTCGGCGGCATCGGCGTGTCGAACATCATGAACGTGGTCGTCGAAGAGCGGACGCGCGAGATCGGCATCAAGATGGCCCTCGGCGCGAAGCAGCGCTACATCCTCGGGCAGTTCCTCATCGAGACGATGCTGGTGACGTTCCTCGGCGGCGCGATCGGATTCGCCATCGCACTTTCCGTCTGCGCGGTCTTCCCGAAACTCGGACTGAGTCAGTACGTCGGCGATCCCGTCGTCTCGCCGCTCGTGGCAATCCTGACGTCGCTCGCGCTCGGAATCGTCGGCCTCATCGCCGGCTACTTCCCCGCGCGCGACGCGGCGAGACTCGATCCAGTCGTGGCGATGAAACTATGAAAAACGACCTGCACGTCATCCTCAATCTCTTCGCCACGTCATCGCGGCTGCAGAAGAAGCGCGCGTATCTGACAATCGCGTCGATCGCGTGGGGCACGGTCGCGATCCTGCTGCTGCTCGCATTTGGTGAAGGACTGAAGCTGCAGCTCGACAAGAACCGGCGCTCCACCGGCGAGAACCTGGCGGTGATGTGGCCGAGCGAGACGACGAAAGCGTGGAAAGGGATGCCGCCGGGCCGCGCGATCCGGCTGCGCATCGAAGACGTCGATTTCATCCGCGAGCGCATGCCGGAACTGAAAGCCGTTCACGGCGAGCTGACCTCCGGGCGCAATGCGCTGACCTACGGACGCAAGACCGTCAACGGCCGCATCCTCGGCGTGAACTACATCTTCGGCGAAGACCGCAAACACTACGCGCAAGCCGGCGGGCGTTTTCTGAGCGTTGAGGATGAAGTGCAACGCCGCCGCGTCATCTTTCTCGGCAATGACATGGCCAAAGACATCTTCGGCGACGAGCAGCCGGTCGGAAAAACGCTGCTGCTCAACAACGCGCCGTACACCGTCATAGGCGTGATGCAGAAGAAAACGCAGATGGGCGTCTACGGTGGCCCAGACGGCAACCACGCCGTCATTCCCATCACCACGTTCAAAGCGCAGTACGGGCGCGACCGGCTCAGCGTGATGGTGATCGAGACGCAGAGCCCCGAGGAGATGAAAGGCGCGTTGAGAAAGGTGAACGAGCTCCTCGGCGGGAAGTATCGCTACGACCCGAGCGACGATCGCGCGCTGTCGACGTGGGACATGGTCAGGAGCTCAAAGACCACCGGCAACATCACCATCGGCATCCAACTCTTCCTCGGCATCGTCGGCGCACTCACGCTGCTCATCGGTGGAGTCGGCGTGGCCAACATCATGTACGCGGTGGTGAAGGAACGCACCCGCGAGATCGGCGTAAAGATGGCCCTCGGCGCGAAGCAGCGCTGGATCATTGCGCCGTTCGTTCTCGAAGCGCTTGTCTACACGTTCATCGGCGGTGCGCTCGGCATCATCATCGCCACGCTGCTCGTGTCGCTGACGAGCTTCGTCCCCATCGAAAACAATCGGGTGATGTCGTTCCTCGGCCGCCCCACTCTCTCGCCGCAGATCGGCGTTGCGACGTCGCTGATCCTCGGACTGATCGGCCTCGCCGCCGGCTACTTCCCCGCGCGCCGCGCCGCCAGCGTCGATCCGGCATCCACGCTGCGGTACGAATAGGAGATCCGCAATGGCAAATGAACTGATCATCCGGATGGACGAGATCCGAAAGGTCTACGACACCGGCAAGGTGAAGGTCGAAGCGCTGAAAGGCATCAACCTCGAGATTGAAAAGGGCGAGATGGTGGCGATCGTCGGTCCGTCCGGCTCCGGCAAATCGACGCTGATGAATCTCGTCGGCTGCCTCGATACGCCGACATCCGGCATCTACGAGATTGGCGGCCAGGCAGTCTCCGGCGTCACGCGCGATGAACTCGCCGAAATCCGGAACCGACGCGTCGGTTTCGTCTTCCAGGCCTTCAACCTTCTGCCGCACATCACCGCGCTCGAAAACGTCGAGCTACCGATGCTCTTCGGCGGCGTGAAGCCGCACGAACGCCGCGAACGCGCGTCCGAACTTCTCGATCGGGTCGGACTCGGCGATCGCCTCGATCACAAACCGACCGAGCTCTCCGGCGGTCAGATGCAGCGCGTGGCCATCGCCCGCGCGCTGGCGATGGAACCCGACATCGTCCTCGCCGACGAACCCACCGGCAACCTCGACTCCTCGGCCGGCGGCGACATCATGTCGATCTTCACCGACCTATGGCAGCAAGGCCGCACGCTGGTGATCATCACTCACGACCCCGCGCTGGCCCGCCGCGCCAGCCGGGTGGTGGAGATCCACGATGGACGGATCACGTCCGATCAGGCCACGAACGCGGCGGCGTAAGTTCCGGATTCGCGATAATGGCGTCATGCGCGCCGCCCTTCCCCTTCTGCTCATCGTCGCTACATCCGCGTTCGCCCAGGTGAATCGCGATCCGAAGACGCTGATCGACGCGGAGCGGGCCAATGACACGCTCACGGCCCGGCGCGCGTTCGATGCGTCGGCGCGGGCAATGCTCACTCCGAAGTATCGCGAGGTCATCGAGCACTACGCGCCATCATCGTCCGATCTGAAATCGGCGTGGGGCGAGTTTGTTGCGGCGGACGGGATGCCATTCATGGCGCTGCAGATCGCACCGTCCGACGCGGCGTCGGTGAAGAGCGGCGAACGCATCACATTCTTCGGACTGGTGACGGACGAGAACGGGAAGACGATCGCCACGTTCAACGAGCCGCAGACGGTGTTTGCGTCGAACGCCGACCTCTTCATCGAGCGGACGCTCACGCTGCCGCTGCGAAAAAGCCGCGGCACGTTTGGGCTGGCGCGCCGCAACGACGTCATCGGCCTCACGCGCATCGATTTCGATCCCGAGCCGCTGACCGTGACGAGCAGCGGCATCTCGCGCGTCATCGTCTCCTCGGACGTTCACATCCTGCCGTCCGCGCAGGCGCCGCTCGATCCATTCGCATTCGGCGGCACGAAGGTCGTGCCGAAGCCGGGAGCGTCGTTCAAAAAGAGCGACGAAGTGTGGCTGTTCACCGAACTTCGCAATCCCACACTCGGCGCGGACGGTACGCCGCACGTCACGACGAAAGTCGAGATCGAAGGCGCGAAATCGATTCCGGGAACACCAGTTGCCGCCGAGGCGACGCCGCTCAAGGGCATGAGAGGACACTTCGGAATCGGGAGCACGATCGATGTGACGCCGCTCCCGCCGGGCGACTACAACGTGAAGCTGACTGTGACCGACACGATCGCGAAGCAAACGTACAAGCGGGAGACGTTGATTCACATCCTGCAGTAGGTTGTGGGGAGTCGGGTGTGGGGTGTGGGAGCCCCGACTTGGCAGCGTCGCGTTCTCTCCCACTCCCCACCCCGACTCCCTACACCCCGCTAGAACACCATCTCCGCATCGCTGAGCCCGAAGTAGTGTCCGAGCTCGTGGATCACCGTCTCGCGGATCTGGCGATGCGCTTCATCGCGGGTGCGGCTGACGCGGAGGATCGGGCCGCGGAAGATTGCGATCTGGTCGGGCATGCGGAAGGAGTCGTAACTCCGTCGCGTCATCGGCGTGCCGCGGTAAAGGCCGAGGAGCTCGCCGTGTTCGTGACCGTGATCGTCGTCGTGCAGGACTTCGAGATCCGAGGCGCTCGGCTCTTCTTCGACGACGACCACCACGTTATCGAGCAGCGACGCGAATCGCTCGGGGAGCGAGTCGAGCGCCTCTTCGACGAGGCGCTCGAACTCGGCGGGATTGACTGCCACTACCAGCCCGCAATGATGTTGAAGCCGGTCACCCACTTCTGCGTCGGGCGCTGGAACGGCTTCGCAGCGTAGAACTCGAGCGGTATATACGCGAGCAGGAGGCGAACGCCCGCACCGGCGCTGACGACCGGCACTCGGTCCGTTGCGTTGTTGCGAGAAAAACGTACGTCGAGATGCTGGTTGTTGCTCCATGCCCCGCCCGCGTCAACGAAGCCGAACAGCTCCGTTGGAACGTAGCCGCTGATGAGGCCGAACTGCTTGGTGCCGATGACCGGCACGCGCACTTCGAAATTCGCAATGCCGATTTTCGAACCGATCAGGCGGTCGAACACCGGGCAACCAACCGAGGTCAGCGTTCGCACGCACTCCTCGGGACCGATCGAGTTGATGTCGTAGCCGTGGATCAGCGAGTCCTGTCCGATGTAGAGCGGCGAAATCCTTCCGCTCTCCGAGTCGGTGCCGAAACGGCCGTAGTAGATGCCGCGCACCGCGACCGTTACGGGATTGAAGAAGAAGTACTTCCGATAGTCGGCCAATGCGGTCTGGAACTTCAGATCGCCGGAAAATGCGGACAGCTCGTAGCGGTACCGCGTCCCACGTACCGGTGAAAGGAATCCGAAGACAGAACTGTCGCCGACAAACGCTGTAGCGGCGTGGCCGAGGCTCAGCGAGAAGTTGAACGGCGAACGCACCGTCTCGTCGGCGACGAGCGTGTTGCCGACGAAGTAAGCCGTTTCGATTTCCGACTTCAGCGACTGGTGCTGAAATCCGCCGGTAAACTCGATGCGACGGGTCTGGCTGAACGGATACTGAATGACGCCCGAAACGTCGTCGAAGCGCTGGATGTCGCGCTGCTGCTGCACCACGTCCGCGATTACGCGCTGGCCATTGATCGTGATCGGCGCCTGGCCCGCAGTCGTGAACGCGCTGACATAGGGAAGGTGCGTCGTATCGACGCCCCAGTTCAGGCGGTGCCGCTGATTGAGATAGAAAACCTCGCCCGCGAGCTGATCGCCGATGGTGCCGACGCCCGAGCTGCCACCGCCTTGGAACGTAACGCCGATATTGTGATAGCCGAGGATGTCGCTGTAGTAGGCGCTGATGCTGCCGCCGACGCCAGTGCCGAACGAGCTTACACCGACGCCGATGGTCGGAGGCCCGAGGTAGGCGATGTGCATGCTCGGCCGATACGACGCTTCGGTGAAGGTCGTGCTGGCGGGCAGCAGTCCTTCCTCCGGTTTCTGCAGATACGCGGTGATCGTCGAGCCGGTGCCACGCAGCGGCGGGAGCTGACCGGCGCGCGCGCTCGACGGCGCCGTATTCGTAGTCGCGACCGCAAGCGACGGCGGGTTCGCCGGGAGCTTGTAGATGTTGTAGTTGTCGTTCTCGTACAGCGAGAAAGCGATGTCGCCCGTGCGCGTGGCCACCGTAAGGGCCGGCGCCAGCTCGGTAATGCCGGAGACGCCGGTCTGCACGCGCGTGATGCGGCTGACGCGTCCGTCCGGCGAGTAACGATAGATGTCGGCCATCCCCTCGGGATTGGCGATGAAGTAGATGCTGCCGTCCGGTCCGTACGCCGGATTGATGTTCTTGGCGTTCGCGAACAACGGCAGGTTCTTGATCGTGCCGCTGGCAATGTCGATCGTGGAGATGCGTGTCCCTTCGAAGTACAGATTTTCGAGATTTGCTTCCGGACCTGAGCCGCGGTCGGAAACGAACGCGATCGTCTTGCCGTCCGGCGAGAAGGCCGGCTGCATGTCCGCGAACTTGTCGTTCGTCAGGCGGTGCACTTCCTTCGTTTCCGTATCGAAGAGGAAGAGGTCCGAAACGCCGGTGGCCTGGCCGGCAATGACGATGGTGCGGTTGTCCGGCGACCACGCCACGTTCGTGATGGCGTCGATGCCCGGTACGCGGACGCTCTTGAAATTGCGCGAGTCGACGTCGACGATGCCGAGGTAGTTGTCGCCCTTTTCGAACGTGACGAAGGCGAGGCGTTTCGAATCAGCGGACCAGCTGCCCGCCGAATCGATGAAGCGCAAGGCTTCGTAGTGTCCGTTGCGGTCGGTCGATGCGAGCTTGCGGATGACCTGTCCCGTCTGCGCATCCGCGAGGAAGAGATCGATGTCGAAGATGGCGCGCGTGGAGAGGAAGGCGATGTACTTGCCGTCCGGGCTATACGCCGGTCCGACGTTGAGATTGCCGCGCACTCCCTGTTTGCTGCCGATCAGCGGAGTGCCGGGTTGCGAGGGACGGTCGGCCACGATCGGCCCGTACATTTCGTGCGCCGATTCCTGCCAGTCGGCGAAAAGTTGTTTCGACGGCACACCAAGCGCGCGGTCGAACGCCGCCTCGG
Organism: Thermoanaerobaculia bacterium; assembly: GCA_034663965.1. GTDB lineage: Bacteria > Acidobacteriota > Thermoanaerobaculia > Gp7-AA8 > Gp7-AA8 > JADGNZ01. The sequence goes on along the minus strand of JAXDIO010000319.1, from coordinate 534 downwards.
GGCTGGTCAGGCCGGCCGCGAGGAAGTACCGCACCACCGCGTCGTCGCCGAAACGTCCGCCGATGTACGCCAGCAATGCCTGGCCGTAGCGGTACGGGAAGTAGTACGGATCGCGCTCGAGTTGCCGCAGCGTCGGCAGCCGGTTGTGTACCTCGGCGTCGCGAATCCACATCGCCGTCAGCGGATCGATACGGCCTTTGGAGAAGTACTCGGCCATCCCTTCCACGATCCACAGCGGCATCATCTCCAGATTGAAACGGCGCCGGCTGCTGGTGATGCCCGCGGCGATGTCGAACTGGAAGACGTGCACCATTTCGTGGCCGATGACGTGATCGTTCTCCGCGTAGTCGCCGGTCAGCGGCAGGACCACGCGGTTCATGAACGGATCCGTGAATCCGCCCGTCCCCTCGCCGATCATCTCCGGCGTGGTGGTGGTCTGCTGGAAGTCGGCGGAGTTCGCGTAGAGGACGATCGGCTTGCGGGTGAACGTGTGGTTGAACGTCCGCGAGAGGCGCGTGTACCAGCGCTCCGCCT
>JAXDIO010000293.1:0-7116 GCA_034663965.1 Thermoanaerobaculia bacterium | reverse complement strand
AGCGCCTCGCGATGACTGGAGGCCCAGGCCTGCGGTGCCACAATGGCAAGCGCGACGAGGACGGCGCCAGCCAGACGTACTACGGGGGAGAGTCTCATTGTTTCTCCTTGTTCTTGCAGCGTTTTCGCTTGCGGTTGTTCGTTACAGTCGATCTACGGTGCGCTCGGAGAAACGGTCGTACGATTTTTTATGCTGCAAAGAACACCCGCTGAATCGACCAATAAAGTCCGATTGCTGCGATGAAAAGGGAGCCGGGAATGACGATGCGTTGCCGGTACCACGGCTTTCTGCGGAACGGCAGACCGAACAGTAGAAACGCGGCGAGGATGACGGTGAGCTGCCCACACTCCACTCCGGCGTTGAACGACAGAAGCGCCGGGATGAACTCGGAACGTGGCAGGCCGATCTCCGTCAGGACGCCGGCGAATCCCATTCCGTGAAGCAGACCGAAACAGAAAACCACCACCGGCCGCCAGGCGTGCAGCTTCGACGTGAAGATGTTTTCGACCGCGACATAGACGATCGATAGCGCGATGAGCGGCTCGACGATCCGCGGCGACAGCGACACGACGCCGTACACCGTGAGCGCCAGCGTAATCGTGTGAGCGAGGGTAAACGCCGAGACCTGCCACAGCACCGGCTTCAGATCGACCGCCAGCAGGAAAATGCCGAGGACGAAGAGGACGTGGTCGAGGCCGCGCGGCAGGATGTGCGTGAATCCGAGGCGAAGGTAAAGCGTCACGATCTGCCAGCGCGTCAGTGGAACGACGGCGCGGTCGAGCGGAAACGGCGTGCTGGTCTTGCCGCCATCGATCCATTGCGTGACGACGTCGCTCCTCCCCTCACTCTGCAGCTTGAGGACGAAGTAGCCCATGATCGCGTCGTCCGCGAACGTGAATCGCGAGACCGAGGGTGGAGTGCGTCCGGTCAGCCGCAACCGCGTCGTGTTTGGCTTACCTTCGACGACGCCGATCGCGACATTTTCGTGCGCAGCCGGTTTGCCGTCGAACGCGACGACAGCAGACTTCTCGATGCCGCGCAGAAAGACGTCCGGCGGGACGGCCATTCCTTTCGCTTGCAGCGGAAGATGCTCGCGGTCGACGAGCAGGTCGACGGCATACGTTCCATCCTTGTGAAACATCGCCTCGACCTGCACGAGGCCGAGCTCGTGCGCGAGGAGCGGCAGCGCCAACGCAGCGGCAAGACAAAGTGCCGCGAGAGTACGCCGGCTCACTTCGGCAGCTCGAAGGTGATCGACGCCCACCAGCTTTCCCAATCGACTCCGGCATCGGCCGGCGCGGCTTCCATGTGCACGGCCTTGATCAGCCAGAAGCCGGCGTGCGCGAGCGACAACGTTACGCGGCCCTTCGCGTCGGTGCGCGCGCGGATGGCTTTTTCAGGATCGACTTTGCTCATCGCCACGACCAGCACATTCGCGATCGGCTTGCCGCGAAACGTCAGCGCGAGCGGCAGATCGCCGGAGGTCTTCATCGCGTAGGGATTCTTGCGCGGTACGAGCTCAAACGTGAAGCCGAGCGGCGCATCGAACGACGCCGTACCGGGAGTGTCGAGCAACGCCTTCGCACAGCGATAGAAGCGCTCGCGACCCGGTGCCGCCGACTGCCCGTTCTTTTTCCGCGCATCGATGATCCGCTCCAGCCCTTCGTCGCGAAGGTAGTCCTCGAACTTCGGCCCCTCCAGCGCCACCGGATACGGATTGCTCTGATATCCGATCCAGTGCAATCCACCTTCAGCGATGAACGCGATGCCCGCCGGATCCGCGCCCGGCCGTCCGACGACCGGCCGTTCTCCCGCAGAACCGCGAAGCACGAATCGATCGATCAGCGGCGGAAGGTTCGGCAGCGGATCGCCGGCAAGCTTCTGCCCCACGCGCAACGCCGCCGTCACGCGATCGCCGACCGCTGGGTGAAACGTGGAAGGCTCGATCCAGAAGTCGTGCGCCAAGGCTTGAACGGCAAGCAGGGCAACGAAGATGGCGATCGCGAATCGCGGCATGCTCCTCATCTACGCGGCAGCAACACGAATCGGATGTCTCAATGCAGCAGTTCGAGCACCGCCAGCGTCATCGCCTTGATCGCTCCGCGCAACGTCGGATCGGGCAGCGGTGCGAATCCCGATGAATGCAACGACGGCAGCCGTTGTCCGCTCGCGATCTTGGCAGGATCGACTGCGCCGACATTGAGCATGCAGATCGGAATCTTGCGATCGACGCCGAAGCGTCCAAAGTCCTCGCTGACCATCAGCGGATCGATGCGGATCACGTTCGCCGCGCCCATCCCTTTCGTCAGCGCCGACGCGATCCGTTCCGTGAGCGCGGGATCGTTGTACGTCGAATCGACCGACTCCCCCGCCAGCAATTCGACCACCGGCATGCGATCCTCGGGGACGCCCGCCGACATCGCGATGCCGCGCGCGATCCGTTCGATCGATGCCGCCACCCGCTTCCTCACCTCGGGTTTGTACGTCCGCACGGTCATCAGGAGTTGCACTTCGTCCGGGATGATGTTGCGCTTCGTCCCGCCGTGAATCGAGCCGACCGTGACCACGACCGGGTCGAGCGGCGAGTCTTCGCGGCTGACGATCGTCTGCAGCGCGTTGATGAACTGCGCGGCCATCACCACCGGATCCTTCGTCGACTGCGGCGACGCGCCGTGGCCGCCGAGGCCGCGGATCGTGACGTTGATGGAATCGGCGCTGGCCATGAGGTAGCCCGGCGTGTAGCCGACCTGACCGGCGGGCAAACTGGCGTTGTCGTGGAACGCGATGGCGTAGTCGGGTTTCGGGAAGCGCTCGTACAGATGATCGCGCAGCATTCCGTCCGCCCCCTTCACGACCTCCTCGGCGGGCTGGCCGATCAGCATCAGCGTTCCGTGCCACTGCGATTTCATCTGCGCCAGCATTTTTGCAGTGCCCATGAGCGAGGTCATGTGGATGTCGTGTCCGCAGGCGTGCATCACCGGCACGTCGTCGCCGGTCTGGCTCTTCGCGCGGACCGTGCTCGCGTACGGCAGCCCGGTCTGTTCCTGCACCGGCAGCGCGTCCATGTCGCTGCGCACGAGCAGCGTCGGACCGTTGCCGTTGCGCATGATGGCGACCACGCCGTAGCAGGTCGCGCCCGGCTCGGTGTACTGACCGACCGGATACGTCACCTCGTAGCCGAGCTCTTTCAGCCGCGACGCGACGAGCGCGGAGCTGTTCTTCTCCTGCATCGACAACTCGGGGGCGGCGTGGAGCTGTTTGTACGTCGTCAGCAGCGACGGCATCTCGCGATCGATCATCTGATCGAGATTCTGCGCAGTTGCTGACGACGCGATGAAAAGGAGGACGATTGCAATTCGCTTCATAGCGGTGATTATGCGGCGATAATCGCCGCCATGTCGTGGGAAGCAGTCATCGGCCTCGAGGTTCACGCGCATCTCTCCACCGCTACGAAAATTTTCTGCGGCTGCCCGACCTCGTTCGGCGCCGCTCCGAACACGCAAGTCTGCCCGGTCTGCCTCGGCTACCCCGGCGCGCTGCCGGTGCTGAACAAGCGCGCCGTCGAGCTGGCGATTCGCGCAGCCATCGCCACCGGCTGCACGGTTCAGGAGCGCTCTATCTTCGCGCGCAAGAACTACTTCTACCCAGACCTGCCGAAGGGCTACCAGATCTCGCAGTTCGATCGCCCGCTGGCCACTGGTGGCAGCATCGGACGTGTGCGCATCCTCCGCATTCACATGGAGGAGGATGCCGGCAAGTCGATCCACCGCGGCGACGTGTCGCATGTCGATCTCAATCGCGCCGGGACGCCGCTCGTCGAAATCGTTTCCGAGCCGGACATCCGATCCGCAGACGAAGCGGATGCGTATTTGACGCGACTCCGCCAGATCCTGATGTACACCAATGTCTGCGACGGCAACATGGAGGAAGGTTCCCTGCGCTGCGACGCGAACGTTTCCATCCGCCATCCCGGCGATCCCCTCGGCACGCGCACGGAGATCAAGAACGTGAACTCGTTCCGCTACCTGCGCAGCGCGATCGATTTCGAAATCGCGCGACAGACAGCGATCCTCGAATCAGGCGGAATGATCACGCAGGAGACGCGGCTCTACGATCCGGCCGCCGGTGAAACGCGCCCGATGCGCTCGAAGGAAGAAGCGCACGATTACCGCTACTTCCCCGATCCCGATCTGCCGCCGCTCGTCGTCGAGCGGACATGGATCGACGAGATCGCACACTCGATTCCGGAGTTGCCGCACGCTCGCGCCGATCGCTACCAGCGCGACTTCGCGCTCAGCGCTGTCGACGCCGAGGCGCTGGTGACGTCGCGGCAGCTGGCCGAATATTTCGAAGCCGTCGCCGACGCGAGCGGCAATCCGCGCGCTGCAGCGAATTGGGTTCGCAACGAATTACTGCGCGTCCTCAATGAGCAGAAGGCGGAGATCGCCAGCTCGCGCGTGAGTCCGGCCATGCTCGGTCAACTGATCCGACTTATCGACACCGGCGCGATCGGCGGCAAATCGGCGAAGGCCGTCTTCGACGAGATGGCGGTCGGTGGCGACGATCCCGACGCGATCGTCGAACGCCAGGGTCTCTCGCAAATCAGCGATCCCGAAGTCATCCGCGACGCCGCCCGCCGTGTCATTGAACGCAACGCCGCGCAAGTCGAGCAGTACCGCGCCGGCAAATCGCAGCTCTTCGGATTCCTGGTCGGCCAGCTGATGAAAGAGACGCGCGGGAAGGCGAATGCGGAGATGGCGAACGGGATTTTGCGCGAGTTGCTGGGAGGATGACGAGTTCAACCGGTGGAAAAGAGGCGAAAAGCCTTTTATCCGTATAGCAGGTAGGGAAACGGCGCGCTGAAGGCTCTCCTAAGTGTGTTCCCGGTCAATGAGATCCATCAGGCCTTTCTTGAAACGCTGCTGCGCAATGTCGACGGCGTGGCCGGAACCGTCCACGAACAACGCGGTGAAGACCTCTACCTCACCGCCGCGCAAAACATCCCGCCGCCGGTGCTCGCCATCGTCACGCACGTCCCGCACGGCAAAGGGATGGCGGGCGTGGCGCAGGTCAAAAAGCAGCCGATACAGACCTGCAACCTCCAGACGGACGACAGCGGCTCGATCAAGCCCGGCGCGGAGGCGGTCAATGCGCAGGCGGCCATCGCCGTGCCGGTACTCGACGATTACGGAGACGTACGCGCGGTCGTCGGCGTGACATGGGCGCACGAAGGGGAGCTCGATTCAGAATTCGAGCAGTCGATGATGCGGCTGGCGGCAACACTGCCGAGGAGTTGACCGGTCACTCCCGGAACGACGCTACGACATCAACGGCGCGACGGATGTCTTCCGCATTGTTCGCGAGTCCGATCGAAACGCGCACCGCGCCGACGGCGGTGTTGCTGCATTCGGCGAAACGTTCGGGCGTGAAGTCGGTGCCGAGGTTGGCGAGGCAGGCGGCGATGCGCGTTGGCTCGAGCGCGAACGCTGCTTCGGATGCGCCGGGATTGCAGAAGCATCCGCCGCGCAGGGATACGTTCGCGCGGCGGGCACGCGTTTCGACGAGCGAGTACGGCGTCGGTGTCCCGTTCCGGTCGCAGACATTGAAAGCGACGGCGCCGCCGCATTCGCGTCGATCGCGTGGTCCGTAGATGCGGACGAGCGGCGTGCCGTTGGCGTGACGAAGGGCGCGAAGATCGTCGGCGAAATCGCGTGCGAGTTGCGACACGTGTGCGGTCAGGCGCGGCATTCCGACTTCGTCGAGCAAATCGAATCCGGCATCGAGTGCGGCGATGCTGAGAAAATCCGGCGTGCCGTCTTCGAAGCCTTCGTGGCGCGCGCGGAGGAGATGCGCGTCGGCGGCCACCGATGCGTAGGTCACCGTTCCGCCGGCGAACCACGGACGTCGCAATCGGGACAGCGCATCGCGCCGCGCTACAAGCGCACCGAGCCCGGTCGGATAGCCGAAGAGTTTGTAGAACGAGAGCGCCGCGAAATCGGCCGGACATCGGCGCAGACTCAACGCATGACTCGGGATGAACGCGGCGACGTCGAGCAGAACGTCGAAGCCGAGGGCGCGCGCTTTCGTGACGAGATCGAGCGGATGCTGGACGCCTGAAAAATTCGACTGCGCCGGAAACGCGACCAGTCCTTCCCCATGCAGCGACGCCTCGGCGAGCAGCAACTCCGCATCGAGCAGGCGCAAATCGGGATCGAGCGGCAGATAACAAACGGCTGCGCCAGCGCGGCGCGCGTACTCGCGGATGCCGTTCACGGAGTTGTGGTTGTCCGCGCTGAGAAAACATCCCCGCTCCTTCGAGAACGGATAGGCCTCGGCCACCAGCTTGATCGCAGCGCTGGTGTTGGCGGTGAAGATGACGTCGTGCGTCGATTCGTTGACGTCGAGAAAGCGCAGCAGCCGTCGCCGCGCGTCGTCCATGACCTCGGTGCTCGCGCGCGACGGCGCCGAATCGGAGTGCGGATTGCCGAAGATGCCGCCGCGCAGAATCTCGTGATGTGCACGAAGCTGCGACTGGCCATACAACGCGCTGCCCGCGTAATCGAGATACGCGTGATGCTGCGCGTCGAGCCGGCTGAACTCTCGGTCGCGCAGCTCGTCGAAAAATGTGCGCGTGTCAATCGCGGCAGCGCTCAACATCCGCGCCTCCGAACTGCATTTGCCTTGACGTGCGTCGCCGGAAGTTTGTCGACGACGCGCGGCACACCGCCGAAGTAGCGGCTGACGACGCTGGTGCGTTCGTAGGCCGCACGCGCCGACAGCGGCGCATCCGCGGTGATCGTCGGATTCATCACCTCATCGATCCACGCCTGCACGCCGCCGCGAAGCACGTAGACGTTTCGCGCGCGAACGGAGCCGCCCGCGACGAGAACGACCTTGTCGTCCGGCGCAAATGTCGTCGACGATGTGAGCCGCTCCGCCCGCGGCAGGTGATACTCATCGAACTCCCCCTCGGATCTCACATCGATAACGCGCAGGTGCGGCTTGCGATCGCGGATCCATTCCGCCAGCTCGACTGGCTCGAGCGTAGCGCCGGCGGCCCGCCGGCTGTACCGCCAGCGGCTCGCTGGCGCGGATAGTTGCCGCCGAGCCGGCGGC
>JAXDIO010000278.1:0-24639 GCA_034663965.1 Thermoanaerobaculia bacterium | reverse complement strand
TCGTTCGACTGGTCGGAGTACGACGTGTGCGCCGTGGTCGGCGGCGAAGGGATGTCCGAACCACTTCGCGCGGCGCTGAATCGATGCTTCCGGAAGACGATTTCCAGTTTCGGCGCGTCGGATCTCGAGATCAATCTGGCGATCGAGACCCCCTTCACCATCGCTCTGCGCCAGGCCATCGCTGCGGATTCGTCATTGGGCAACGACCTCTTCGGCCATGAAGCGCTTCCGATGATCTTTCAGTACGATCCTCTCAATTGCTACGTCGAGAGCGATGGCGAGCGGAATCTCTTGTTCACGATCAACCGGATCGAGAACGTTTCGCCTCGCATCCGTTACAACCTTCATGACCGCGGCATCGTCTGCACCGTCGACTCGGTGCGCGAGGTACTACGGGATCATGGTCTCTCCATCGACGAGATGGCGCCGCGAGTCAATTTGCCGCTCCTGCTCCATTGGGGCCGGCAGGACAGCTCGGTGGGCTTTTACGGATGCAAGATCACTCCCGAAGATATCCAGCACGTGATCCTGAGGATGCCGGAACTCGCGGAGAAAGTCGCAAACTTCGCATTGCATCCCTACGAGGATGAAGGTGCGAACAAGCGGCTGGAGTTGTGGATTGAGTTCGCTGCCGGTGTCGAGGTTCCCGAGAGTAGCCGGGAGGCGCTGAACGCGGCGGTGTGGACGGAGCTGGCGTTGATGAATCAGGATTTTCGGGAGTCGATCAAGATGGTGCCCTCCCAGTACCACCCGAAACTCAAGTGCTTCGGTTTTGGGAAGAGCCCGATTTCGGGCCAGGATGTCCGCATCAAGAAGCAATACATCGTTTGAGTATCGCGCGTTCGCGCCAGACGTGTCGATGTGGCATTCGCGACGAAGTTCGCAAACGGTGACCGCATGTCGTTACCAGATCCGCACGCGCGCAGACTTTCTGCGGCGGTATGGCCCAGTACTTTGCGTACAACCAGCCCACCGCGTCACTCTCCCAACACGCTTGCGGATTGGTAGACGCCGAATCCGAACGGGTCGACGTCGGCGCGCATACCGCTTGAGCGGCGCGAGTCCCTTTTCGCCGCGGCGTTGGCGGGTTTCGGCGATGAGGCGGAGGTTGCGGGCGGTCGTTTCGCCTTCCCATTTTTCGCGCATGGCGACGAGGCGTTGCCGATGGCAACGGCCTTTCGGAACGCTTGAGGCGTGCTATCGCCAGCGAAACGCTTTGAGGGTTACCGCAATCGAGATCACCATGAAGGCGGCCAGCACGATCAGGGAGGTCTGAAGTTCCGCCCACGACTGTCCGGTCCAGAGTCCCTGCATGATCCGCACGGCATGGCCCATCGGCGACCAGCCACCGACGCGGCCGACTTTCTGCGGCATGGTGCTCAGCGGAATGGCGATTCCCGATAAGAACAGCATCGGGAAAAACAGCGAGTTGCCGATCGCGGCGGCCATCCGGGCAGACGGGATCACACCGGCCAGCATGTAGCCCACGCTGAACAACGTGACGGCGCAGAACATCAGGCCCAGTACGACCGCGCCGGCGCTGCCTGCGAATCGCATCTTGAACAGTCCGCGGCCAAGCCCGACCATCAGCACGAGATTGAGGGTGATCATCAGCAGGTGCACCAGCAGGTCAGCACCCATGTACAAGGCCGGAGAGAGATGCTGGGAACGCAGCGTCCGCAGTACGCCGGCTTCGCGCCGCGCGGCGATCGACGAGGGGATCTGCTGAAATGCCACCGTGCCCATTGCCATCACCGCCAGGGCAGGCACCTGAAGATCGATGTACCCGGCCCTGATGCGTCCCGTTGGTGGGATCTTGTTGCCGAAAATGATTCCGAAGAGAATCAGGAGCATCGACGGGAAGGCGTAGAGGAAGAACAACACCGTCGGTTCCCGCAACTGGATCTTCAGAAACGCCCACGCAACCGCTCGCAACGCCTTCATCGTTCCGCTCCTTGTGATTGCTCGGCATCGGGCAGCGTAAAGAACCGGAACAGCTCATCGAGAGTGGGTTGGATTTCACCGATGCGGATCAGGTCGTAGCCAGCCTGGCCGATCGCTTCGACGACATGGGGGATGACCCTGCGCCCCGGGCCATAGAGTCGAGCTCCGTGGGGAACCGGCTCGATCCGTCCGAGTTCGGACAGCAGTCCGACTTTTTCCACGGCGAATTCCTCCGCGACGATGAACTCGACACAGGCTACTTCGGTGATCCGGCGAGCCAGTTCCTGCGGCGTACCGACCGCCACCAGCCTGCCCTGGCTGACGAATGCGATGCGATCGCACAGCTTCACCGCTTCATCCATGAAATGGGTGCTCAAAACGATCGCTTTGCCTCGCTCCTTCAGCTTCACCAACACTTCCCACAACTGCTGGCGGGCCGACGGATCGAGGCCGGTGCTCATTTCGTCGAGAAAGAGCAGATCAGGATCTGGCAGCAGTGCCGCCGCCACGGCCACCCTCTGTCGCTGTCCGCCGGACAAGGACCTGTACTGTTTGTCCTGTTCCTTCCTCAGCAATAGTTGATCGAGCACCTCTTCGATCGGTAGGGTGTGACGGTAGAGCGTCGAGATCATCTGGAGCGTCTCGCGCACCGTCAGGCGAGCCAGAAATCGCGCGCCCTGCAACTGGATACCGACCTGCCCCCGCACCTGTCGTGCGCGCGGAACGCCTTCGGCCCCGAGCAGGACGACGCTTCCGGAGTCCGCGGCCTGGATGCCGGTCGCACACTCGATGATCGTCGTCTTCCCGGCACCGTTGGGACCCAACAGTCCGAAGATCTCTCCCCGGGCCACCGAGAAGTGGATGTCGTTCGCGGCGATCTGCTTTCCGTACCGCTTGGTGAGCCCGCGGACTTCGAGTGCCAGCGGCCCGACTGCGGGAGCCCATTGGAACGCTGCAACCGGCGCGGCCGGCGCGGGATCCACGGCAAGTTCGACAGCCTCGCTCGGTTCAGAGAGCTGCAACAGTCGTCTCCAGGCCAGAAGATCGGCGGTCAGATGAGCAAGGACGGAAGGAAGAAGGCTGCCGGTGGCGAGAAAGAGCATGCCCCAGGCGATGGCGCAAAATCCTTTGTAGGCAGCCGTCACCAGTCCGAAGTGGCCGTGATGGAGCGCGAAAAAGGCGGCGGCGACGACCAGTGCCACAGCCGGAGCGAACCCGAAGCGGGCCGTCAGCCATGTCAACAGGTAACCGCGCCAGATGATCTCCTCCGCCAGAACCACTCCGATGGATAGGAACGGCAAGAGCGCCGGCACCAGAACCATGCCGTCGAGTGCGCTCGGTTTGTTGCGGCGCCGCTGCCACCACACGTTGAGCTTTGATTCTCCGGAGAACAGCACGGCGCCCAGCGCGATCGCGCCGAGCGAAATCGCCCAGCCGTAGTTCCGGGGAGGGGCAAAGCGGTGCGGCAAATCCGGCTCGGCTGCCAGAACCGCGGCGAGGGGAATGAGCAGAAAGAGCGGGAAGAGGTAAGGAGCCAATTTCTCGGCGGTCTCGATGCCGGCCCGGCCCCTGGCCATGCGAGCGGCAGTGAACACGGCTCCATAACCAACCGCCAGAACCAACGGAAAGCCGAGTACCAGGATCAGAGTCAGCATGTTCAGCTGCTGGGCGCGTCAACAGGAACCCCCACGCAGATCCCCAGCGTCGCGAATTCGAGCTTGCCGTCAATGTCGATCAGCTTGTGGACGGCTTCCTCGACGAATCCCGCAACCATGCAACTCCCGAGGCCGAGGGCCGTGGCGATCAGATGCAACTGCTGCGCGACGACACCGGCGTCGACATGGCTCATCCGGTAGGACCGTCTGCCGTACTTCCACAGCAGTTTTCGCAGATCGCACGTCAGGAACAACACCACCCCGGACTCTCCGATCCAGTCCTGATTGAGGCAGGCGCGGACAACACGCCGTCGCACCAGGCCCGGATCGAGCAGAGTGAGGCCGCGTCGCTCGGGCTGGTAGTGATAAACCCCGGGCGTGAGATCCTGGACATCGTTCACTGCCGCATAGACCTCGATGGACTGGAGGCCGCCGGAGCTCGGTGCGCGGCGGAACGGGAAGCGGGGCTCCCCGTAAGCGCTCACGTAACGAACCAGGCCGTACCCCGTCTCGAGCAGCGTCGCCAGTGTCTTCAGCTCAATCGTCTGGCGCTTGAAATCGCGAACCGACTTGCGCCTCCTGATGACGTCTACCAGCTTCGCGTCGATCTCGACACGTTCCTTCGGAAACGGCACGAACGGGCGGTCAGCGTACGGTTTGATGATCGGCGGCATTCCGCCATGAGGCTGACTCGGCGTGTTCATGCTCGGGTCGGTCAGCATGAACTCGCGGACGATCGAGATCTCGTCGATTTCCACCCGGCCGTTTTCATCGAACTTGGCCGCCGTCACCATGCGGGCCAGCACCGACTGCTCGCTCGGCCTCAGATCCGCGAGCGCGACGCGCAGCTCCTCGGCGGCACTCGGAGGTGAGATCCGCGCCAACTCAGACATGGTCAGACTCCTTCATCGTCAAGAGGACGAGAACCGATTGTTCGACCCCGTCGAGGAGCAGCACGTTGTCGACGCGATCGTCGTAGAACACTTCGTAGCGGGTGCAGGGAACCCGGCTCTCGATCTCATGGACCAGGCGGCCGGCGTCCATGAGGATCATCCGGTAGCCGCGAGCGCCGTAGAACTTCATGAATCGCCAGAACGAGCCGACGACCGCGATCACGACTTGATCCGCGACGTTTCCCACTTCGCTTTCCGGGAGGAACGCACTCTGTAACCGGCTGACCAGCTCATCGTCGAGATGGCGCTCGAGCCACAGGTACGGGCGACGCGGAACGACGCGGTAAACCACCCGCTGGCGCACGATGAACACGTCCAGGCCGTGCAGCAATCGCGACAAGTCTTCGTCGCCCGCCAGCTGGGCGGTCAGGCCGCCGAGCTCCGGGCCGAAGGAGTCGTGCGTCGCGCACACTTTGTCCGCGTGCTCGGGCACCATCTCATTCAGGCTCAAGTCGTAGGAGGAGGTGAAGAACCACTCGCGGGCTTCGTCGAGTGGTTCGCGGTTGCACGGCAGCTGCAGCGGGCTTCCGGCGATCATTTTTGAATTCAGATGGAACGTTTCTGCGACGTTCTTTCCCTCATTCGAAAACCGGAGGAAGTAGTCGCTCTCGACCGAGCGAACGAGCTCCACCGTGTTCGGGGAGGGGATCAACGTCTCTTCGAGGCGAAGGCTCGAATCATAGATGCCGATGCGGTTCATGGTCCCCTCTCAAAGATAAGCGTGCCGGTACGGACGATAGGGCGCACACGCGGGACATCGCGGTAGCCGGAGGATCTCCTCGGTGTCGACGCCGAGGCGGTCGAAATCGAAGCGCAGCGAGCGTCCCACCAGGAACGATTTTCCCGAGATCAGGTAGCGGGCGGCGGCCACGGCGGCCATTCCGGCGGCCACTTCGAGGTACGCCGGAAAAGTCAGGTGCTCGAAGCCGAGCGACGGATTGTCCAACGCTTCCTTGTAGGTCAGATACTCATCCTTGACGCCGACGCACGTGGCCTCGTGTTGCACCTGATACTCGTTGTAGCAGGCGCTTTCCATCGGGACGAATAGCGGCCCGATAAAAGCCTCGCTGCCGTCGATGTGCAGGCACAACCACGGTTTGCCGGTTTCAAGGGCCACTTCATTGACGGTATGCATCAAGCTGGAATCGAGCGATTCCGACGCCAGGATGACCAACTGGCATTGGGAGAACAGCTCGCGCAGCGCGGAGCGGTCCCTGCGACTCTCGATGTGCCGGGAAACTCGTGTCGGCCCGACGGTTTGCAGGTGGTCCGCAACGAGATCCGCAAAAGAACGGTCGTCCTCGACTCGCTCGGGCGCAACGCGGAAAAAGCGGCGGTCGATGGCGGACTTTTCGACCTTGCGGTCATCAAGGATGTGTAGTTCGCCGACCGGAAGTCTGGCCAACTCCTCGGCCACCCGGCTGCCGAGGTATCCGGCACCGACGAGCCCGACGACCGCCTCGCCGACCGGTTGAGTCCCTCCGAGGATGCTGCCGAGAAAGACCTGAATCACGTCCTGACCAGCAGGTACCAGCACCTGTTCTTCGATCAGGTAAGTGAACAGTTCCTCCGCCTCGGTTTTCTTGTCCGCCGGCACTGTGCCGCTCGCCAGCAAGGCGTTCAGCGTGCCGTGCTCTTTGATGTTTCGCAACACGGCTCCGAGCAACTTGGTGCGGCCGTCGTCGCGGATGATTCGGGAGATCGGAGACCGTCCCGAATGTTTGACCAGAACTTCGTCATTGCTCGTGAATATCACGCGGAGGTGCGGGTTCAGTGAGAAGCGCGCTGCTTCCTCGCCGGCGGCCGGCTGCTCTACAACTGCCACGGAATTCTCCAGGCTCTTGGCCATCAATGGACTCGCTTTCTTTTGGACTTTGGACGAAACTCTCTGGTGCCCGGCCAGCACCGGACCAACTCGAGACTCGGAACTTAGACGGCAGCCTCGTCCATGGAGGCGTCGTAATCGCCCTCGAAGTCGAGAGCAGCACAGCAGTGGCAGTGACAGCACCAGCCGCCCGGGGCAACAGCGGCGATCGAGGAATACTTGTTGTCGCGCAGAGTCGTAGTTCTCAACTTCATGGTCTTCTCCTCTTCATAGGATCGAACGGTTTGGGGTGAAAACAAACTACCGGTTGCTGGCCGGGCATAAACGGTGATCAGGGATACGGTTGGGGATCCAAATTCAATTCGGATAGACGCATAGGGCGATCGGTCCACCCCAGTTTTTGTGGCACTTCCAGATAACGCCGCGAGCCCAACATCGGCATGTTCTGCACATAGGGCGGCGTGAGATCCGGACAGACCACTTTGACCAGGCGCATCTGAGGCATCTGCTGCGGGCTGACGTCGACCACAATGGGGTCGATCTTGTGCTTGTGCAGCAGTTTCTTCATGCTGGCGTAGCGCGCCTCGATGGAGTTGTCCGGGTGGCGAGGCAAGCTGCTGAGCGGCACCTTTTCGCCTTGAGTCAGGTACCAATCCATCTTCTTGAAGTTCTTGGCGTAGCCGTAATAAGAAATGATCTTGAAGAAGTGGTCGATGTCATTGACGTCGATGTCTTCCTCGACGTGGAACAGATTGCGCGTCGCGGCGGCCAGTTCCCAGCTCGGAGCGAGCAGCAACGCGCGGAGCGTTCCCTCGGATTGTCCGTACTCGCCGACTGCGTAGAGCATTGATTCGGCCGTATCGAAAGCGACGCCGCCCCCGGCGTAATAGGCATAACGCCGGATGCTTGGTGAGAAGCCGATCACGGTGACCACAGGCAGTTCGGTGAATTCGTTGCGGTGGAGGTAGAACTTGAATTTGTTCGGCAGCGATCGCCCGATGGTCAGCAGCCGATTCAGCATCGCGGATGTCGGCACTTCATCGATCTCGATCTGTTCGGGAGCCTGCCGGCAATTCCATCGGAGGTTCACTGCATCGCGCTCGAAAAGCTCGAGCACGGCGTGGTAGACGGCTTCTTCGTAACTGATGTGCGCCGCGAGCCCACCGGTTGTGAAGTATCCGATCGGCGCTTCTTTGGGGCCGGGGAGATAGAACGGCAGGGTTATCTGGGCCGGTACCCAACACGATTCGCCGGAGAGGAGACGCTTCCCTTCGACCCAGCCGAGGATAGTGTCCTCGGTGAAGGGACGGAACGAAGCGGCTACGCGGGGATGGATCTTGAACTGCTCGGGCGCGAAGAGGGTCAGCTCGTCCGGAGTCAGGACGGTTAGGCCCGCTTTGGTCAGGGTGCGGACACTTCCCATGACGATCTTGTCGTCAAGAGCGAAGTACCCGAAGGCGCCGATGGCGCGCTCGAAGGTTTCCGCCACCCCGGAGATGGCCATGCTCGACAGGGTTTGCCCCTTCCCGCCACCGAACACGCCCTTTTTGTATCCCGTGTCCATGGAAGGTTGACCGACGATGTGCCGGATCACGTGGTCGAAGTCGTAGTACTCGCTGTGCCCGACGTACAGCGGCATCCCGCCGCCGGCGCGGAAGTACGTCACATACTTCCGAATGGGCCCGCGCGTCAGGTAAAGCGAATAAATATCCCGAAGGCCGGCGGTCTCAACCCGGCTGGTCAGGTATGGAGCGAACTCCGTGGCATGGTTGACCGTGGTGGTGCTGATGTTGTTCATCGGTCGCGTCGCTCCTCGCTCGAGCCGTTCAGGGCTGCAAGCATCCGCTTGGCGCTCAGTAGGTTTGGGGTGGTGGCGAGGGCTCTCTGGCAGGCTGCGCGAGCCTGATCCAATTCCCCGCGCCGTCGAAAGAGATCGGCCTGCCAGAGAAAGATCTCGTCTCGGCCCCAGGCGGGGACCTCTTCGGCTCTCCGGCTCTCCCACAAATCGAGGAGACGCTCGGCCTTCTTGAGCAGATTCAAAGCCTCGCATTCTTCGGCGCTGCCTGGCCTAGCCAGGGCTGCATCGGCCAGAGCCTGGGCCCAGACCACGCGAGGATTTCCCGGCGCCAACTCGGCCGCGCGCTTGAGCGCACGCTGCGAATCCCAGCCACGCAGACTCTTGCTCCACGAGGTGTGGCGCACCAGGAGTCCGGCGATGCATCCCATCAGGAGTAGCTTCTCGGATTCCTCCGCAGGCGTCGTAGGCTCCATGGCTTCGAGGTGCTTGTGGGCACGATTGAGGGCCGCTCCTTTTTCTTCGAGAGGAAGGCGCGCCAGACCGCCTAACCGAAAGGCGGCCATGGCTCGGTAGTAGGGCCGCCAGAGCGTGTCGTCCGAGCCTTCTTCCAGCTCAGCCTCGATGACGCGCAGAGCCTCGGCATCCTGGGTCGCGAAGCCGGCTCCAATGCGGGCATCGATCGCCAGCCAACTCGATGAAGAACATTCGCCGTGGGCCGTCGGCGCCGCCCTTCCGCTCATCTCATCGACCTTTCTTCGGGCCGCCCCCGATGCCGTTCATCAATCGTTGAGCCGCCCGGTTTTCGGGGGAGCGTGCTAACACCGTTTCCACCAGGGCGATTGCTGCCACCCGCTCGCCGAGCTTCAGCTTGACGCGGGCCATGGCCAGGACGGCGTCGTCACCACCCCAACACGCGGCGTCGGGGGCGGACGCGGCGGCTTTGGAGTACAGGTCGACCGCACGCTGGAGCTGGACGAGAGCCTTGTCGGGACCGCCGCCGAAGCTGCCCGGTTTGTAGAGAAGGTTGACGCCGGCGGCAAGGTGAGGGCGCGGGTTGTTCGGCTCCGCCGCCATCGCATCTCCGAGTACCCGATCGGCAGACGAGCCGAGCCATATGCCGCGTATCGGCGAAATGCGAATCTGCATGCCGTAGATCATCCCGAGGAGGGCGCCGAGCTCGGCGTCCCGCCCTTTCTCGAGTCGGGCCTCAAGCACGCTTGCAGCGGAGCTCAGCGCCGCTGATGCGCCGTCTTTGTCTCCTTTGAGAAGCTTCAGATCGGCGACCCGATACGCGGCAAGGCCGAGCAGCAGGATCTCGGCTCGGCTACGATTCGCCTTCGCCGCCAAGCTCGATATCTGACTATCGAGGGCTGCGACGTTTTCCTGCTGGTAGGCCTTCTCGATGCCTGCATCGATGCATGACGCGGAGACATGGACGGCTCCGAGGCACGACACCAGCAACAGGGCCTGCCACGATTTCAGGTTCCTGAAATCCATAACGTTCGTGTAGGCGCATCATACCTCAAATCATGAATTGCATAGGAACGGAAACGTAATTATCTCGAACGTTTCCAACCGACGGAATTCCCTCAGTTAGTTGTCAAGGTCAGCGCGACGTTCCCGCGGATCGCCCGGATGGCCGGCCCGATGCCCGCCAGGATGCCGATCACGATCCCGAGGAGGATTCCGCTGCGTAAACTCTCCGAAGTGACCTTCATGGCAAACGGGATCTGCGTGAAGCTTCCGCTGAGATTGAGGGTCGACAGCCGGCGGCCATTGAATGCGAGGTAGGCCAACAGGCCGCCGAGCAGCCCGCCGGCCGTGGCCAGAAACACGGCCTCTTCGATCACGCTGCACAGAATCGGAAACCCGCCGAAGCCGATGACCCGCAGGATCGCGATCTCGCGCCGGCGCGCGGCCACCGCCGCGTACATGCTGGAGAGCACAACGAACAGCGCGATCCCTCCCATGGCAAAGGAGAGCAGCCGGCCTACGAACTGAATGAAGAGGGATAGCGAGCGGCTCTGCTGGGCGTAGTACCTGTCTTCTCGCTCGGAGCGCACTTGCAGCCGCTTATCGCGCGACATCTGCAACTCGATGTCGAACTGGCTCTCCTTCCTGGGAAGCCTGGTGACCACCAATTGCCACGCGTTGCCGCGGTCGAAGGCAGTCTGGAGAAGGTAGGGATCGCCCCAGATCTCAGAGGGTGCGAGCCCGCCGTCAGTCTCGAAGACGCCCACCACTTGCCAGACTTGGCGGCCGATCGGCAACGTGGATCCCAGAGAGAGCGCGCCATACTCCTCGACCGCCCGTTTGCCCACGAGGAGCTCGTGAGCGCCTGGCACGCTCATCCTCCCTCCGACGATCCGAAATCCTGAGCGCAGGGCCATCCCCTCGGGGCTGAGACCGCGCACCGGCACGTTGACTTCTCCTGCGCTCTCGCGGCGCACCAGACTGGTGATGAAGTAGGTCTCGGGCGAGACCGTGGCGTTCGGCCTCTCCACCGCTAGTATCGCCTGCCGGATCGCCTCAACCTCGTTTCCGGTGAGGCGGCTGCTCAGCTCCGACGTAGCTCCCGACCGCAGAACGATCAGCCGCTTCACGGCTCCATCGCTGCGGAATGCGGTGCGGAATCCGTCCGCCATGGAAAGCATGCCGACCAGCACCAGGCTGACTCCCGCGACGCCGAGGATGCCGATCGCCGTCAAGTGCAATCGGGTGAACAGATCCCGCAGATTGAACAGGCAAATCGCGAAGGTCTGACGGAGCACGCGCATTCAGATTCTTCCCCGCAGTCCGGCGGTGATCCCGAGCCGAGCCGCCTGGATCGCCGGCCACAAGGCGGTCACCAGCGCGAGGCCCAGCATCAGGCCGACGCCGAGAAGGAAGTCGCGATTCAGAAGACGGAGACCGGGCAGAAAGTCCGCCACCGCCGTCGCGGCCATTCCGACCAGCGAACGGCCGGCGAGCAGGCCGAGCAAACCAAACCCGCCGACCAGAATCACAGCCTCGATCAAGATGAGAACGAGCAGCAGGCGACTGCTGAATCCCAGTGTCTTGAGCACCGCCAGCTCCGCCCGCCGCTCTACAAAACTGTGGATGAAGTTACTCGCCAGGAGCACCATCGTCGTGAACACGACCACGCTCAGAATGCCCCTCACCAGAGAGCTGATCTTGCCGATCTGCGCCGAGAAACTCTGCAAGTAGCCTTTCAGCGTCGACGTCCTGGTCGGCTTTGCCGAGTTGAAGTAGCGGTTGTCGATCTGCCGCACCATGGCCGCCGCGTCGGTCCCTTTCGACAGTGCGACTTCGATGATTCCGACTGACCCCCGCCCGAAGCTGCGAGTCTGGTCGAACGGCGCGAACGGTATCAGGACCTGGGCTGTGTCGGCCCCAGGGTCCCGGCTGTCGAACAGGGCAGCGACGGTGAAGTACCAGGTGTTCCCGCCGCCGGTGGAAGTCCAGATGTAGGACTTGAGCGGTACGCGATCACCCACTTTCCAACCGAACTCGCGGGCAACGGGAACACCGACGGCGATCGCGTTACCGCCGGCCAGAAAGGCCGCCTTTTCACTCTCTGCGGGAAATTCGAGATTGGGATAGAAGGCTAGAAATCGCGCCGGATCCACCGCCCACACGGGCCGCTGGTTGCTGATCTCGCGAAAGTAACCGCCGAACCATGTGCGATGGCTCACCAGTCGGATTCCGGGCAGGCTCTGGAGATCGCCGACGTAGCTGAGTGGCAACGTCTCCACCGGCGAAGTGCGATGAAGGATCACGAGCTTGTCTGCGTCAGCCCAGTCGACGCCGAGCGACATGGCACGGTCGAAAGCCATGAGGAAGCTGAACAGAACGAAGGTTAACGCGATCACTGCGCCCGCGAAGAGGGTTCGCGTCTTGCGGCGAGTCAAGCCTTGCCAGATGAGCGGCAAGAACCTCGTCATCGAGGTCTTCCCACTTCACTGATCGTTCCCACGTCGAGCGCCTCGGGTTCGACGATCCGCCCTTTGTCCAGCCGCACGATGCGACCTGCGCAACGCGCCGCCAACGGGTCGTGCGTCACCATCACGATCGTCTTGCCGTGCTGCCGGCTGAGGGTCTGGAGTAAGCCGAGCACCTGGTCCGCGGTTTCGCGATCGAGGTCGCCGGTTGGCTCGTCACAGAGCAGCAGCGCGGGATCCGCCACGATTACCCGCGCGATGGCCAGACGCTGCTGCTCTCCGCCCGAGAGCTCCTTCGGCCGGTGCTTCGCACGGTGTTCGAGGCCGACCAGGCGGAGCGCCACGGATACCTGCTCGAAGCGGCGTTTGCGCGACAGGTGCGTTAACAGGAGGGGCAACTCGACGTTGCGCCGAGCCGACATGCCGTCGAGCAGGTTATAGGACTGAAAGACGAACCCGACATGGCCGGCCCGCCATCGGGCCAGTTGACCCGTGCTCATGCTCTCGATCTCGACGGCGCCGACCTCGATTCGGCCTGCGCTCGGCCGATCGAGGCCGCCGAGCAGGTTCAATAGAGTGGTTTTCCCCGAGCCCGACGGTCCCATCAGGGCGACGAACTCCCCGGGCGCCACCGCAAAATCAATGTTGCGCAGCACGTCGACTTTGTCGCTGCCGCGCTGGTAGTGCTTGTGCACCGCCTGCACACGAACAAACGCGGGCTCTGTCATGGTTTCAGGGCCTCGCGGTGTTGGCTGCGCTCGATCCACTTGCGACTGCCCCGCCGGAGAACGTCACTCGCAGGCCCATGTCGGGCAACATGCGATCGTCGAGCTGATCGAAGCGAATGCGGACCTTCACAGTGGCGGTATCGCGGTCGGCCGTAGGTACGATCGCCAGGACCCGGCCCGAGATCTGCCAGTTCGGGTAGGCGTTCAGCGTGGCGCTGACCGGCTGCCCGATACGGATCCGGTGGATGTAAACCTCGTTGACGTCCACCTCTCCTTCGATGGAGGAAGTATCCACGATGGTGCACAAACCGGTGCGCGTGAATGCTCCTCCTGCCGACTGAGGCGAGATGTACTCGCCTTTCTGCGCCGACCGCTGGACCACTACCCCGGCAAACGGCGCGCGAATTGTGTGCTGGCCGAGGTAGGACTCCGTAAGCGTCAGCGTGTTTCTGGCGCCATCGACTTTGAGGCTCTGATACTCCTGCTTGGCTTGGAGCCGATCGACGTTGAGGCGCGCCGTCTCGATGGCGTCATCGGTGACCAGATGCTCGCGGTGAAGGCGTTCAATGCGCTCCAGATTCTGGCGAGCTGCCTTGTTGTCGGCCTTGTCCTCTTCCAACGCCTTCTCCTCGGCGGCCAGATCGGATTGACTGATACTCCGGCGCTGATGAGCATCTGCGTCGTTGAGCCGGGCAAGTACCTGGCCGGCCACAACCCGATCGCCTTCCTCGACCTTGACATCGACCAGGCGACCCGCCACCTCGGCGGCGACCGTGGCCTTGCGACGGGCTACGACATAGCCGGCTGCCTGAAAGGAACCGTCCAACGCCGGCGGACTGACAGAAGCCGTCGAGACCACCGCGGGCGGCTTCGGTTCCTGCGCCGGATGCGACGTCGTAGTTCTGCCGAAGAGGACGAAGGACGCCGCGGCGCCCAAAACGATCACGGCCAGTGCCCAAAAAATCCAGCGGGAGCGCCCTCGGACCCGGGATCCTTCAGGCTCGATTCGAAGAGCGTCGATGAGAGCCGCAGAATCTCGATCAGCCACGCGTACCTCTTTGGAGAATGCAAGCTCGGACAATTCGGGACGGCATCGCGTTGTGGAAATTAAAGCCGCTTTCGATCTATGCGATTTTATGGAAGGTTAACCGAGCATCGAGATCGACGTCAACTGCCATGATCATCGCGCCCTCGTCACCGGTTCCAGACCTGGATCTGAGACGGAAAAGGCCGCTGCCAAAAATGGCAACGGCCTTTTCGTGCAATGACGTCGTACGAAACCTAATCGTGAGAATACGGCGACGCGGCCGGGGCGACTTCCACGACCGTCATCATGCCGCGATCCTCGTGCGCGAGGATATGGCAGTGGATGACGTAGTAGCCGGAGTAGTCGACGAAGCGGCTGCGCATCTTGAAATAGCCGGGGATCGGAACGGTAGCTGCCGTCCCCGCCCACGAAACCCTGATGCCGGAGGGAATCGGGAAGACGTCCCACCATATGTTTTTCTCGGATGACGGAGGCTGCGGCGCGGGTGGCTGCGGCACGGAGGCGCACGGTTTCCAGGTGGAGGAATCGCTTGGATTGAGGTAGCACTGACCCGCGAGCGGAGCAGGTGAGTTGACGAACACGTACTGCGGCACGTTGATCGAGTACGCCGAGTTCGTGACGGTAGGACCGTTCCCGGTCAGCGTAAGAGACGTGTCACTCTGAACGCTCAGGACTGTGTACGGTCCCGCGCCTGGCATCGTGAGGACTGTTCCCGGGCGAAGGGAGCTGAAGCTCGTGCCAGTGCCTGTGATGGTCTTCGTGCCGGTCGCGGTCACCGTGCCGGCGCCGGCGGTCGTGCTCAGGATCGCGTTCGGATCGAAGATCTCCGTCACCTGGAAGGGGTTGATGTGAATGTGGAACGGGTGGGAGATGGCGTTGTAGGTTTCGTTGGTGATCTTCCACTCCTCGACAGTGTTCAGCAGCACCAGCGCGCCGACCTCGCCGTCGAACTTCTTGTGATTGATCAAGTGCCCGCCACCGCCGGCGGGACCGAGGCTGGAAAACGTAATCTCCTTCGTCCCCTTCACTTCAGCGGTCTGGATGTCGTGGAGAAACGGCGGAAACGACGGTGCCGTGGGCATGAGTGTGGCCGTCTTGCCGGTGGCCTTCGCGCCGGTCACGTTCACGGAGAACAGCGTGACCGCGTTCGCCGTCGGCAGGTCGCGCGGATCGACTTCATTCATCACTCGGACGCTGTAGACGCCGGTGGTCAGCGGCGCCTGCACGAGAAGGTCGGCGCGATTTCCAGCGGCGAGAAGGAACTGGTTGTTCGTGAAACCGGCGCTGCCGTAGTTCGTAGGGCTGAACTGCACGCCGTCCTGCGCGGTCTGATACCACGTGAAGAGCGGCTTGCCCGACCCGTCGACGGCGGGCTGTCCGGCGGCGTTGTACATGCCGACGAAATAGGTGCCGGCGCGGCCCGACGTGTTGACGATGCGCCATAGTTTCACTTCGCCCGGCAGCATCTTCATTACCGGGCGCGTGCGGCCGTTGACGGAGAAGTCGGGGCCTTTGTCCGTTCTCGCCGACGCGCCGCGCTCGAGGTTCGGCGTGACGCCGATCTGATTGATCACCAGCACGGGCTGCTTGCGCATCCAGCCGGCGCCGTAGTACGTGTCGAAGTCGTCGTCGTACTGTCCTTCGATCACGAACGCGCCGGTCATTCCGTTGCCGACGTCGATCGCCGTCGAGCCGTGTTTGTGCGCGTGATACCAGTGAATTCCGGGGGACTGTCCCATCTGCAGCGGCTTTTGCGGCGGAGGGCTGAGCGGACCGCCGGTGTGGCCGGTATGTTCGGCGGTGTTTCCAGGGGGCGGAAATACCGTGTCCGTGTATTTCGGGATCTGGTAGCAGTACGGATACGCGCCCATGTAGTACTGCGGCCAGTCGCCCTTCTTGATCTGCGCCGCGTCGACGGGCCACAGCTTCTTGATGTTCGGCGTCATGTCGTACTTCTGCAGCAACTCCTTCTGCCGCGTCGTGTACGCAGAAGGCAGATCGCTCCACGTATGCGGCCAGAGGCTGAGCACATTGCCGCCGAGCTTCGCTTCGCAGCGCTGGAAGAAGTCGCTGAACGGCGTGGCAACGCTGGCCGCGGTCACGACCGGCTTGCCGTTCGCCCGCATCGAGGGACGGATTTCGATGAAGACGTTGTCGCCGGTCGAGTTCGGATTCGTATGCGTGCCGTGGAAGTGAATATTCGCCGTGCTCGAACCGTGGAAGCAGTCGGGATAGGTGTCCTGCGGCGGCGTGGTGGTTACTTTCGGATAGCCGGTGCTCGTTTCGTCGCAGCCGGATCCGGTGTCGACGTCGCCGCGGTCGATGGAGTCGCCGAAGTCGGCGGGGTTGATCTGGTTGAGGAACGTCAGCTCGATCATGTCGCCGAGGCGGGCGCGGAGCGTCGGGCCGGGCATCGGATCGGGATAGTCGGAAGTGGGTTTCGGAATCGGCGGCATCGCTCCGATTCCTTTGAAGACGCGCACGTATTGCGGTGCGCACTTGATGACGTTGGTGTCAGAAGGTGCCGCGCCCGGAGGGGTCTTGAACGTGAGCCGCTGTTGCTCGTCGGTCAGGACGACCGTCGCGCGGAGTTTGCCACCGTTCGTGATCAGTTCGGGAACGGTCGGCAGGTCGGGCGCCGTCCAGGTGGTGGCAGGGGCCACCGGGTCGCCGAGACACGGAATCCACTGCGCCGAGGCGGGGACGGAGGCGATGAGCAGCAGTGTTAGAAGAAACAGAATCACTCGATTCGTGCGCATGTCATCTCTCCTCAGTACGTGTTTCCGATGATGGATCCGCGTTCGCTCTCCACGTAAGGATGCAGCGCGCAGATGTAGTAGACCGTCCACGTCGTTGGTGCCGAGGCGGGTTGGGTCACGTTGTAGCTCGGGCGCGACGAGCCGCCTGCGGGGATGATGTCGGAGAGGTAGTTGGGACCTCCGCGCGGCAGGACCTGGTCGTTCGGAAGCGCGGTGTACTCAGCGTCGGAAGGCCAGGGCTGGTGCTCCTCTTCCGTGGTGTTGTTCCAGCTCACCAGATCATCCTGCATGGCCTCCAGCGGATCGCCCGCCGTCTTGCCTTTGAGATCCGGAATGAATTCGGCGCCGTCGCCGGAGCTGCTTTGAACGATCTTGATGGACCAGTCGGGCATGATGACTCTCCTGTCAGCTTTCGATTGTTGATGGCGAATGGACGTTTTCTACCGAGCAGCGTTCGCTCCAGAACTCGTTCTGGGGCCAGCGTTGCTCGCCGCGATAGACCTCTTTTCGAGTGCGGAGATAGTGAAGGAATTCGGAATGGATGAAGCGATCATACCTTCGTAATCCGCGATTGTCGCCGGTCGCGAGCTGGTCGCCGATTGCGTACGACGCGAAGACGCCGGAGCGGAGAGCCTTCGTGATCCCCTGCGATGAGAGCGGATCGAAGCGCGAGGCGGCGTCGCCGGCGGCGATCCAGTCGGGACCTGCGGCGGGTTCGAGCCGTTGCGAGCCGCACGCGCGCGCGACGATTGGGCCGCTCGCATGACGCGCGATGCTGCCTGTTATCATGAAAAAACAGAGCGGGCACTTCGGCGTCAGCGCAAGGACTGCCGGCCATACGAGCAGCAAGGTTGTGCCGCGTCTTGCCGGCATTGCGCGATGCCGAAGAGTGCCGACACGTACAGCGATGGGATTGCCGTCGATACCCTAGGAGTGTCTGACTCGCTTCGTTTCCCTACCCCGGGAGTGGGGAGTGGGGAGTCGGGAGTCGGGAGTGGCCTTGGAGGTGGTGGTCCCCGGTTGGGTTTCTTTTTTCGACCCCCGACTCCCGACTCCCTACACCCTCGTTCTACTCGTCGAGCGGACAACCGCCGGCGGGCGGAATCGTGCTGGCCACGGGCGGAGCCGGGTAGTACTGCGTGAACTGCTGCACTTGCTGCGCGACGTCGTAGCCGGCGAGCAGTTCGACCATCTTCAGTGCCTCGTCGAGTCCCGAGGAAATCCCGCCGCCGGTGACACGATTGCGGTCGACCACGAACCGCGGATACCCCTCGGCCACGCTGATCGCTTTGTACTGTTTCAGGCAGGGGATGAACGCCCAGTGCGTCGTGGCGAGGTAGCCGTCGAGCAGTCCGGCCTGCGCCAGCAACATCGCGCCTTCGCAAACGGACGTAACCCACTGCGAGTTCGCGGCGCGGCTGATCAGGAAATCGAGATACGTCCGCTTCGGATCGTGCATGATTTTTTTCAACGCCGACGGGTCGCCCCCCGGAACCCACAAGACATCGACGTGCGGAACTTCGTGGAAGCACTTGTCCGGCTTGATCGTCACGCCAGCCTTCGTCACGACATCGCGATCGTTCTCAGCGATCAGGCAGACCTCGACGCCGAGCTGCGGGGCGCTGTTCCGCATCGAATCGAAAATCTCGGCAGGCGCGGCGACGTCGAGCAGGTCAACTTTTTCGTAGATCGGGATGCCGATGATCATGTCGTCTCCTGTCAATCGTTGATGCGATACCAAATCATCACGGACATCTTCACCACGGCAGCAGTCGCGACGACCGCGAAAAGATCCCAGCGGATCACGTGATTGGCGATGTTGTAGAAGAAAAGACCGCCGGCAACGAGGATGCCCGCCAGTCCGCCGATGCTCGTGGAGCGAAGGCGGTGGGTGAGGAAGCGTTCGTCGATGGTGCCGAGGATGGGCAGCTTCATTTCTTGTTCTCCAGCGTAAAGATTTCGTCTGTGGTGTAGCCGAAGACGCGCGCGAAAGTCAGCGCCAGGGAGAGGCTCGGCTCGTAGCGCTGCCGCTCGATCGAATTGATGCTCTGGCGCGACACGCCCACCGCATCGGCGAGCTGCTGCTGCGTCCAGCCGAGGGCGGTGCGAAGCTCTTTAACGCGGTTCTGAACGGTGGGCGGCATGTCAAGCTCGCTTCACATGATAATCCGGTTAGACTTCCGGAGCTTTTACGGAGGCCACGTGTCTAATCGTTTATGGTCGTGCATCTTTTTGGCGATTCCGCTTTCGCTGTCGGCGCAGAACTACAGGGTCGATACAGTGGCCGGATTGGGCACGTTCGGGGGAGACGGCGGACCCGCAACCGCGGCGTTGCTGTTTCCCGGAGCGGTGGCCGTCGATGCAAACGGAATCATCTACGTTTCCGACAGTGGGAACTACCGCATCCGCAGAATCGACAACTCCGGCACGATCACTACGCTGATCGGCAGAGGCTACGGAACCTTTCGCGGTGATTACGGGCCCGCCGCTCTGGCGGGGATGTCGTCCGCGTTCAGCATGGCGCTCGATCGCGCCGGCAACCTCTATTTCACAGACGACGCGAACCAGCGAATCCGTGAGATCACGACAACCGGATGGGTCTCAACCGTCGCCGGAAACGGCAATTGCGGGACGACAACCGCCGGCGTCAAAGCGACGCAGGCGCCGTTGTGCGATGCCGAGAGCGTGGCCGTCGACAGTCAGGGCCGCGTTTTCTTCGCATCGGAAGCGCAAGTCTGGATGATCGCCGCGGACGGCACGCTCGTACTGATCGCCGGCACGGGCGGATTCGACAAGACCGGCGACAACGGGCCAGCCACCGCGGCGCAAATCGGATATCCGGGCAGCCTCGCCGTTGATGCGACCGGCAATGTCTTCATCGCGGATCAATTCAACTTCGCAATTCGTGAAGTGACGACGGACAAGGTGATCCACACCGTCGCAACGATTTCCACCACGAGCTCCACGACGGTTTCGCTGGCGCTCGACCCATCGGGGAATCTCTTCTACGTCACCGGCACGAAGCAGGTGTTCAAGCTCGTGTCAGGCAACCCGGTCACGGTTGCTACGGTCACCGGTGTGGAAGACGCGAGCTACATCGCCGTCGATGCCGCGGGCGCGATTTACGTTTCGTCCGTTACGAACCAACGCCTTTTGAAAATCGCCAACGCCAATTCCGCTTCGATCGCTGGCGCCTATCCGTTCGGCGTCGATCCGTTGCCTGACCAGGCCACCCACGTTCGGCTGCATCTGAATCCGTTGCTGATCGGTCTCGCAGTCGACTCCGCGGGAAACATCTATTTTCCGGAGCTCGATGGCAATCTCTTTCAGCGCATCGACAAAGTCACTCCGGGTGGCACGATGACCGCGCTGAGTGCGCCGGCGAAGCTTCCCACCAACGGCGATTTCACCGTGCAGGCCGTGGCGGTCGGTCCGAACAGCGTCATCTACTTCAGCACCTTCACGCAGGTGTACCGATTGGAGACCAATGGCACCGTTACGCTGATCGCCGGCGCGCCCGGATTCCCGACCGCCGTCGGCGATGGCGGTCCTGCTACGGCCGCGAAAATCAGCAATCCATCGAGCCTCGCATTCGACGCCATCGGAAACCTCTACATCACCGAGCCGTTCGACAGCCGCGTGCGCAAGGTGACTCCCGGCGGCACCATCTCGACATTCGCGGGCAACGGTCACGCCGGCTACAGCGGCGACGGAGGTTTCGCATCAAACGCTCTCCTGTCGACGCCAGTCGATGTGAAGACCGACAGCAACGGCAACGTCTTCATCGCCGATCTCACGGCCTCGGTGGTCCGCAAGGTGTCGTCAAACGGAATCATCACCACCGTGGCCGGTAACGGGACGCAAGGTTTCAGCGGCGACGGCGGATCGGCAACGCAGGCCAGGCTCAGCGGCGCCGCGGCGATCGCGGTCGATCCGGCCGGCAATCTCTTTATCGCCGACCGCCCGTCTGCTGCGTCCACAATCTCGCCGGCTACCGACAACAATCGCATCCGCATGGTGAACACCGCGGGCATCATCTCGACGATTGCCGGCCCGCAGCCCGGCTACAACGGCGAAGGGATCTCGTCGACCGGGGCAGCCCTCGGCGGACCGGTCGCTCTGGCCACCGATGCGCAGGGCAACCTCTACGTGAACGAGTCGTCGACGCAGCGCATCCGCAAGTTCACGAAAGTCTCCGGCCCGATTCCGCCGAAGCGGCGCGCCGTGTTGTAAACGGGGGTGGGATTGGCCGCCTCCCCGTGGTAGAACGCTCGGCGCTTGCGGACCGCGGTCTTCTCCATCATCTCGCCCAACTACCGGCACTTCGCGCGCGTGCTCATGGAGTCGCTGCGGCAGCATCAGCCGGAGTGGGATCGCTTCGTCCTGCTGGTCGCGCCGGACGGCAACGCAATCGATCAAGGGTTGTTCGAGACCGTTTCGATTGATGCCTTGCCGCTGCCGAACCGGCGGCAGTTCTGTTTCCGCTATTCGATCCTCGAGCTCAACACCGCCGTGAAGCCGTGGATGTTCGAACATCTGTTCGCCCGAGGCTACGAACGCGTCGTCTATCTCGATCCCGATATTCGTCTTTACAGTGCGCTGTCCGAGGTGGATGAGGCGGGGCCGGAGACGTTTCTGATCCTGACGCCGCATCTGACGGGACCGATCGCCGGCGACGACCATCCGAGCGAGCGCACGATCCTGCAGGCCGGCACCTACAACCTCGGCTTTCTCGCGGTTTCGAAGGGGCGTGACACGCACCGCTTTCTCGACTGGTGGCAGGAGAAGCTGGAGTTTCAATGCGTCTCCGATGTGGCTCGCGGAATCTTCGTCGATCAGAAGTGGATCGATCTGACGCCCGGTTTTTTCGACGGCGTCTCGATCCTCCGCCACGACGGTTACAACGTCGCCTACTGGAACCTCGGCCAGCGCACGGTGCGCGGCGCCGGCAGCAGCGCGACGGTGAACGGCCAGCCGCTGCGCTTCTTCCACTTCAGCGGATTCGATCCTGCCGATCCGTCGATGGCGTCGAAACACGACTTTGCATTGCGCGTGACCGAGGTCGGCGATGCACGAGCGTTGATCGTGGACTACGACGCCGCCATCCGCACCGCGGGGTACGAGTCGTTTCGCAGTGCGCGCTATCCGTTCGGCGTCTTCGCCGACGGCACGCCGATCTCCGACGCCGCGAGAATCGCGTATCGCCATTCACCGGCGATGCAGCGCGCGGCGGGCGCGGATCCGTTTCGTCATCCGGAACTTTTTCGCCCGCATCGCCACGTGCCGCTGGTTCGCCGCAGCGCGCGCATGTCTCGCCTCGCCGCGAAGGCGTACATGTCGTTGTCGCCGCTTCGGCCGCTCGTTCTCCTTTTCCCCCCTCCGATGCGGAAGGCGGCTCGCGAGTTTCTCCTCGGCCGGCGCGACAATCTTCCAGCACCGCCCGGTCGCGCCACTGGACCGCTGCCGCCGGGGCTGAACATCGTCGGAAACATCACGCACAACACCGGCGTCGGCGAGTCGGCACGCCTCTGCCGCAACGCGTGCGAGGCCGCCGGAATCGCGCACCACATCGTCGATGCCGAGGACGAAACGCAGCAGGCGATGTATCGCACCAGCGTGTTTCACGTGAACGCGGATCAACTCCCCGAGGTGCATTCGCGGATGCCGCATGTTTTCGATGCGAGCGCGTACAACATCGGCGTTTGGCATTGGGAACTGCCGCAGTTGCCGGATGAGCTCGCGCAGTCGGCCGCGCCGCTCGACGAAATCTGGGCGCCGAGCGAGTTCATTCAGAACGCAATCAGCAGCAGGGTCTCGATTCCGGTCGTACACATGCCCCACGGCGTCGCGGTGACGGAGTTCGACCCTTGTAGTCCCGAGGAGTTCGGCGTGCCGCCGGGACGATTCACGTTTCTCTGCATGTTCGATTTCGCAAGCGTGATGGAACGCAAGAATCCGCTCGGCGCCGTCGATGCATTCCGCCGCGCGTTTCCCGACGATTCAAACGTGGCGCTGCTGGTCAAAGCCGGACAGGCGGGCCGGCATCGACGCGAATACGCGGAGCTAGCGGGACAGCTTCGCGGAATCCCCAACGTCTACCTGACCGACCGCATGCTGCCACGCGCGGGCGTCAACGGATTGCTGTCCGCGTGCGATGCCGTCGTCTCGCTGCATCGTTCCGAGGGCTTCGGATTGATCCTCGCGGAAGCGATGGATCTCGGCAAGCCGGTCGTCGCCACCGGCTGGTCGGGCAACATGGACTTCATGACCAGCGCGAACTCCTGCCCGGTCGCCTACAAGCTGGTGACCCTCGACCGCGCACACGGCCCTTACCGCGCCGGCCAGCAATGGGCCGAGCCGGACGTCGACGACGCCGCACGACTCATGCGCCGCGTCGTCGGCGACGCAGAGTTCCGAACAGAAATCGGCACCCGCGCGCGCGACACGATCCACGCGCAATTCAGCCCCGCCGCCGCCGGCGCGCGATACCGCGATCGGTTGGCGATGTTGGAGCAGCGGGTGCGGTAGTCTCCGCCAACAACATGAGCACGCCGCTGTGGACTTGCCGCGAGTGCGGACGTTCGTTCGCGAATCGCAATCAAACGCATACGTGTGCGCCGCTTGGCGATCTCGATCGGCATTTTGCGAACCGGGCTCCGGAGTTGCGCGCGCTGTTCGACGCGCTGGCGGAGGCGGTGCGCGCGTGCGGACCGGCCGAGGTGCTGTCTGAAAAGACGCGTATTGCTTTCCATCGCCGCATGTCCTTTCTCTCCGTCTATCCGCGCAAGGACCACCTCATCCTCGGCTTCGTGCTCGCCGAACGGATCGAGCATCCGCGCTTCGAGTCGGTGCAGACCTTCTCGCCGCGCAATCATCTTCACAACCTCCGGCTGCGCAGCATCAGCGAGATCGACGAGGATGTCCGCCGATGGATTCGCGCCGCGTACGAAGTCGGAGAGCAGCGGCATCTGCGGCGCTGAGGGATACACTTCGGGCATGACGATCACCGGCGCGATCCTGGCCGCTCTTGCCGCAGCTTCTCTTCTGCTCTCCGGTCCCGGCACGCGCATGGGTTGGTGGGACTTCAAGACCGGCCTGCTGCTTTTCGCCGGCGCGCTCGTGATTGGATTGCTCGCGCTGGTGATTTCCGGCATTGCGTGGTTGCGGACGCGGCCCAATCGCACAGCGGCGGTGGCCGCGATCGCCGGCGCCGTGATCGTTATGGTTCCGCTGGTGCAAATCGCGGCCGCGCGCGGCAAGCCGGCCATTCACGACGTCAGCACCGACCTGGCCGATCCGCCGCGCTTCTCGGCCGTGCTTCCTCTTCGCGCCGGCTTTCCAAACAAGGTCACCGACCGCGCCGACGACGCCACCGTACGCGCGCAGCGGACCGCCTATCCCGATCTGGTTACGCTCGAACTTCCGCTCGCGCCGGACGCTGCATTTACGAAGGCAGTGGAGTCCGCGAAGAAGATGGAGTGGGAGATTGTTTCTCTCCGTCCCGCCGATGGCATCATCGAAGCGACGGCGACGACCGCCTGGTTCGGCTTCCACGATGACGTCGTGGTGCGTATCCGTCCGGCCGGTTCGCACAGCCGCATCGACGTCCGCTCCGTCTCGCGCGTCGGGCGCGGCGACGCCGGCAAGAACGCGGATCGGATTCGCCGGTATCTCCGACTGCTTGCGAGTTAATTCACGCGGAGACGCGGAGGCGCGGAGAAAAACGTGACATGGCGGCCGCCCTCCTCGTCATCGCCTCTCGTTCCCTGATGTCTACTGCCGCGTCGGATCGCCCGCCGAGCCGTTGATGGCGTTGATGCTTTCGCTTTCGATGGTTCGGAGGTTCTGAACGAGCTGTAGATAGAAGCTGGTGAGGGCGTTGAGGTTGCGCATGTCGCGGGAGACGGCGAGTTGTAACGGATGGACGATGAGGTGGTGGAAGTCGTCGCGGAACTTCGCGTAGTCGGATGGTGTGGTGGTGCGCGCGT
>JAXDIO010000261.1:0-12423 GCA_034663965.1 Thermoanaerobaculia bacterium | reverse complement strand
CTGCAGCGTGGCGCGATTGCGGCGCAGGCGCGGCGCGGACGGCTCGCCCTTGACGCCGCCACCGAGATCCTCGCGGACCATGATGTTGTTGAGGTTCTGCATCATCGCGTTCTTGAACGCGTCGTTCAGGTCGCGCTTGTCTTCGAGCCAGCCGCGCGTCTTTTTATCGAGCGCATTCCAGATCACCTGCTCGACGGAATCGGGCTTGGTGAAGTTCGTCGTCAGCTGCGCGACGAAGGCGGGAAAGTCGACGAAGCTGGTCGGCCAGAGCAGGTCCGGCTGCAACTCGTACATCTGCAGGTTGTCGTGCGGATCGAATCCCGTGAACTCGTCGGCGTCGCGGCTGTAGCGCGATGCGCCGAGGTAGGCGCGGATCAGGCGGTTCCGATACAAGGCCTGCATCGAGAAGCGATTCACGCCGACCAGCGTCGACAAACCGGTCGCGGCCAGCGCGACGGCCAGGATGCCCAACAGGTCCCAGCGGTTCGTGGCGTGCACGGTCTTGAGATGGTGGACGCCGTTGACCGTGGCCAGCGAGAGGAAGGGCACCTGCTCCGTTGTGTACTTGGTTTCGAACTTCGAACCCGGAGTTTGTTCGGTCGACTGCGTGAGGGTGGCGTTGGATTGGAACTGCTCGACCCACTTGATCGCCACCGACACTTTGTCGCCGCGGAGGAGTTGGATCAGAACGGTCGTGCCGAGGGAAATGCCGGCCAGCAGCGCGAGGACGAAGAGCGGGACGGCAAGGGCGAGCACGAATCCGCTCGCGGCGGTGCTCTTCGACGCCTTCTCATCCTTCTTCTTGTCGCTCGCGGGAGTCTTGGCGCTGAAGCCGAGGAGGCCGGCCAGAAGTCCGGATACGCCGCCGATGGAGCTGACGAGCACCGGTGCGCGATAGAGAAGCACCGGTCCGAAAACAGCCACGAAGCAGCCCAGCGCGAGGATGACCGCGGTCATCAGCATCAGCGCTCCGCCGCGTCCCCACCACTCGCGGTCGTAGTCCTCGTTCACTTTGCTGGAGATGCCGACGAAGGCGGCGTTCTGCACGAAGAAGATGAGCAGGCCGATCGGTACGGCGAAGCAAACGTACAACTCGGAGACCGGCGTGGAGTCGAAGAGCCCGCGCAGGAACGGCGCGATCCCGCTGAGGTCAGGCACCTCGCGCACGGGATGATCGAAGACTTTGTTGGCGACCAGGTAGAAGAGCGTGATCACGCTGGCAAGTCCGGTGAGCGTGGCTACCAGTTCGGTGCCGAGTTTCTTGGCGACGCCATGCTGCCGCTCCAGCGGCTCGCGGCGTTCGGCGGCGGACGAGTTGATGAAGAAACGATAGTAGTAGATCGCTGCGGGGAGCAATGTCATCGCGCCGGCCGCGATCGCGTAAAGGATCCAGTCGCGCGCCCAGACGTCTTTGAACGAAAGCTCGGCGACCTTGGCCCAGTACAAACTGACGGCCGTGGAAGCGACCGTCAACGGAATCGCGCACAGGAAGAAAAATCCCCCTGTTCCGCGAAGGCTCTTCCCGCTCGCATGACGTCCATGAACAGTCGGCCGCGTCGCGCCGAGGTAGCCGAAACCGACGGCGAGCGCGGCGGATGCGACGATGAGCAGCGAGCCGGTGTGGAACTGCGTGTCGTGCCGGAGCAGCATGGCGAAGAGGCGCGGGATGGCCAGGATCGCCGCGAGGATCGGAATGAGCACGAGGAGGTTGAGCAGCAGGTTGCGAACGTACATCGAGGCCATCGTCCAGGTGTCGGCGGAGAGGAAGCCGAGCTTGGGACTCATGTAGTTGCTGTACGCGCGCAGGTGCCGCAGCGGCCGCGGCTCGGGATCGACCTTCTTCACCGGCCGGTCGCGCTTTGCCACATCCGGCTGTACGCCTTCGACGGCCGTGTCAGCACGCACGAGATCGTCCTGCACGCCGGCGATTCCGCTTGGATGACGGCGCGCCCACGATGACAGCCAGCTTCCGATGTAGCCGCCGCCAGAGACGGTGGAGAGGTAGTGGAACTTGTCGAGGATGCGCGCGCCGGCCAAACCCTGGATGATGCCGAGCGCGAACGTGGCGGTGCGAATGCCGCCACCGCTGATGCAGAGCGCGGTGCGCGCATCTTCATCGCTGCGCGCGTGGAGTTTCTTGTACAGCGCGGAGAGGCGGATGTCGCGATACAGCTTGACGGCACCATGGAATGCGTCATCGATGATCGCGCGGTTGACCTCGGCGCGACGCGCATCCGTGACGTCGTCGGTGTAGTCGTCGTAGCGGTCGATGAGATCGCGTCCGGTGTCGGTGATGGCCGGCGACACGCGAAGCTGCTTCAGATCGGTCGACTTCACGAGCGCATTCAGCGCGGCCACAACGCCGGAACCAACGTCCACGCCGCAAGCGCCACAGACGGCGCGGGCCCACGCCTCGTCGATGATGTCGGCCGCTCCGTACTCGGGCGGCGGCACGTCAACCGGCCCATACATCGACACGTACTCTTGCTCCAGCACTTCGTGCACTTCGAACGGAAGCGAAGACATAAGCCCTCCTGAGGCGGAACTGCGTTGTGTGTGTGGGTGAGGGGCGGATTATAGACGGAAGGGAGCGAAAAAGTTACTACAAATATTATTGCGTGGGCGTCCAAAAGGCCGCGAGTCGGCCGCGTTCGCTTTGCCGGCTTCCATCTACGCCACGCGCGTGATCAGCGATCCGAGGAGGGCGGATGCGGCCTTTCGAACGGATGCGACGATTTCACTCAATCAAAAGTACAGCCGGCCCGGCGAGCAATTGCAGGGCCGGCTGATCCTTGCTACTTGCCTGAATCTCTCCTGATCGCGAGGGTTACCCTCTCTGCCAGAACCGAGGCCGCGGCCACTCCCACGGTCGTAGTATCGCTCCCCGGCTCTTTGATCGGAATCATCGTTTTGTCAGCAAGAACGGCCGCTGCAGCGATTGTCGAGCTGTCGTTCCCGGCTACCTGAATCGCAGCGGCGACCTTCTCGGCAAGGTTCTCCGTTGCCGCGGCTCCGGCCAGTGCGGCAGACGACAGCACGTCGGCGAGCTTGTCCAGATGCTGTCCGATCACTTCTTCCGGCTTCGGTTGGGGGGATGATGGCAGAGCGATACTCGTGGCAAATTTGGCAACAGTGCCGTAGGTGGTTGCGACGCGAGCGCCCGCTCCATAGTTGCCGCACATTTCGTTGACCACATGACGTCCGAGAGCGCGGTAACTCTCGAACTGCGACTCGCTGAAGAACTGATCGGCGGTCGACTCGTGCGGGAACGTCGGAGAGGAAGCTGCGTAGTTGTAAACGTCCTTCGGAAAGAACTCGCTCTCGTAGAGACCGGGCTTGATGTAGATCAGAAGTCCCTCTTTCGCATTCGGCCCGTCGACAGCGCTGTAGCGGATGGGCGCTGTGACGAAGTAGCGGCCCTTCCCCATCAGCGTTGGCGCGCTGCGCGGACCGAATTCGCCGCTCGGAAAGTCGATCGGCACCCCCAGATCGGTACGGATCTTCCGAATGGCGTTGCCCAGATCTTCGAAGTTGAACGTCGGGTCGCAACCGGCATCGCTGATCACGATGTAGCGGCAGCGGCGAAGGACCATCTCGTAGAGGCCGAGGTTCTCGAAGTGGCCGCCGTCGGAGAGATAGACCCACGGATAGGAATCGCTCGTGTTGCCGGCCAGTTCGTTGACCAGCAGCGGAATGCTTGATGTCGGATGACCTTTGCCGTGCGTTCTGCGGCCGGCGATGCCTGGATTGCCAAGCCACCAGCCCAGACGGACGTTGAGAAGAGTGAGAAGGAAGGCCATGGCCGGAGACGAGTGGTAACCCTGATTGGGGCTGGCCGCCGCACCGGAAATTGTGACGGCGGTGCCGATCGACATGCCGTCCGCGCCACCATAGCGGCGGGAGCGGCGGTAGCCGACATAGAGGCTTCCCGCGTGCAGCGGTGAAATCGTGAATGACGCCGCTTGCCGCTGCTGCCACGCCAGCTTCTCACCGGCAGTGAGATTGAGCGCGGTGTTGATGACGTGCAGCGGCATCGGCTTCCGATCGCCGCCCAGGTCGAAGTACTTATTGATGATGGCGCGGTTGCGGCGGGCTCGCCCGGAGATGGCTTTCAACACAGGATCCGGCGCGATCTTCACGAGATCGGTGTCGAGCAGGACGGTATTGATGGCCAGGAGGAGTTCGCCGCGGAGATTGTCGACCTGCGTTTTCTTTCCGATGCGAAGGCGGGTCCAGAACGGCAGCCGGTTCCAGATTTCGTCCGCTACGACTTTCTCCGGACCGGACTTGTTCCTGGCTGCGATCAATTTGTTCGCGAACTCGTTCTCATCGCCGAACGTCGTCGACCATACGATGTCGGGGTGCAGCTCATACATCTGCAGATTGTCGTGCTCGTCGAAACCGGTGAAGCGGTCCGGATCGCGGCTGTAGCGCGAAGCACCGAGGTAGGCGCGGATCAAACGGTTGCGATACAAGGCGTGCATCGAGAACTTATTCACGCCGATGAACAACGAGAGAATAAAGGAGACGGCGGCGACGCCGAGGATGATCCATACCTGCGTCGGTTTCGTTTCGGCAATCGTCTGTAGATGGGCGATGCTCCGCGCGTCCACGAGGGAGTTCTCAGGAAACTTGCCGCTTTCGCGTTTCACGACGTAAGCGGTTCGGTCGTGGCCGGGCGGTACCGTGGGACTGGTGGCTTCCTTCAACGCGCCTGACGCACGGTCGCGGTCCACGGCGATGACCGCCGCCGAGTTGGCTTGCGACTGGAACTGACTTGAATAGGCGATCTTCCTGCCATCGATCTTGTGCCCGTTGAACTGCTCGGCCAGCCAGGTCGTACCAAGCGAGATCGCGGCAAGCAGGATGCAGACGAAAACCGGCACGATCAACCCGCTGGCGGCATCCATCAACTTCGCCGCCGAGCCGGCCTCCTCTTTCTGCTTGCCGTTGGCCGGGGTCTTGGCGCTGAATCCCAGCAGCGCAGCTGCAACGCCGGACAGACCGCCTACCGAGG
Source organism: Thermoanaerobaculia bacterium (assembly GCA_034663965.1). GTDB lineage: Bacteria > Acidobacteriota > Thermoanaerobaculia > Gp7-AA8 > Gp7-AA8 > JADGNZ01. The sequence continues at coordinate 7,406 of JAXDIO010000261.1, read as the reverse complement.
CAAGGATCACTGGCGCGCGGAAAAGCATCAGCGGACCAAAAACGGTGATCACGCCGAGCAGTGCGATGGCAGCGGCGGCAAAGAGCAGGTACGCGCCGGCACGGCCCCACCACTCGCGGTCGTCGTCTTCATTGCGCCGGCTGGAAATGCCGACGAAGATCGATGCCTGCACGAAGAAGATGAGCAGTACGACCGGGACGGCGAAGCAGAGAAAGATGTGACCCTGCCCGATCGTGTCGGTCAGCGGCCGGAGAAAAGGCGTCGTCGATGGATTCCCGATCTCGTGCAGCGGATCGAGGAACAGCTTGATCGCGACGAGGACCGCAAGCCCGACGGCCGTAATCACGCCGACCACTGCGGCGGTGAATTCTGTGAAGACCTTCCTGATGATGTGGTCCGCACCCTGGCGGCTGGCACCTGCCTTCCGGGACGCTGCGGAGGCCCGGAAATATCGGACGTAATAGAAAAATGCTGGAACCACGGTCATCACGAGTATTGCCATGACGAGATGCCACTGCGTTGCGGAGCCGAAACCTTTCAGGCTGAAAAACGCAGCGAGCTGTTCGTTCACGAGCGCATCGGAAGTCGGGGCATTCTTCGCCCAATAGGCGGCCAGAAACATCCCGGCGCCGGCCAACGGAACGATGGTGAGAAGGATGTAGAGGAAGGCCCTGCCAAGCCCCGACCACTCATCTTTTCGCCCTTGTTCAACCGGCCGCGCCAGACCGATGTAAGCGAAGCCGATGCCGATGAGGATGTTCATCCAGACGAGCGGCTGCGTGGGCGCCGTCCAGGTGTGGCGCAGAATCACTGAGAAGATTCGAGGCACGGCCAGCAGCGCAGCCAGAACCGGCAGAAGCACAAGAAGATTGAGAACAACGTTGCGGATGTACAAAGCCGCCATCGTCCACGTGTCGCCCGAGGTAATACCGAGGCGCGGACTGAGGTAATTACTGTATGCGCGCAAGTGCCGCACGGGCGCGGGTTCTGGTTCCACTTTCGAGTTGGGTGTGATGTGTCCGCTGACGGAATTGTCGGCGACGATGAGGTCTTCCTGCACGCCAGTGATCCCCTCGGAATGCCGGCGCGCCCACGATGAAAGCCAGCTCCCGATATACCCGCCGCCGGAGACCGTGGAAAGGTAATGAAACTTATCCAGGATGGTCGCACTGGCAAGGCCCTGGATGACGCCGAGAGCGAACGTGGCGCTGCGAATGCCTCCGCCGGAAATGCAGAGAGCCGTTCGTGAGTCGGCGTCGCTTTTCTTATGCAATTCGGAATACAGGTCTGCCAGGCGCATGTCGCGCAGCGACTTGATCGCGCCATGCAGCGCATCGTCGACGATGCGGCGGTTGAGGCGCTCCTGATCGTCCTTATCGAATTTGGCGTATTGGCCAATCAGCTGCCGTCCGGCGTTGCTGAGCGCAGGCGAGTTTTTTAGCGTTTTGATGTCTTGCTTGCCGTCGACGAATTCCGCCAGGACTGCCGCGATCGCCGCCGGAGTTCCGAGTTTGTTGCGATCGAAGCCGCATTTCTCAAGAATCGTGCACGCCCACTTGCGATCGAGAATTTCGAACACATTGCTTGCGACTGACGGAGGCGGCTCCTCGTCATAAATTGTCCGATACTCCTCTTCGAGTACTTCGTGCACCTCGAGCGGCAATACGGACGGCAATCCAGACATAGGTCCTCCCCAGAAAACCGGTAGACGCAGTTAGTGGTGAATCCGTAATTATAGACGGACGGCCCGGAAAAGTTCCTACTTCTTTTCTTGCAACAACGGCCGCGGGTCGGCCGCGCTTGCTTTGCCGGCTTCGATCCAGGCGACGCGCGTGATGAGCGATCCGAGGAGGGCGGATGCGGCGGCGGCGCGGCGGGCGCGTTTCGAGCGGATGCCGATCAGCCGGAGGATGAGCGGGAGCGGTCCGGAGAAAAAGCCGCCGATGCGGGTGGTCGTTCCGGTGACGCCGTGTCGCAGCGGTTCGGAGTCGATGGTGCGGTCGGATTCGATCTCGATGCCGGTGTACGTTTCGAAGGCCGCCGCGGCGAGAGCGAGGACGTTGAGCGCTTGCTCGTCGTGTCCGCGCAGCGTGAGGATCGCGGTGGCCGAGGCCATCGCAGACGCTCCGAAGTGAACCGGCAGCGTCTTCGCGTGCGCGGTCCAAACCGGGATCGCGGTCGCGCCGAGGAGGACGCCGGTGTAGGTGGCCATCACCAATCCCGAGAGTGCGGCGGCGAATGCGGATGCGTCGCCGATGCGCTTCATGCCGAGCATCTCTGCGATCACGGCGCCGGCCGTCGTCGTTCCGAAGACGGTCAGCGTCCACGCACCGACGGACATCGCCGACTGCGGTTTGAAGACTCGGAGCATGTTGAGAAATCGCTCCGGGCGGCCGAGGTCGAGGATGAGCAGCGGTCCGGACGCGGCGGCGCCGATAGCGGCGATCCAGCGCGCGTCGCGGACGAGCGATTGCGACGCGCCGGTGAGTTGCGCGGCGACCGCGATGACGCTCGACGCGCCCGCCGCGCCGCCTGCGAAAAAGTAGAGCGGCACTTCCCACGTCCACACCGGCGGCTTGACGATTGGGAGTCCGTAGTAGGTCGGAGTTTCGGGCATCGGCGAGCCGGATGGGCGTATGCCTTTCGCGTCGACGCGTCCGAGAGCGGCTTGCTCGCGGAGTTGCTCCAGTCGCTTCTCGGAGAATTGGTCAGGCGTTTTCATGATTCGCGGCCGGAACGCTGGCGTCTCGCCGGCTGGCGCGGCGGCGTCCTCGCCGCCGAATGGGAAGCTTGCGCCGCCGTTGTGTTCCCAGCAAACGTTGAGGGTTTGGCGGTTCGGCGGCGAGACGCCGCCGGGCCAGCCGGCGAGACGCCAGCGTTCCGTTTGTTCCCCAGCGCAAACGCGAGCAACGACGCGCCAGCGATTGCCGCCGCCGCAATCCCCGCCGCGCTCCACGATTGCTTCAACAGTACCGTCGGCACCTGCGGATTCGGAGGCAGGTTGTACTGCCGCGCATCTCCTCGGACGATAAAGAACGCGTGCGTCCCTCCGACGCTCGTCTCCTTCGGATTCCAGATCGTCGCGTCGTCCATCCCGTTCGCGTGAAGTTGCGCGATGCGGCGGTCGGCGGCGCGTTCGAGATCGTCGAGCGGTCCGAAAAGGATCGAGCCGGTCGGACACGCTTTCGCGCACGCCGGCTCCGCGCCCGCTTTCTGACGGTCGTAGCAGAACGTGCATTTGAACGCGCGTCCGTCGCCGGGACGCCGGTCGATCACGCCGAACGGACAGGAGACGACGCAGTATCCGCAGCCGTTGCAAATGTCCGGCTGCACGAAGACGCTGCCGAACTCCGTCCGCACGATCGAGCCGGTCGGACACGCTTCCAGGCACCCTGCGTTTCCGCAATGCCTGCAAACGTCCGACGAAAACTCCCACGTGACTTGCGCGCTCGAGTTCCCGCCGCACCCCGCCTTCGGCTCGCGCTCGACGAACATCACATGCCGATACGTGGAGTGTCCGAGGGCGAGCGTGTTGTCGTACGACAGTCCGCTCCAGACGAAACCGTCGTCGGGGACGTCGTTCCATTCCTTGCAGGCCACCTCGCACGCTTTGCATCCAATGCAAAGCGTGGAGTCGGTCAGAAAGCCCGTGACGGCCATGGGCGTGAGCTTAACTCAGTGAGTCGCGGCGCGCATTCGCGGTATCGCCGGTTCCTCTCGAGCGAAGAGCCGTGTCGCGCCGCCGAGCAACTCTTGCGGCGCGGTCTCTCGCGCGTAGAAGATGCGGCCATCCACGATGCCGGCCATATCGGCGTGGCCGCTCAACCAGGTAGTGCTCGCGAGCGGCGCACCGGCTGCGTCGAGAAAGAGGAATCGATTGTCCCGCGTGAGGCGAAACGTCCCGTCGGCCGCCGGAGCGACGACGACAAGTGCGAACGGCGACAGGAATGGCAGCAGCTGGCGATTCTCCGAACGCCGGGTGCCGTCCGGCCCGAGGACGGCAGCGAAGACGCCGGCCCCGTTCCCCCAGGCGGCGAGGCAGGAAACCGGGCCGCAAGCGAGCGAGGCCGGTACCCCCGAATTCTTATCGTCGAGCGTCAGCGCGTTCGCAATCGCGGCGCCGCTGTGATCGACAAGTTGCGCCATCGGTCGCCCCGTTTGTTCGGTCCACGCGACGATGTATCCGGCGCCGCTCCACGCCACCAATGGTCCCGATTGCGAGGAGGACGTCGTGAAGACGAGAACTTCGCCGGTCGCATCTCCGTTCGCGGTCACGCGCGCGGCAAGCACCTGCCGAGGCGCACCGCTGTTGTTGGAAGACTGCCAAACGACCAGCCATTCGTGGCCATCGCTCGCGACCGCCGCGGCCGTTCCTTCACCCACCGTGAACGCTGGCGCGAGCGCCCGCCCATCCATATCGAGGCGGAGCGCGCGGATGGTTCCGACACCGAAGGCATTACCGTCGACATAGACCAAGAGGTTCTGTTCGCCCGCCGCCGCCAGCACCGGATGATGCGGTTGCGCCTCGGAGTCGATCGTCCGGTCGGCGCGGCGGGAGCCGTTGCGCGTGAGCCCGCCGATGTGTATTGCGCCGGCCTCGATCCAGGTCACTAGCGAACCGGTTGGCGTCGCAATCGCGGCGGCCTCGGATTGCGCCGTTACTGTCACCGAGGCGAGGTCGCCGCCGGCGAGCGATAGATCGCCGCTGGTCCGCACTTCCACGTCATTTTCGACCCACGCCACGCGGTCGACGCCAACGATCGGCTGGCGTGCCGTGGGGCTGCAAGTGGTCGATGAATCGACTCCGGATCCGAAACGGACGACGCACCCACCGGACGGATGATCGTACGCAGCCACCCACGACGATTCGCGCCAGACGACTGACCGGATCGTTGCGTCATCCGGCAACGCGGCGGAAACGACGACGCGCGCGTCTCTGTCCAACTCCTCAGCGACAACGCCGCTCGCGGTATGCCGCACAACGGCGATGCGGTCGCCATTCACCGCGATCTTCGCCTCTCCTCTGCCAGCCGGACCGAGCGTCGCCCGCGTACTGAGTCCGCCGTCGCGTGCGACGCGCACCAGTTCGAGCTGTCCCGCAACGACGCGCAGCATCGCGAATCCGCCGCCGGGCAGCGCTGCAATCGACAGCGCCAAGCCGTCGTCCGAGCGCACTACATGCCCGTCGCGATCGAGCAGCAACAGCTTCGACGAGTTCGTGCCAAAGACGCTGATGCTCGCGAGGTACTCCGTCCCGTCCCAAGCCAAGGCGTTGATGGACCCGCCGAACGGCCGCAAGTCGAAGATCAGCGAAACGCGCGAACCGTCGATGACACGCCCCTCTGCCGTAACACGCACCGCTTCCACGTCAGGCCCGGGCGCCCCCGTCCCGTAGCGCCCGTACCAACGTCCAAAGACGATGAAGTAGTCGCTCCCGTTCCAGACGGCAAGCGCGCCGGTAGGGGCGCCCTGACCGTAACTGTCATCGATTGCAATCTGCGCCGGCTGGAGAGGCCGGCCGCCGGCTTCGTACGTCCGGATGTACACGACCGACTCGGGCACCGGGCTATCAAAAAAGTGGTACTCATTCAGCCAGACAACGAGATCGGTTCCACCACCCGAGGCGACGCTGCTCAACACGCGTGTCTGTTCGGCAGTGGCCGGGCCGAAGCGCACCTCGCTGAGCGCGATTTCGGATGCGTGAGCGGCGGAGGCGAGAAGGAGAAAGAGAACCAGGAGCAACCGGGGCAGGGACATGACTCGAATACGTGGAAACGCGCGGCGGCGTCTACGTCATCCGCGGAAGCCGAACGCGGCCGGCTCGCTCTTGCGCACGCTGCATGTGAGCGCTTTCGCTTCCATGATGCGCACGTTCGGCTCCTCGGAAATCGCCACGAGATCGTTGACTACGTCGCCGGTGACGAGGCCGCGTCCGCCCCAGTGATACGGCAGTCCGACCTGATGCACGCGACGACCTTGCACGTCGAGCGAGGGCATGCGTCCGGTGACGAGCGCGCGCGCTTCGATTTCGCCGCGCGCCGTTGCGACGACGATGTGGTCTCCATTGACGACGCCAACCTCGGACGCAAGTTCCGGCGAGAGCTCGGCGAAGAGCTCCGGCTGCAGTTCGGCGAGATGCGCGAGCGTGCGCGACATCGCGCCCGAGGTGTGATGCTCAGTCAGACGGTACGTGGTGAGGATGTACGGGAAGCGCGCATCGGGCGACGCCGCGTACGCGTTGTCGGGACGCTCCTTCCGATCGGCCGCGGGATTCGCGAGTTGATCGGGATAGAGATCGTTGGCGAGATTCGACTCGAGTGGCTCGTAGTGCGCGGGCAGCGGTCCGTCTTTCAGCCCCGAGGGGACGTAGAGCCAGCCGACGCCATCGGGATGCATGATGAACGGCGCGTCGCCGGGGAGCGCTTCGTCGCCGCCTTTGTCCGGATCGCCCTTCGCGTCGGGACGCTTTTTCTTCGTAAAGTCGGCGACGTCGTCACCGGTCCAATCGCCCTTTGCTTCGTCCCACCAAACGAGTTTCTTGCGCTCGCTCCACGGCGATCCGTCGGGCGCGGCGGAGGCGCGGTTGTAGAGGATGCGGCGATCCATCGGCCACGCGTAGCCCCAGCCGTGACCGTATTTTCCGCGCGCGTTGCGACCGTTCGCTTTGTTTTCGCCGTCGAAGACGCCGGAGTAAATCCAGCAGCCGCACAGGGTGCTGCCGTCGTTTTTCAGCTCGCCGAAATGTTTGATCGGACCATCCTTCGACGATCCATGAATCTCGCGCAGCACGGCCTCGGGATCCGGCTCTTGAATCGAACCATGAGTCGGATACTCCCAGGTCAGCGCGCGCAGTCCCGCATCGCACGGCGCATCGGTCGCCTTCTCTTTCAGTAATCGCCCGAGGTGATAGATGAAGTGCAACTCGCTGCGCGCGTCGCCGGGAGGCTCGATGGCCTGCTCGCGCCATTGCAACAGCCGCTGCGTATTCGTGAACGTCCCCGCCTTTTCCACATGCGACGCGGCCGGAAACAGAAACACCTCGGTATCGATCTCCTCGGTGCGCAACTCGCCGTTCGCAATCTCCGGCGAGTCGAGCCAGAACGACGCCGTCTCGATCTCGACGAGGTCGCGCACCACGAGCCATTTCAATTTCGACAGCGCCTTCCGCTCCAGCCGCGCGTTCGGCGCGCCGACTGCGGGGTTCTGGCCCATCACGAACAAACCTTCCAGTTTTCCGTCGGCCATGTCCAGCCAGTAGCCGAAGTGCGAGTGATCGCCGGTCAGCCGCGGCAGCCACTGAAATCCGAAGTCGTTCGCCTTCGTCGCCGCATCGCCGTAGTACGCCTTCAGCAGCGAGACGATGTACTTGTCGATGTTGAACCACCACCCCTTCGGCGACTTGTGCG
>JAXDIO010000175.1:0-3442 GCA_034663965.1 Thermoanaerobaculia bacterium | reverse complement strand
TAGAAGCTGGTGAGGGCGTTGAGGTTGCGCATGTCGCGGGAGACGGCGAGTTGTAACGGATGGACGATGAGGTGGTGGAAGTCGTCGCGGAACTTCGCGTAGTCGGATGGTGTGGTGGTGCGCGCGTTCGCCAACATTCGTTGCGCGTTCATGAGGATGATCTGTTGATCGTGAGGGAGGCCGACGGTGCGGCGGCCGATCAACGTCGTGTAGTCGTCGATCATGCGAAAAGCGCGGTCGATCGCACCGAGGGGCGTGCCCGAGAGTACTCGCTGAATCTCACTGATCTTCGACAGCGCATCGGTTTCGTTGTGCATCAGCGCCAGCGCCGGCTCGATGTCGCGCATGTGCTGGCGCGCGGCAGCGTTGGCGTCGGTGAGATCGCGGGCCGGCTGGGCGTTGGCGGTGATCGCAAGGAGGACGACGGCGACGGCGGCGAGCAGATTTTTCATGATGGATGAGACGGTACGACCGGCCAAAAAGTGTTGCAAGGCGGCGTGGTAGCCTTCCGCCCAGAGGTCCCTTCAATGAAATCGAGAGTCGCGGCTGCCGTCCTGATTGCTATTTTCTCCGTTGGACAACTCTTCGCGCAGGCGGACCCTCGCGCGGAGAAACGCTCGGTCGCGATCGAGGTCCTCAAAGCGATCGACAGCAAGCACCTGACGCAGTCGATGATCGAATTGCTGACCATCGGCATGATGGATCGGACTCCCGATATCGCGTCAAAAATGTCGACTGAGGAAAAGGCCCGGTTCGACAAGCAGATGACGCAGCAACGGCAGAAGATGCGCACGATGCTGGACCGCCTGTTCGCCCGCATCGATTACGCGAAATATGACGCCGAGGTGTATCTGCCGATTTTTGAAAAGGAATACACGACCGACGAGTTGCGCGAGCTCGTCGCCTTCTACAAGACGAAGGCCGGACAGAAGACGGCGCACGCCATCCCGGAGCTGTCGATTGGCGCGTTCGTCCACGGTATGCAGCTCCTGCAGCAGGACGCGATGGATGTGGAAAAGGAGATGGCGAAGGAAGAGGAGGACAAGCGGCCGCAGTGGGACCGGACCATGCGCGACATCCGCACGATCGCCACTGCGACCGAGGCGTACATGACGGACGAAAACAAAGTGCCGGACGTGCGCGACATCGCTGGCCTGGCCAAGGCGCTCGAGCCGACCTACGTCCGCACGCTTCCTCAAACCGACGGCTGGGGCGCGACCTATGTCTTCCTCGTCTCGTCGGATCGTTTGCACTATCGCATCGTCAGCAAAGGGGCGGACAAACGGCTCGAAGCAGGCAGTGACGTCCTTCAGACGATCGCCGACAAGGTGCCGCCGCGCAAGAGCAATTCACTCGACGACGACTTCATCTATCAGGATGGCGACTTCGTTCAGTATCCCGCGGTAGCTGACGAGAAGAAGAACGACTAGAACGGGCAGTCGTCGCAGCCGGAGCCGCAACACGTCGGTTCGAAGGCGGCGCGGATTTCAGGCCGAGGTGGTTCCTCGGCCAACGGCGAATCGCTCGCGGTTTCAGCGCGCGGCGTCTCTTCGGGAGGGAGTTCTGATTCGTTCAATCGGCGACGATTTCCGACCAGGGGAGCTTGCGGACCTGGAGCACTTTCTCGTCGATCTGCTGCTGCGTGGCGCGGTCGCCGAGGACGCGTCGAAGGTAATCGACCTCGGTGGAGACGAGCTTGTTGTGCTTCGGCAGCAAGCGGAGCGCGGCGCTCTGCAGGTTGCGTTCGGACACGGTGACGGTCTTGGAAGCTTTCGTGACCTTTTCGCTCATGGGAGTCGCAACGACGGCTTTCGCCGAAGTAATCCTTCGAACGCGATTACCTTTTTCGGCCGATGCGCGCGGTGCGGATCGGGAGCGCGCTCCGGAACACGAGCGACTCCTGCACCGCCGCCGGACGCTCGGAGCTGCAACGGCACAGCGCGCAGTGAACTCCATCGACGTGCGCCGCGCGAGAATGACCGCAGATATCGCAATGCCGCTTTTCCTTCGCACTGAATCCCTTCTCAAGGTTCGTGCCGGAAATTGTGCGGGAGGGGAGGGGAGATCGAACGAAACTCTGCAATAGGTGGATTTTTGGAGTGTCGTTCCCTCTACGTCTTACCGCTTACTCCACGCCTCGGAGACTGCGCGTCCCTTCTCGAAATCGTTCACGACCAGGATCAACTGATGATCGTGATCGCTGTAGAGGACTTCGATGTTGACGCCGGCGTCGGCCATGCGTCGGGTGAGCTTGCCGAGTTGGCCCGGCTCGGATTGATTGAGCCGCTGGACGAGAACGTCGTTCACGGCGAGGACGTTGATGCCCGCCGCTTCGAGCGCGTTGCGTGCGGCCTCGCCGTCGTCGAACAGAAAATGCGCGACGCCACGTCCGTCGACGACCCACGCGCCGCCGCCTTCGATGCTGACGCCGGCGCGGCCAAGCGCATCGCCCATTTCGGCGAGAGCGCCGGGGCGATCGTCCAGTGCGATGGTGAGGTCCTTCATTCGTAGCGGAGCGCTTCGATCGGATCGAGCTTCGATGCTTTTGCCGCCGGGTAGATGCCGAAGATGATGCCGAGAATGGCGCAGAAGCTGAACGCCAGGACGATGGCCCACATCGGCGTGTGCACGGGCGGGAGCTCCAGCCAGCGTTTCAGGAGCAGGCGCACCGCGGCCGCGCCGAGGTAGCCGAGGGCGATGCCGATGGCACCGCCGAATCCGGAGAGCGTGACCGCCTCGATCAGAAACTGGATCAGGACGTCGTAACGGCGCGCGCCGATCGCTTTGCGGATGCCGATCTCGCGCGTCCGCTCGGTGACCGACACCAGCATGATGTTCATGATCCCGATCCCGCCGACCAGCAGCGCGATGCCGACCACGGCGCCCATGATGCCGGTGGTGGTGTTGAGCACCGTCGAGATCGTCTTCATCAACTCTTCCTGCGAAGTGATTTGGAAGTCGTCGGGCTGCCCTTTTTTCAGGTGATGGCGGACGCGGAGAATGTCGCGTACCTGTTCTTTGGCGAGGTCGATGTCCTCACGAGTACGCACCTGCAGCGCGATCGGAAGATGCTGCATGCGGTCGGGGCCGTAGAGCATCTGCGCGGTGGCGAAGGGTATGTAGACGACGTCGTCGGGATCGCCGCCGATCGACGAGCCGCGCTTCTCCATGACGCCGATGACGGTGAAGTTGTTGTCGTCGAGGCGGATGTCTTTGCCGATGGCATCGGTCAGACCGAGCTGCCGCGCGGCTTCCGAGCCGAGGACGGCTACGCGCTTCTTGGCCTCCTCGTCGAGCGTGCCGAAGAAACGGCCATGGTCGACGAACTGCTTGGCCACGTCGGGATAGCTCTGATTGACGCCGAACAGCGTGGAATCGTGGCGCGTATCGCCGTTTTTCAGCGCGACGTTCGCTTGGAAGATCGGCGTGAAATCACGCACCG
>JAXDIO010000153.1:0-3902 GCA_034663965.1 Thermoanaerobaculia bacterium | reverse complement strand
GCGACGTTCGGCCGCATGATCTTGATGACGCGAAGTTCGTTGAGATGGATGTGGCGGACTTTGAAGATTTCGCCCATGCCGCCGATGCCGAGGCGGTCGAGGATCTGGTACTTGCCGTCGAGGAGCTTCGACGAATACGTGCGCTGGAACACCGTGACCCGCTCGCCGCATGCGGGGCACTGTTCGAGGCTCATGTCGATCGGCTGTTTGCAGCGGAGGCAGTTGATCTGGGTCATGTGTGTCCCCGTAGTGGATTAGCGATCAGGTCGGGGGCCGGGAGTCGGGGGTTGGGAGTCGGAGCGATTACCCTCAGTGTGCTCCGACTCCCGACTCCCGACTCCCGACTCCCGAATTCAATGGTCTCTCAATACATAGCTGCACGCCGGGTCGGCGCCGAAGCGCACCACGTCTCCCGGCTTCAACACCGCTTTGTCGATGCGCGTGTTGTTGACATACGTTCCGTTGGCGGACTTTAGATCTTCGAGCGTGAGCGCGCTGCCGGCCATGGTGATGCGGGCGTGGCGGCGGGAAACAGCCGGGTGCGCGAGGACGACCGAGCAGGTGCGGTCGCGGCCGACCATGATGCTGTCGCCGCTCAGCGAGTGTTTTTCGTTCGCTTCTGCCTTCACGTGGACGAGCTGCCACTGCGGCGGTGCGTTGGGCGGAGGCGTCGCCGCAGGAATCGGACGCATGGTCGGCGTGTAGCCGGGGCGGAGGTTGTACTCCTCGAGCGCCTCGAAGAACTGCCGCGCCGATTCGTAGCGCTGCTCCATGCGCGGATGCATCGCGCGCAGCACGATCGCTTCGAGGTCGGCATCGATCTCGGGACGGAAGGCGCGCGGCGGCTGTTTCTCGCCGCGATAGATCGCATCGATCAGCTTCGGCAGCGAGCGGCTGTTGAACGGCAGCGCGCCGGTGAGCATCTCGTAGAGCACGACGCCGGAAGAGTAGACGTCGCTCTTGGCGCCGGCATCTTTCGGCTCGCGGATCTGCTCGGGCGACATGTAGTGCGGCGTGCCGAGGAGGAAACCGGACTTCGTCAAGACGGTCTGGCCACTGCCGGTGCCGCCTTCTTTGATCTTGGCGATGCCGAAGTCGGTCACTTTGACGACGCCGGCGCCGGCACCCTCGCGGATCAGGTTGGCCGGCTTGATGTCGCGATGGACGATGCCTTTGCCGTGCGCGTAGACGAGCGCTTCGAGCAGGCATTGCGCGGTGGTGATGGCGTCGGCGATCGGCAACGCGCCGCGCTCGGTGAGCAGGACGTCGATCGGCGTGCCTTCGACGAGCTCCATCACCAGCACGGCGTGATCGGCGTTGTTGATGAATTCGTAAAAGCGGGTGATGTAGCGGTGGCGCAGCTTCTCGAGGATGTGCGCTTCCTTGACGAAGCGCTTGCGCGCCGTGACTTCGCCGGCCAGCTCTTCGCTCATGACTTTGAGGACGACCTCGTAGTCGGCGGGAAGGATGTCGGTGCGCGACATGGTGCGGCCGACGTAGACGTGGCTCATGCCGCCTTCGCCGAGCTCGCGCTCGATGCGGTAGTTGCCGACGATGTTGCCGATCATTTCAGCGCGCCCTCTTCATCCCAGTAGAAACCTTCGTCGCACAGCGGCATGAACAGGTATTTGTGCGAGCCGACGCGGACGATGTCTTTCGGCGCAAGGTCGCGCCGCGGCTCGATCTCGGCATCGTTGACGTACGTCCCGTTCGTCGAGTTGTGGTCCATCAAAATGAACCGTCTCTCCTCGGGGCGAAACACGAGATCGGCATGATGCGACGATGCCTGATCATCATTGACGACGATGTCGGAGCGGCGATCGCGCCCGAGAACGTTGCGTCCGATGCGGACGGGGAACGATTCGCCGCGCGCCGCACCGTTCAATCCAACGAGCCAGCCGACGACATACCGCTTCGGCGCCGCGAGCGGATCGAGTTTCTGCACCGCGACCGTCCGCTCCACCGGCTGGTCAGCGACGGCGACGGCGGAATCGCGATTCATCGTCGGCGGCGGCACGGCGGTCGGACGGCGGATCGGCTCGGGCGGAACGGCAACGGGCCGCGAAGGCTCGCCGAATCGCGTCGGACGGACCACCGGGACGTCGGATTCAGCGTTCTCCGCGGGGCAATACGGACAAAGGTCCCAGCTCTCGTCGATGAAATGCCCGTTCTCACACCGCTTGTCAGCCACGTTTCAATGCCTCACGCATGGAAGGCGACCGCAACCGCGTTGCGCCCGCCGAAGTAGATGATGTCGCCGTCTTTGAGGAATCGCTTGTCGATCTTCTGGTCGTTGACGTACGTCCCGTTCGACGAATTCCGGTCGATCAGCAGCACTTTGCCGTCGATCGAGACCACTTCTGCATGCAGCCGGGAGACCTTAGGATTCTCCAATACGATCTCACACATTGCCGTTTCCCGTCCCACGCGGATGCCCGATCCGCCGAGGCCGAGGCGCTCGCCGGCGCGGGTTCCGTTGAGGATGGTGAACTTGCCGAGCATCAGCGGCGCACCGGCCGGCGCGCTGCTCGGCGACACGACGCGCTCGGTGGTCACTTTGAGCATGTCCAGCGGGATGCGCGGACGGCGCACGCGCGGGATGGCCAGTCCGATCACGATCGCCGCCAGCGCGCCGCCGGCGCCGATGCTGGCCACAGGATGCTTGCGCCAGAGCGGCCTCGACTGCAGCGCGCGATCGGTGTCGTGACGGAAGCGGATGACGTCGGGGGAGTTCGGGAAGATGTTGCTCGCGCTGGCCAGCTCGGTCGAGGCCAGCGTCCATTTGCCGTCCTGCGCGGCATCGAGCGACGCGCGATAGTGCTGATCGAACTCGCCTTCGACGTTGACCGGCACGTTTGCGTCACGCAGAAAACTGCGCGCGACGTTGATGGGGACGAGGAACTTGATCGCTTCCGCGTCGGTGCGTCCCCACGTGGAGATGCCGATCACTTCGCCGCCGCGGTTGACGGCCGGTCCGCCGGAGTTGCCGCGGTAGATGGCGACATTCGACTGAAACACCGGCGTGTTGGTGACGTCGCGCTTGATGGCGGTGATGATGCCGGGATTGAATGTGGCCTCGAGATCGCTGTCGCGCGACAGCCAGCCGCCGATGACGTCGTCGGTGCTGCTGGCCACCGCTGGGTAACCAACCGACCAGATCGATTCGCCGACGCGCGTGGAGTCGGAGTCGCCCAGCGTGAGCGCGGGGAGGTTCTTGTGATTAACGCGCAGCAGCGCGAGGTCGGTGCCGCGTTGCGCGAGCGCGGGTGAAAAGCGGTCGATCGTAAACGGCAGCTTCTCGCCGTTGGAGAGCTCAACGTCATTGGTGACCTTCACCTGAACGAGCCGGCCATACCTCATGACGATCGTCACCTGTCGCTCGAGCAGGTTGTCGCGATGGAGTGTGCGCAGGATATCGATGGGGAATGATTTGAGCAGAGCGGCGATGGCGCCGTTGCGCATCAACGTCGCTTGCACCGTGTCCCGGTCGCGCGTCGGCGTCACGACGTGCGCGCAAGTGACGATCACGCCGTCCGGGTGAACGATGAACCCGCTGCCGGAACCGCCGGCACCCGTCGGAACCGAATCGATGTCTTTGTTATAGACGCCGTGAACTTCGTGACCCGCGGCGCGAAGATCTTTCTCAACTTCGCGCATCGCATCCGTGTCGTAGGCAAACTCCGCGGTGGCGAAGGCACTGATGCGCACGACGGCCGGCTTGACGCCGTACGCCATCTTCGCGTCCTGATCGAGATGCGCGACGTCGCCGCGACATGCAAGTGCGGCGAGCAGCAGAAATCCGAAGAGGAGGCGGGGCGAGGAGGCCATGCGATTAGCGGGCAGGCGCGGTGGTCGTGGCTGCGACTCCTTGTTGATGGTTCCAGTACAGCCACGCCGCGCCG
>JAXDIO010000135.1:0-6431 GCA_034663965.1 Thermoanaerobaculia bacterium | reverse complement strand
CGCGCCGATCTCGACGGCCGCGAGGCCACCATCCTCCTCGGCATCATCCGGCAGATCGAGTGGAAGCTCGCTCAGGCGGGCGGCCGCACGCCGTGAACCTCGTGCGATCCAGCGAGGCACTCGCCGATCATCTCGATGAACTTCTCCAGATCGAACGGCTTGAGGATGGAGTTGCAGACCGCGTCCGCCGGGATCTTCTCGACGCCGCGCTTCCCCGCCGCGGTGAAGACGATGATGTGCGGCCGTTGATCGGGGTACTCCTTCGTGACCCGGTCGATGAACTCGTAGCCGTTTACGCGCGGCATCATCAGATCGAGGAGAATCAGATCGTACGAGCCGTCATGCTTCAACTTGTCCAACCCGACCTGCCCGTCCTCGGCCAGTTCCACGGTGAACTTCATCCGCTTCAGGACCGCCTGCAGCAGGACGCGGATGGCAAGGTCGTCGTCGATGACCAATATCTTTCGGCCGCTTCCGTCGATTTTTCCAGTCATGATGAGGTTGTGTCGCTGCCCGGTTTCGCAAGTCCATTATGCGAAATGCATACCGGCCTCAGGCTTAATCGTTTCAACAGATTACGGCATCGCCCCTCGGCTGGCAATGACTGCACTCGTTGAGACTTACGCGTTCCGGCCGTGGGTGCGCCGGGCTGGATTGTCGATCGTCCTCGTTGCGGCGGGCGTAACGGCGGCGATTGTTATTGCGTTGATCGCAAACCCTGCCGCGCGCTACGGCTGGATCGGCGAGCGCGCGGTGTGGGCGTACATCGCCACGCTCTGGATCGGCGGATTGAAAGTCTGGCTCGGCACGCGCCGCGCGGTGGCCGAGGTGCGGGAGGTGACGCTGACGCTGCGCCCACTGCATCAGTTTCGTTCGCGAATGTTGCGGTGGTCGGACATTCGAGGAACGGAACAGATGATCGGCGGCGACCGGATGATCGTCTACTACGACACTGCCCGCGGCATGCGCTTCGTCGCGCTGAACCTGAACCTGATCAAAGGCCGGCGCACGTTTCTCACGACCATCGACGAGCGATTGCGCGCGATGGGATTCGTGGAGAAAACGGTGGACCGGTCGCGGTATCTTTCCAGGCCGCAATGACGCCGAAGAAAGAGATCGAGAAGTTGCGTGCGGAGCTGGAGCGGCACAACCGGCTGTACTACCTGGAGGCGGCGCCGGAGATCAGCGACTTTGAGTTCGATCAGCGGCTGAAGCGCTTGCAGGAGCTGGAGGCGGCGCACCCGGAGTTCGCCGATGCGAACTCGCCTACGCAGCGCGTCGGCGGCGCGCCGATGACCGGCGACTTCGCCACCGTCATCCACGAGCCGCCGATGTTGTCGATCGAGAACGCGTACACGATCGAGGAGCTTCACGAGTGGGATGCGCGCGTGAAGAAAGGACTCGGCGTCGACGAAGTCGAATACGAGGCCGAGTTGAAGATCGACGGCGTCTCGATCGATCTGCTCTACGAAAACGGAGCGTTGTCTCGTGCTGCGACCCGAGGCGACGGCGTGCGCGGCGACGATGTGACGGTAAACGTGCGCACCGTGCGCGCGCTGCCGTTGAAGATCGCGACGAAGTTCAAGCGTGTCGAGGTGCGCGGCGAGATCTACATCTCTGCCGGCGATTTCAAAATCCTCAACGATCAGCTGGAGGAATCGGGCCAGGCAGTGCTCGCCAATCCTCGCAACGCGGCGGCGGGATCACTGCGGCAAAAGGATCCGAAGTTGGTGGCCCAGCGCCGGCTCAGCGCGTTCGTCTATCACCTCGTCGCCGCGGACGACATTCGCGTGACGTCGCAATCCGAGGCGTATGAGCTGCTGGCGTCGATGGGATTTCCGCTGAATCCGAAGCGCGGCGTGTTCCCGAGTCTGACGGCGGTCGAAGCGTTCATCGAGACAATTCGCGAACAGCGCCACGACCTCACCTTCGACATCGACGGTATCGTCATCAAAGTCAATCGCCGCGCGCAGCAGCAGGAGGTGGGTTCAACATCCAAAGCCCCGCGGTGGGCGATCGCGTTCAAATATCCACCCGAGGCGGCGGAGACAGTCGTGCGCGCGATCAATCTGTACGTCGGTCGCACGGGTGCTGTGACGCCGGTCGCGGAGTTCGATCCGGTGCACATCGGCGGAACGAAAGTCGTCAACGCCTCGCTGCACAACTTCGATGAGGTGGCGCGCAAGGACGTGCGCGTCGGCGACGCCATCGTGGTCGAAAAGGGCGGCGACATCATCCCGAAAGTCGTCGACGTTTTGATCGCGAAACGCCCCGAGGGAACCGAGCCGGTTCCGCTGCCGACAGAGTGCCCGGCTTGTCATGAGCCGACGCATCGCTTCGAAGGTGAGGTTGCCATCCGCTGCATCAATCAGGGCTGCCCGGCCATCGTGCGCGAATCGCTCTTCCACTTCGGCGCGCGCAAGGCGATGGACATCGAGGGCCTCGGATACCAAACGATCACGCAGCTGCTCGACGCGAATCTCATCACCGACTACGCGTCGCTCTACGAACTGCGCGAAGAGGACGTGGCGAAGCTGCCGGGCAAGGGCGAGTTATCCGCGCGAAAGCTGGCCGAGGGGATCGAGAAATCGAAGACGGCGGAGTTGTCGCGCGTGATCTTCGCGATCGGAATCCGGATGGTTGGCGAGCGCGCCGCGAAGCTGCTGGCCGATCGCTTCGGATCGATCGAGGCGCTGATGAATGCGACCACCGAGGAGTTGGTGGAAGTGGCGGAGATCGGACCGAAGGTGGCCGAAGCGATCACGTTCTATTTCTCCGTACCGGCCAATCGGGAGCGCATCGAGAAGATGCTGCTCCTCGGCGTCGCGCCGACGCATGTTTCCGCGGTTCTTGGCGATCGTTTGGCGGGGAAGACACTAGTCGTCACCGGGACGCTGGCGCGTTATTCGCGCGACGAGATCCACAAGCTCATCGAACGCGAAGGCGGCAAACCGTCGGGATCGGTCTCGGCGAAGACGTCGTATCTCGTCGCCGGCGAAGCGGCCGGATCGAAACTCGAGAAAGCGAAGTCGCTCAACGTGCCGGTGCTGACCGAGGACGAGTTCCTGGCGCTGATCGGCGATGCGTAAGCCGCTGGCGGCGATCATCGCCGCGACGGCCGCCGCGCAACTCTGGCTGGCGTCCCGCTACTACGGATTCCTGACTGGCGACGACGTCGAAGTACTGTCCGAGGCGTTCCGGCGCGCGCGCGGATTGGCGTACACGCCGTGGGATATCCGCAATCTGTTCGTGCCGGATGTCGTCGTGGCGCCGGTGGTGTGGCTGTCGCGCGGCGTTTCCACGCGCACGACGATCTTTCTCGCATCGCTGCCGTTCATCGTGTTGTCGTCGTTGACGATCTGGCTGGTGTATCGCCTTGCGCTGCGCTGGTGCGACGAACGCGCCGCGATCGTGGCCGCACTGCTCTTCGCGACGCATTGGATCCCGCTGAGCTTCGGGAGCACGGTTTATCCGCGGACGCTGGCCGCGGCGTGCGTCGTGGCCGCGGCGTTGATTGTCGATCGATGGCCGTTCGTTGCGGGGTTGCTGATCGGAGTGGCGTTCGCGGATCGCTTCAGTGAGATCGTCTTCCTTGCTCCCATTCTGCTGATGGTCACAAAGCACAGACAAGAATGTCTGTGCCACATTGGCCGCTCGCGCGAATGTCCAATTCACGCGCGACCTGGTGTGGCACAGACACTCTTGTCTGTGCCGCTGATGCAGGCGCTGAAGGTGATACTCGGAGTGACTGTCGCGATCATACTCACCGTCGGCATCTACGACTGGATGACCTGGGGCACTCCCTTCTCCAGCGCGATCAAGTTCGCGCATCTCACGCTCGTCGCGCCGGATTTCGCATCGCGCGTGAAGTACCAGGCACCGTGGTGGTACATCGCGAACATCGTCCGCTGGTGCTCGCCGGCGCTGCTGCCGCTGCTCTGGTACGCGCGCCGCAGCCGCGCCATATGGTTCATCGTCATCCCGCTCATCGCGTTCTCAGCGATCAAACACAAAGAGCTGCGGTATCTGCAGGTGCTCATCCCGTTCCTCTGCATCGCCGCGGCGATCGGATTTGCATCGATACGCAATCGCCGGATCGCCGTCGCGCTCGTGGCGATTTCAATCGTGTGGGATCTGCACGGCCTTCGCTACCTCGCGCGAAAATCACAGCCGTCCGTGATGGCAGCGCAGTGGATTGCGTCGAATCCGTCGATCCGTTCCATCGCCGCCTCTCAACTCTGGTCCTACGGCGACAAGCTCTACCTCGGCGACAAGATGGCGATGTCGGACATCGGCACACCGCCGGAGAATTTGTCCGAGGTTAACGCGGATGCGGTGTCGTTGTATGAGACGGATCTCGATGTTCCGTCACGCGTCGATGCACTTCGCGCGAACGGCTACACGCCGGTGCGCACGTTCCGTGATGATCCCGCGCGAGCGGTTGTTGTTTTCATGAAGCGTCGGCCGTAGCGCCTACATGTCCTTGCGATACTTCGGATCGAGTGCGTCGATGAGGCCGTCGCCGAGGAAATTGAGGCCCATCACGGCGAGCATGATGGCGACGCCGGGCCAGATGGCGAGATGGTTGGCGAGGCCGAGGTAGCGGCGGCCGGAGGTCAGCATCGCGCCCCACGATGGTGTCGGAGGTTGCACACCGAGGCCGAGAAACGACAGCGCGGCTTCGGAGAGAATCGTTCCGGCCAGGCCGAGGGTGGCCATCACGATCAACGGGTTGATCACGTTCGGCAGCACGTGGCGCATGATCACGCGCGGCGAGCGGGCGCCCATCGCGCGCGCGGCGACGACGTACTCCATCTCGCGCACTTTCAGAACCTGGCCGCGCACGAGGCGCGCGTAGCCGACCCATCCGATCACCACCAGCGCCAGCACGACGTTGTTGAGGCTTGGGCCGAGCACGGCAACCAGCGCGATCGCGAGGAGGATGCCGGGGAAGGCCAGCAGGATGTCGGTGATACGCATGATCAGCGTGTCCATCCAGCCGCCGAAGTAACCGGCCATCGCGCCGAGGGTGACACCGATCAACGAGGCGAGAATCACGACGCTAAATCCGACGCGCAGCGACACGCGGGAACCCCAGATGATGCGCGAGAGGACGTCGCGGCCAAGATCGTCGAGGCCGAGGAGATGTCCGTGCGACGGCGGCTCGAGGCGGCGAACGGTGTCCTGCGCATTCGGATCGAACGGCGCCAGCAGCGGCGCGGCGATGGCCACGAGCACCAGCGCGACCGTCAACAGCAGGCCGGCGGTGAAAGCGAAGTTTCTTAGAAGGCGCTTCATTCGAGTTTGATCCGCGGATCGACGACCCCGTACAGCAGGTCGCTGGCAAAGTTCACGAGGATGTAGGTCAATGCGATCACGAGGATCGACGCCTGCACTTGCGGATAGTCGCGGTTAGAGATCGATGTCAACAGCAGGCGACCTAATCCCGGCCAGGAAAAAATCTGCTCCGTGATGATGGCGCCGGTGAGGAGCGATCCGAACTGCAGCGCGAGCACGGTGATGACCGGGATCAGCGCGTTCTTCAGCGCGTGGCGAAAGATTGCCCGTGCGCGCGTGACGCCTTTCGCCACGGCAGTCGTGACGTAGAGCTGCGTCAACTCGTCGGCGAGCGAGATGCGGATCATGCGCGTCAGGATTGCGGAGAGCGCTAATCCCATCGTCACCGAAGGGAGAACGAGCGATCGAAGTCCGGCGTCGCGCCCGGACACAGGGAACCATTCGTGATTGATGGCGAAGGCGATGATGAGCAGCGGGCCGAACAGAAAGCTGGGCATGGAGACGCCGATGAGCGCGAAGAATCGCGCCACGTTGTCGATCCAGGAGTTTCGATAAATCGCGGAGATGATGCCGAGCGGAAACGCCACGAGAAGCGCGATGAACATCGAGCCCATGGCCAGCTCGATCGTGGCCGGATAGCGCTGTTTGATCTGATCGGCGACGCTGAGGTTCGTCTGGAACGAGGTGCCGAAGTCGCCGCGAATGACGTGCGTGACGTAGTGGACGTACTGCGTCCAGAGCGGCTGATCGAGTCCGAGCGCCTTGCGCACCGCCGCGACGTCCTCCGGCCGCGCGCTTTCGCCCGCGATCTGCACGGCCGGATCGCCGGGGATCATGTGGATCAGCGAGAAGACGAGCGTCAGGATCCCGAAGGTAATCGGGATCATCTGCAGGAATCGGCGAAGGATGTATTGAGACATGAATCGTCAGATTCGCGGAGCGAGGGTTGTGCCACTGCTACAGCGGTGCGGTTTCCTGCTTCCCCGTGAAGTTCCACCCGCCAATCTTCATCACCGGCGCGATCGTACCGCCGAAGTGGTTGTACCAGGTGGCGACGCGGCGGCGCTCGCGGGTCAGGCCTTCGATGCGCGAGAAGGCTTCGACGATCGACTGCGTCCAGCGCAGGTTCGGCA
>JAXDIO010000126.1:0-12370 GCA_034663965.1 Thermoanaerobaculia bacterium | reverse complement strand
GCCTCCTCCACAACGCGCACCTCGGACCGCACGTTCTGGAGTTTCCGCCGGGAACCGAGTTGCTCTTTACCGACAACGAGACGAATGGACCACGCGTTTGGAATGCGCCATCGCGCAGCCAATTCGTCAAGGACGCGTTTCATCGACGCATCGTCAACGGCGAGAGCGATGCAATAAACCCGGCGCGCATCGGAACGAAAGCGTGCGGCTGGCAACGCGTCGAGATCGACGCCGGCGCGTCGTACAGCATGACCATGCGCCTCGCACCGAGCGGACATCCGCGGAGTTCCGACGACGTCATCGAAATCAGGCGCGCTGAAGCCGATGAGTTCTACGAGACGCTCCATCCGAAGAACGCCAAAGCCGAAGAGCGCAACATCCAGCGCCAGGCCTTCGCCGGACTGCTCTGGTCGAAGCAGAGTTACCTGCTCGATGTCGACATCTGGCTCGATGGCGACGATCCGAAATCGCCGCCGCCGCAGCAGCGCGAGCACGGGCGCAACGCGCGCTGGCGCCACCTCAACTCGATGCGCATCCTCTCGATGCCGGACAAGTGGGAGTACCCGTGGTTCGCGGCTTGGGACCTCGCCTTCCACACCGTAGTCATGGCGCTCATCGACGCGCATTTCGCCAAGGAGCAGCTCTGGCTGATGCTGTTCGAGCAGTTCCAGCATCCGAACGGGCAGATCCCCGCGTACGAGTGGGAGTTCTCCGATCTCAATCCGCCGGTGCACGCCTGGGCGGTCTGGCGCGTCTACAACATGGACCGCATTCGCAACGGCGCCGACCGGCCGTTCCTCGAGAAGTGCTTTCACAAGCTGATGCTGAATTTCACGTGGTGGGTGAACAAGGTCGACCGCGAAGGCAACAACGTTTTCGAAGGCGGCTTTCTCGGCCTCGACAACATCGCCGTCTTCGATCGCAGCGACCAACTCCCCGGCGGCGCATCGCTCGAACAAAGCGACGCCACCGGCTGGATGGGGATGTTCTCGCTGGTGATGATGCGTATGGCACTGGAACTCGCGCGCGACAACGCGGCGTATGAAGGCCTGGCCACCAAGTTCTTCGAACACTACGTCTACATCGGCGCGGCCATGAAGATGATGCGCGGCGACCGCACGCTCTGGGACGAAGAGGACGGCTTCTTCTACGACCTGCTGCGCTTTCCCGACGGCACGAACGTCCCGTTCCGCGTCCGTTCGCTGGTCGGCCTGATTCCGCTCTACGCGATCGAGCGTCTCGAGCGAAAGTGGCTGGAGCCGTTCGCCGTCTTCCGCGAGAACTTCGACTGGTTCATGAAACACCGCGCCGACATCGTCGATTACTGCGTCAGCACCGTTCACGACAACGGCGATACGACCCACGTGCTCGCGGTGGTCGATCAGAATCAGCTTCAACATTTGCTCGCTCGCGTCGCCGATCCGGCCGAGTTTCTCTCCACATTCGGCCTGCGTAGTCTGAGCAAGGCGCATCAACAACAGCCCTTCGTCTTCGGCAACGCCTCGGTCGCCTACGAGCCCGCCGAATCGTCCACCAAACTGAAAGGCGGCAACAGCAACTGGCGCGGCCCCGTCTGGTTCCCGACGACGTTCCTGATGATCGAAACGCTGCGCAAACTGGAGAAGGCCTACAGCGGCACCGTCCGCGTGGCGCTCCGCGACGGCGCCGATTTCCCCGAACCCGCGCACCGCGACGTCACCTTCATCGACACCCGCGCCGACGAAGGCCTCGGCGCCGGCAGCACTCGCCGCCGCGGCATGACGCTGACGAACGTCCCCGTCCCGCCGCCGGAAAACACGACCACGCTCACTGGCCTAGCCGCCGACCTGGCCCGCCGCATGACCAACATCTTCCTCCCTGACGCCGACGGCTATCGCGCATCGAACGGCCCGCGCGGCAAACGCCAGGCCGAGCTCTTCGCCCACGACCCGCACTGGAAGGACCTGATATGGTTCTTCGAATACTTCAACGGCGACACGGGCGAAGGTTTGGGCGCATCGCACCAAACGGGATGGACGGCGTTGGTCGCGAGTTTGATCGACGAGTGGAGCGTGTGATTGGCGGTCACACGAACGTTCACGCTTCGTGAATACGGGCCGTTTCATCGGTTCCAAGATGCAGCGACAAACGAGCTGATGTGCAACACAGGGTTGGTCGGCGGCCGACCGGACAGAAATATCGCAGCCGGCTTGTTCCCCAGAGTCAAGGCACGTCTCGGACCGCTACCGCCTGGACGCTGCGGAATTGAATTCTTCACGACCGTCGCTCCCGACGACGACGTGCCTCGAACGGCTGCATGGAGCATCGGAAGATCAGGCGTAGTCCAATCCGAAGACGACCCAGATGTTGCCTTGATCGCTGCTAGAATTGTGAAGCGAGTTGACGAATGCGACGAGCAAAACCCGACGAACTGAACGAAGACGCCAAACCGGTGGCGCTTCTGCAGTTATCGGAAGACCGACTTCGCGAATTGTTTCCTGTCGAATTCAGCGAGGCCGATCCTCTTGCCGCCGCGGAACCTTCCATCGGTAGTCTCGTGCAACTCGACAGCGGACCCTATGCAGTCGTGATGTACGGAAAGAGCACGGGCGAAACCGAGGTGTCGATGCCCGTTAGCGCACCGCTGGCTCGGTACTGGGCAGCCTTCCTCCGCGAAGTGCCTCTGATCGCGAACGAGATCGTATGGACGTCGGTACGGGTCTCGCCCCGAGTGGCTCCACGACCGTCGCCGCGGAAGCCTGAAAAGGCAAAGCCTGCGGCGATGAAGGTATCGAAGACATCGCGTTGATTCATCGCGCATGCCCTCCCTACTTACCCTGCTACAATCCGCGCGCTTTTTTCGGGGGCTTGCGTCATGTCGCAGAAGAACATCGTTCATGTTGTCGGGACCGGCACGATTGGCGAGCCGCTGATCGGGCTGTTTACGGATTTCAAGGAAAAGTGGGGCATCGACGAAGTCACGTTCCACAAGCGCACGCCGAAGTCGGACGACAAGGCCATGGTCGAGCACCTGATCAACAAGGGCGGCCGGCTGGTCGTCGACGAGGATGCGCGCGACGAGTTCACGCGGCTCGGGCATCGCGTTTCGTTCACGACCGAGGAGGCGTTGGAGAGAGCGACGGTGGTCGTGGATTGCACGCCGGCAGGACTCGACAACAAAGCGAAGTACTACGACGGTTGCAAAGGCCCGAGAGGCTTTCTGGCGCAGGGATCCGAGTTTGGATTCGGCAAGCCGTATGCGCGCGGCATCAACGAAGAGGTGCAGTCGCCGGACGAGCGGTTCGTGCAAATCGTTTCTTGCAACACGCACAACATCTCCGTTTTGCTAAAGACCATCGCCACGCGCGACGGCAAGATCGATCTCGCCGCCGGTCGCTTCGTCTGCATGCGCCGCGCGAACGACGTCTCCGATTCGAAAGGCTTCATTGCCGCGCCGGAAGCGGGCAAACATGACGATCCGGAGTTCGGCACGCATCACGCCCGCGACGCCCATCACCTCTTCCAAACCCTCGGCGAGAAGCTGAACCTCTTCTCGTCGGCCATCAAGATCAACACGCAGTACATGCACACGCTATGGTTCGATCTCGATCTCAAACACGACACGACGCTCGAGCAGGTCAAGTCGCTGCTGCGCGCGAATCCGCGTGTGGCCTGCACCAACAAGCGGTCGGTGAACCAGATCTTCTCGTTCGGACGCGACCACGGCTACTTCGGCCGCATCCTCAACCAGACCGTGATGCCGTTGTCGACCCTGACGGTGCCCAATCCGCGCAAGGTGGTCGGCTTCTGCTACACGCCGCAGGACGGCAATTCGCTGCTGTCGTCGATCGCGGCCACGCTGCGTTTGCTCGACGTGACGAAGCTCGAGGACAACCTCGACGTGCTGCGGCCATACATCTTCCGCGAGATCTGACGAACCGCTCCTATTTGCGCTAGAGTCCCCGGCCATGGCGTGGTTCCGGAAAGAGAAAAAGCCGAAGGAAGCGGTCGAGAAGCAGGTCGCGATTCCTGAAGGGCTGTGGGTCAAGTGCGACGATTGCAAAGAGATCGTCTATCGCAAAGAGGTCGAGCAGAACTTCAACGTCTGCCCGAAATGCGGTTACCACTTCCGCCTCAGCGCGCGTGAGCGCTTCGAAATCCTTTTCGATGACGGCAAGTACAAGGAGTTCGCCGGCGACATCCGCTCGGCCGATCCGCTCGAATTCCGCGACACGAAGCGCTATCGCGACCGGCTGAAAGTCTACGAAGCGCGCGTCGGCAAAGGCGACGCGGTGCTGTGCGCTGAGGGGAAACTGGAAGGCATCAGCGTCGTGATTTGCGCGATGCAGTATGCGTTCATGGGCGGCTCGATGGGTTCCGTAGTCGGCGAAAAAATCACCATCGCTGCGGAGCGCGCGCTGGAAAAAAAAGAGCCGCTGCTGGTCGTCTCCACGTCCGGCGGCGCGCGCATGCAGGAAGGGATTCTCTCGCTGATGCAGATGGCGAAGATCTCCGCGGCGCTGGCGCGGCTCGCCGAGGCGCGGCTGCCGTACGTCTCGATCCTCACCGACCCGACTACCGGCGGCGTAACGGCGTCATACGCGATGCTGGGTGATCTCAATATCGCCGAGCCGAAGGCGCTGATCGGCTTCGCCGGACCACGCGTGATCGAGCAGACTATTCGGCAGACGCTCCCCGAGGGATTTCAGCGCGCCGAGTTCCTCGTCGAACATGGGATGGTCGACCTGATCACGCCGCGTTCGGAGATGAAACCGGCGCTGGCGCGGTTCCTCCGCATGTTTACCGGCAAACGGCGCGAAGCGGCGTCGTGACGTCCGAGCCGTTGCTCTGGCTCGATGGACTGCAAGGTTCGGGAATCCGTCCCGGCCTTTCCCGCATGCGCGCGCTGCTGC
This sequence comes from Thermoanaerobaculia bacterium, assembly GCA_034663965.1. GTDB lineage: Bacteria > Acidobacteriota > Thermoanaerobaculia > Gp7-AA8 > Gp7-AA8 > JADGNZ01. Next base: position 7,478 of record JAXDIO010000126.1, on the reverse strand, counting down.
GCGAGCTCGGCAATCCGGAGCGCGCCTGTCCGTCGATCATCGTGGCGGGGACGAATGGCAAGGGCTCGACGTCATCGACGCTCGCTTCAATTCTGAACGCCTCGGGATATCGCACCGGTCTGTACACGTCGCCGCATCTCGTGGAGTTGCGCGAACGCTGGATGATTGGCGGGTCGATGATCTCGTCGGAAATGCTGGACGCCGCGATCGAAAAACTTCGCGCCGCTGCCGATCGCGCCGGCATCGTCCCGACGTATTTCGAAGCTCTGACCCTCATCGCCTTCATCGCATTCGTCGGTTGTGACGTGACGGTGCTCGAAGTCGGAATGGGAGGCCGCCTTGACGCGACGAATGTCGTCCGCCCGCTTGCAGCGCTCATCACCCCGATCGGTTTCGATCACACCGAGTATCTCGGCACGACCATTCGCCAGATCGCGGGCGAAAAAGCAGGCGTGATCCATCGCGGCGCGATCGTACTGACCTCGAACGACGATCCGCGCGTCCTCGGCGTCCTCCGTCACCGCGCGGCGATGTTCGGGAATCCGTTCCACATCGTGACGTCGACGCATCCGACCCCGCTCGCCGGCGATTTCCAACAGCGCAATGCAGCGCTGGCTGTTCGTGCGGCGGAGGAGTTAGCTCCGCTACTGCCAAAGCGTAGCGCCGGCGGCTCGCCGGCTCTACCGCCGCCGGCTCGGCGGCACGTGGACGAGAATGGCCAGCGAGCCGCTGGCGGTCCAGCCGACGAGCCGTCGGCGCTACCACCGGCACAGATCACCGCGGCCTCTATCGAGCGCGGCGTTTTTGAAACACACTGGCGCGGACGGTTGGAAAAAATCGAGCGTGACGAGAAAACGATCTGGATCGACGGCGGGCACAACGCGCATGCGATCGCGGCGATCGTGCCATTCATCGCGGATCATGTTCGGCGTCCGCGCCTGCTCGTGTTCGGGATCATGAGCGACAAGAACATCGACGATGTGACGGCCGCGCTTTTTCCGCTGTTCGACGCGATCATCGCTACGGAGCCGTATCCGCCGCGGTCGGAGGCGGCCGCTCGTTTGGTGGCACTCGGCGGCGAGCGAGCAATCGCCGAACCCGATCCGGCGCGCGCGATCGAGAAGGCCTTGGCTTCCGACTACAAATCCGTCGTCATTGCGGGGTCGTTGTATCTGGCTGGGGCGGCGATTGAGTTTTTTTCACGCGGAGACGCGGAGACGCGGAGACGCGGAGAGAAGAAGGGTAAGCGTTGAGAGAATCCAGGCAATGCGGATCAGCATGCGGTGGCGGCCGAACGTGAGCGTGACGGTGCCGGTGGCGGGGACGATTACACCGAGGCGGTCGAGGTTGATGGGAGTCGTTTCGAGGTCACGGCCGGCCATGGTCGCGGACCAGGCGCGGAAGTAGGACTGGTCGACGGCGAGGAGCGCGGGAGCCGAGGTCGCGACGTCGATTGAGATCGTCTGGCCGTCGCGGGCGACACGCGTCACGCGCGCGCCGGGGACCGAGGTGAATGGCTGCGGAGCGACGGCGGGCGCGCCGGCTTCGATCATGTTGACGGCGTCGGGAATGGTCGGCGCGGGATAGGCGACGGGGATGATCGACGGGCGCGCGGTGGCGATGCGCAGCCAGTTCGGATTGTGTGTCGTCGCGAAGCGTTCGGAGGCGATGCGGCTGAGGAGCGAGTGCATACCGTCGCCGGAGCGATTGAGGACGTATTCGAGTCCGGCCGTCGCACCGAAAAGCGGCTCGAGGCGGCGGGCGCGTTCGCGGTAGTTGTCGCGATCGAGGTTTTGTCCGCCGCCGATGCTCGAACCGAAGACGCGGCGCGCCGGTTGCGGCGTCACGCGATACGGCGCGAACCAATCGATTGGGATCGTGAAGATCATCCAGACGACGAGCGGCGCGAACGTGACGATCGTCCAGATGCGCGGCGTCTTCGATTCGCGGACGTACTCCGCGGCGAGGACGACGAGCGCGGCGCACATGACGATGGCGAATTTTTCGGGGAAGCGGCCGATGCGCAGGACGCTCGCCGACTCAACGACCATTCGCACGATCGGATTGAATGCGCCGAGGGCGAAGAAGAGCATCGTCGCGGCGATGACGGTGTAGCGGGAGCGGCGAAAGATCGCGGGAATCACGATCAGGCCGAGGACTAGCGATGGGAAGAGATGCGGGGCGTCGATGTGAATGACCGGGCCGATAAGGAGCTCGAGTAATCGTTTGGGATCGAAGGATGCGTTGAGCACGGTCTGGGCGGAGTAGCCGTGGGCGCGTTCGACTTCTTTGGCGATCTCGGAGTACGCGATTAGTTGGGGCACTGCGATTGCGGTTGCCAGGAGAAGGGAAACCGTGATCACGCGGAGACGCGGGGGCGCGGAGAGAATCAAAACCGCGATGGCGGTGGCGACGATGACCACCGGCTCGCCCGCCAGCGCGAGCAGGCCGAATGCAACGCCGAGTTGCACGGCGTTGCGGCGTTCGGCGCCGAGGAGTGCGAGGGGGATCAGCGCGATCGCGGTGATCAGGTTGTAGAAACTCAGTGCCGACATCGCCACGCCGGAGAGAATCCAAAGCCAAGCGCCGAATCGGGAGCGCGTCAGCGATCGCATCGCGAACCAGCCAGCGATCATGTGCAGCAGGAAGTGGAGATTGAAGGCGACGTGCGCCGGCAACAGCAGATAGAGGATGTTGTCGGGATAGAACGTCAGCGTGTTCGGGTTGCCGGCCAGCGGCTGTCCGCCGCCGTCGGCGAAGTTCCACCACGGGATTTCGCCCGATCGAAATGCGGTAGCGGAGAGCACTTTGATCGGGTAGTGCGTCGAGAAGTTGTCGCGGAAAAAGAAGAAGCCGAAGGTGGCGATGAACGCGAGGAAAACCGCACCCAGAAGCAGGAAAAAGAGCCGCGTTCGCGCAGTCATCGCCCCGCGATTATCGGGTAAGATCGCCCGATGACTACGACGATTCACGAGCCGCAGAACGCCGCCACCGGACACGATTTCCTCCAGCGTGCGCTCCCGGACGTCGACCGCGAGATCGCCGACGCCATCCGCCTCGAAACCGACCGGCAGAACGACACGCTCGAACTGATCGCCTCGGAAAATCACGTTTCGCGTGCCGTGCTCACGGCCATGGGCTCCGTTTTCACGAACAAATATGCCGAGGGGTATCCGGGCAAGCGGTACTACGGAGGATGCGGGCCGACCGACATCGTTGAAAACATCGCAATCGATCGCGCAAAAAAACTCTTCGGCGCCGAGCACGCAAACGTTCAGCCGCACTCCGGGTCGCAGGCCAACATGGCGGTGTACTTCACTGTCCTCAAACCGGGCGACACGATTATGGGGATGGATCTCTCGCACGGCGGCCATCTCACGCACGGCCATCCGCTGTCGTACTCGGGGCGCGACTTTAACGTCGTCGCGTATCACGTCAAGAAGGACGATGAGCTGATCGATTACGACGAGATGGAGCGGCTGGCCGAGGAGCACAAGCCGCGGCTGCTGATCTGCGGCGCGTCGGCGTATTCGCGGGTGATCGACTTCAAACGCATTCGCGAGATCTGCGACAAGAGCGGCTCGCTGATGATGGCTGACATCGCGCACATCGCGGGCCTCGTTGCGGCCGGGCTTCATCCGTCGCCGGTGCCGTACGCCGACTTCGTCACCACCACCACGCACAAGACGCTGCGCGGACCGCGCGCCGGACTCGTGCTCTGCAAGGCGGAGTACGCGAAGGACCTCGACCGCTCGCTCTTCCCCGGAATTCAGGGCGGCCCGCTCGTACACATCATCGCGGCGAAAGCGGTCGCGTTTCTCGAAGCGTTGCAGCCGGAGTTCAAGGAGTACCAGGCCCAGATCATCCGCAATGCGAAGGCGCTGGCGGAGGCGGTCGGCAGCGCCGGATTCCGCATCGTCAGCGGCGGCACCGACAATCACCTCTTCATGACCGACGTCTTTTCGAAGGGGATCACGGGGAAGGACGGCCAGAATTTCCTGGAGGCGGCGAACATCACCGTGAACAAGAACACGATCCCCTTTGACACGCAGAAGCCGATGGTGGCCTCGGGGATCCGCATCGGCACTCCTGCCGTGACGACGCGCGGCCTGCGCGAGCCGGAGATGAAGATGATCGCCGAGTTCATCGCGCGTGTGCTCGATGCGAAAGGCGACGCCGGCGTGATCGCGCAGGTCAAGAGTGATGTGAAGTCGCTGTGCGATCAGTTCCCGATCTATTGAGGATGGGAGTGGGGAGTGGGAGTGGGGCGTGGGAGTGGGGCGTGGGAGCAAAATCAAAATCGCGGTTTCAATCTCCCACACCCCACGCCCAACTCCCCACTCCCCGATTCACATGAAAAAACGTTTCCCCTACTATCCGATCTACATCGACATCGAAGATCGGAACGTGCTGATCGTCGGAGGCGGAACCGTGTGCGCGCGCAAGGCCGAGACGATGATGCGGTACGGCGGGCGCGTGACGATCGTGAGCCCGGCCATCACCGAAGAGATTGCGACGTGGGAACGTGACGGCGCGCTGGCGGTTCGGCCCAAAACGTACGAAGAATCGGATCTCGACGGCGCCTCGATCGTGATCGCGTCGACGGACGATCCGTGCGTCAACGCTCGCGTGGCGCGCGACTGCAGGCGGCGAAAGATCCCGGTGAACGTCGTTGACGTCACGCACCTCTGCGAGTTCATCGTGCCGGCGATCATTGAGAAGGGGTCGATCCAAATTGCCATCTCTACTGGCGGCAAATCGCCGGCGCTCGGACGAACGTTGAAGGAAGACCTACAACGAACGATCGGGCCGGAGTACGCCGAGGTGAATGATTTGCTGGGGACGCTGCGGAAGTCGGCGAAGAGCGTGTTGCCGACCGACGTCGACCGCAAGCGTTTCTTCGACGGCATCATCGCGGCGGGAGTGCTCGACATGCTGCGCGACGGACGGCGCCGCGAGGCATTCGAGGCGGTCGCGCGCGCGTGCGAGGCCGAAGGCGTGGCGATCTCCGATGCGCTGCGCGAGGCGCTGGACGCGTCCTGATGCGGCGCACTGCGGCACTGCCGTTTGCGGTGCTGATCGTCGTCTGGGCTGTCAGCGTTTTTCTGTGGATGACTCCGGGATACGTCAAGCCGGACGGCGCCGGTTACGCGGCGTATCTGCCGTCTGCGTTGATCGACCACGACCTTCTGCTGTTCGACGAATGGGCGCGGCTGGGGATGATTCGCGGCAACGCGATCGCGTTCACGAACGTTACGCCGAACGGACATCTCAGCGATCACTGGACGGTCGGTCCGGCGGTAGCGTGGTTGCCGGCGTACGTCGCCGCCGATGCCGCACGCGCGGCGCTTCCGATGTTGCGCGCATTTCCGCGGAACGGCTTCTCGCTGCCGTACGCGATTGCGATTCTGGCGTCGAGCGCGATGGCAGGACTCGCAGTGTTGTTGCTCGGTGCGTACGCCGCCGTGCCGATCACAAGCCGATTTGCAGCGACGGTTGGCGCGATCGGGATCTGGTTCGGCTCGCCGCTGCTCTGGTATTCGCTGCGGCACGCCACGATGGGGCACGCCGTCAGCGCGGCGGCGTGCGCGGTGGTGGTGGTGATCGCGTTGTCGCTACGGCGCGAGATCACGGGTTGGAAAATCTTCGCGGCCGGTCTCGCATGTGGATTCGCCTTCGCGGTGCGGCCGCAAAATCTCACGTTCGTGCTCGTGCCGATGATCGTGGCCGGCTCGCTGCCGTTGCTGCGGCGAAGCTGGATTGCCGCGATCGGCTTCATCGTTGGCGCGCTCCCCGAGCTCGTCGTCAGTCAGGTTCTCTACGGACGTCCGCTGGCGTTCGCATCGTCGGGCGGCGCGAACGACTGGCATTCGTTCGAACGCATTCGTCCATTCCTTCCGCTCGTTTCCTGGTACCACGGCATGTGGACGTGGACGCCGTTGCTCGCCCTTTCGCTGATCGGATTGCTGCTGCTGTGGCGCGACGATCGCCGCCTGGCCGCCGCAGGCACTGTGACGTTCCTCCTGCAATGGCTGATCATCGCCGCGTTCGACCGGTCGTTCTGGGGGATGCTGGCGTTCGGCCAGCGACGCTTCGACTCATGCACGATCTTTTTTCTGATCGGCCTAGCCGCGTTGCTGGCGCGTCTCCCCCGCTTGCTTGCGGCGATCGTCGTCGCCGCCGGAAGCGCGTGGACGATGCTGCTTTTCTTCGCCGCGCGGCATCTCGATCTGAACGAATACATCGCTCCACGCAGATTGTGGGACGCCGCCCTCTTCGCACTCCGGCACGACGACAAGTTCCAGTTCCTGCAGTCCGTTCCGCCGCAAGCGCGCGTGGCGGTATTCGTGATGACGCTCATCGCGATCGCCGTTTTCGTCCTCGCCGCCATCGCCATCCGCGCGCATCCCGCCGTCGCTGCCGCGTATCTGATCGCGGTCAGCGCGCTCCTCGCCTGGTGCGGAAGTCATGATGCAGAGCGCATCGAGCGGTACCGTCGTCTCATCGAAGCAAGCCGCCGCGCGCCCGACGGACATGCGCTCGACTACCTCGGACTGCTGCGTTTCGAAGCCGCGTACTTTCAAGCAACCGGCGATGACGCCGAGGCGGCAAAGAGCAGGCGCGATGCGGAGGTGTTCGCGCGCGCGCACGGAATCGCTACGCGCTGACGGCGGCGAGCGGCCGCTGCGGCTCGCGGAAGATCCGGTGCGACCAGATGCGCTTCTTGTGCAGTTTGTAGAGCACCATCGTTTTCAGGATTTCGAGGCCGTAGCGCACCGAACGCCAGAATCCGATCTGCGACGCTTCGTCGAAATAGCGCGTCGAGATCGGCACCTCGCGGATGCGCATCCCTTTGGCCACGCCCTGCGCGATGATTTCCGTATCGAACACGAAGTTGTCCGAGTTTGCCTCGAAGTTCACCGCGTCGAGGTAGCGCTTCGAATAGGCACGGAACCCCGAGTGGTACTCGCTGAGGAAGATGTAAAACGTCGCGTTCTCCACCATCGTCAGGAAAAGGTTGGCCAGGTACTTCCACTTCGGCATGCCCCCCTCCATCGGACGCCCGCCGAGCATGCGCGATCCGAACACCGCCTCGCACTCCCCGCGCAACAGCGGCTGCACGAGCTGCGGGATGATCTTCGGATCGTATTGATGGTCGGGATGGACCATGACCATAATCTCGCCGCCCATCTCGTCCATGGCCGTGCGGTAGCAGGTCTTCTGGTTGCCGCCGTAACCGCGGTTCTTCGCATGGACGACGACGCGCATCGGCAGCGTGCGGGCCAGCTCCACGGTCTTGTCGCGCGAGACATCGTCGACGAGAAGGATCTCGTCGACCCACTCCTGGGGGATGTCGTCGAACGTGGCCTGCAACGTTTTTTCGGCGTTGTATGCGGGGAGCACGGCCACGACTTTTTTGTCGTGCAGCGGCATGGGCGCGCGAGAATAACACAGCGGAAATTGGCGGCCCGCCGACT
>JAXDIO010000095.1:0-12236 GCA_034663965.1 Thermoanaerobaculia bacterium | reverse complement strand
CCAAAGTGGTCGATTCGCTGGTCGGCGAGCAGTCCATCGCCATGACCGATATGCCGGTCTCAGCCGAAGGAAAAGCGGAGATGCGGGGAAGTAGCTGGAACGCCCGCAATGTTGGAGAGACACCACTGACAAAAGGCCAACGTTGCGTCGTCACAGAGGTCGTCGGGCTGACGATCCATGTGCGCGCGTCGTGAAACCATTCAACGGAGGAACGTCATGCTGCCCAATCTTCTCGTAGCCATCGTCATCGTCATTTTCGCAATGATCATGATCAGCCGCATCGCCCGCGTCGTGCCGCAGCAGAACGCGTGGATCGTCGAGCGCCTCGGCAAGTACTCCGCCACGCTCAACGCCGGCTTCCACATCCTCGTGCCGTTCCTCGACACCGTCCGCTACAAGCATTCGCTCAAGGAAGTCGCGCTCGACGTTCCCGAGCAAGTCTGCATCACGCGCGACAACGTGCAGGTCGCCGTCGACGGCGTCCTCTACTTCAAAGTGCTCGATCCCGCCCGCGCGTCGTACGGCATTTCCGACTACACCTACGCCATCTCGCAGCTCGCGCAGACGAATCTTCGCAGCGAGATCGGCAAGATCGAGCTCGATCGCACCTTCGAGGAGCGGACGAACATCAATCTCATGGTCGTCAGCGAAGTGGACAAGGCATCGGAAGCGTGGGGCGTGAAGGTGCTGCGCTACGAGATCAAGAACATCAATCCGCCGCAGGACGTACTGGCCGCGATGGAAAAGCAGATGCGCGCCGAGCGTGAGAAGCGCGCCACGGTGTTGCAGTCGGAAGGGCAGCGCGACGCGGCCATCAATGCCGCCGACGGCGACAAGCAGCAGGTCATCAAAGCCTCGGAAGCGAAGAAGCAGCAGGCCATCAACGAGGCCGAGGGTCAGGCCGCAGCGATTCAGTCCGTTGCGGTCGCGACCGCGAACGGCATCAAGCAGATCGCCGACGCCATCAAGACGCCCCGCGGCTACGAAGCGATGCAGCTTCGACTTGCCGAGGAGTACATCAAGCAGTTCGGCCAGCTCGCGAAGAGCGGCAACTCGATGATCATCCCCGCCAACCTGAGCGACGTCAGCTCGATCATCGCCATGGCCACGAACGTCTTCAAGCAGTCGCAGACGGCAACCGATCCGAAGCTCAACGTGCGCATTTCGCCGCAGGCGTGATCGAAATTACTGGAGCACCGGCGGCGGCGCCGGTGCTCCGCTTTTTCTCCACCACGCGTACGCCGGCAATCCCGCCGCGAGGATCGCGAATCCGATCAGGCTGTTGATTGGCGACTTCGCAATCGTAGCGATGACGACGATCCAGCACGAGATGGTGAAGATCGCCGTCGTGATCGGATGGCCCGGTGTTCGGAATCCCGCGGGCGGCTGGCGGCGGCGGAAGATGAAGAGCGCGAGGCCGGTCAGTCCGAAGAAGATGAAATCGGTCGAGACGACGTAGCCGAGGATTTGTTCGTACGTGCCGGAGAGCGTGATCACGATCGCCACGATTCCTTGCAGCGCAATCGCGACCACCGGCACGTGCGTCTTCGCGCTGATGCGGCCGACGCTGCGAAAGAAGAGGCCGTCCGCGGCCATGGCGTAGTAGACGCGCGGCGCGGTGAGCATGCTCTGACTGAGAAAGCCGAGCGTCGAAATGGCGATGCCGGCCGCGATGAGTTGCGCGCCGCGTTCGCCGAGGGCGAGTCGCATCACGGCGGAGGCGGGCGTGGGCGAGTTCGCCAATCCATCCGCGCCGAGCGCGCGGACGCAGATGTACGTCACGCCGACGTAGATGGTGATCACTCCGATGATGCCGGCCAGTAGTCCGATGGGAAGATCGCGCCGCGGCCGCGCCAGTTCGCCGGAGACGAAGCTCGCCGTTTGCCAGCCGCCGTACGCGAACATCACCGGCGTCATCGCGGCGCCGAAGCGGATGAAGAGATCGGACGACAGCGGCGCGTCGAGCATTGCCCGCGCGGCGGCGTGCGGCGCGGCGATCGTCGCGCCGGCGATGACCAGCATCGCGATTGCGGCGAGCTTCAGCAGCATCAGCGCGGTCTGCGTGTTGCTGCCGCTGCGAACGCCGAGGCAGTTGATCAGCGTGAGGATGAGCAGCGTGACGACGGCGAGCAGCCAGTCGGGCATGGCGACGCCGGTGAGTGTGACCACGTACTTCGCGAACGTCGCCGCGACCGCTGCCATCCCTCCGCTCTGCACGATCAACAGCAACGCCCATCCGTACAGAAACGCGACCGAGGGATGGTAGGCATCGCGTAAATACGCGTACTGCCCGCCGACCTCGGGGCGCAACGCGGCGAGCTCCGCGTACGCGAACGCGCCGAGCAGCGCGATGACGCCGCCGGCCGCCCACGCGCCGATGATCAGCGCCGGCGTGTGAACCGCGCGCGCCACGACGTACGGGTTGATGAAAATGCCGGAGCCGATGATGCCGCCCATGACGATCATGGTGGCGTCGAACGCGCCGAGGCGGCGGGCGAGGCCGGGCGTCGCGCTCACGCGGCTGCACCGCAACGAACCGTGGCGACGACTTCGCTTCCCGTCCCTCGATATTCGATCGAGGAGAAGCTGACGTGCCGCGCCATGATGATCCCTCGGCCGTGGCGGTCGAAGGCGCGCCGCGGATCGATCTCGAAGTAGCGCGTCCATTCGAATCCGTTGCCGCGATCGCGAATGGTGAAGCGCAGTTCGTTATCGCCGCGGCAGAATTCGACGTCGACGCGCTTGCCGCGGTTCTCGGGCAGTTCCAGCCGCCGTGCGACTTCCTGCGCCCATGCGCCTTCCGCGAGCAGCGCGCTCTTGTCGTCGTATGTGATGCCGAGGTTTCCGTGCTCGACCGCATTCACCAGCAATTCCGTCAGCCCGATCACGGTAGCCTCGGCATCAGGACACGCGGTCGCGAGCACCGCCGCGAGCCCGCGCGCCTCTTCGATCGTGCGATACGTGAAGTGCGCCTCCTCGAGAAGCTGCAGCACCTGCATCCCACGCTTCACGCGGTGCTGCAATTCGCGCGCGGCGGCGCGGTCGGTGGCAGCGGTGCGCACGACGCTGAGCAGCATCTCCGTGTCGTACGGCTTGGTCAGGTAGTAGTACGCGCCGGCGCGAATGCCTTCGATGACCTCTTCGCGGCTGACCAGCGCGCTCTGAAAAATGACCGGCAGAATCAGAAACCGATGATCGCTCTTCATCCGCCGCAGTAGTTCGAGCCCATCCATCCGCGGCATGGTCCGATCGAGAAGGACAAGATCATACCGGTCGGGATGCGCATCGAGCATCGCCCACCCCTCGACGCCGTCGGCCGCGGTTTCGGTCTCGAACCCGTCCCGGCTCAGATGAGCCTCGAGCAACGCCCGATCCGCCTCGTTGTCATCAACGATCAGGACCCGCCCCTGCTCAGCCATCGCCACCTCTGCATGTCTTGCGGATGGCGGATTCTAGAACAAAGCCGAGGTCGGCGGTTACGGCCAGTGGGAGTTGGAGCAGTCGCCAGTCGATTCCAAAGGCGAAACGTGTTTGCGCAGCGGGCTAACGCCGGTGGGGGGCTTCACTGCCGGCTTGCGCGCCGTTGATGCGACGACCTTGCGAATGACGCATTCGGTCAAACGGGGAGCGCACGCCGAATCGTTGGTCGGGGTGGATGTGCACTTGTCGCTGCCGACACCCATCAGGTAGTACGCGAGGAAATGCGGCATTGCGGGACTCTCGGGCATCGAGTTCAGAATCATAAACTGTGCGCCGGGTTTGAAAACGATGTTGAAAGAGCCGCTCGCGTTGGTCCCCGTCAGTGTGATTCCTGCCGGATCAAAAGAGTGCTCGGTTACCCACGTATCGACCCGGCCGTTTGAGGCTGTGATCGCTTCCGCGATTCCCCGTTCGATAAAGATGTGTGCGGAGAGCTTTCCTGTAGCTTTAGGATCTTTATATTTCGCGAGGATGTCTGTCATTGACTGACAGCAGCAGCGGAGGTGGGGAATGGCGCCGATGATGTCCGTCGGCGCCGGATCGCTAGCGCCGGAAAATGTGATCGTCTCGACATCGATCGGCGCGCAACGTAACGAATCATTTGGTCCGCACGCGGTTACTCCCGGCCATGAAGTGCTCACGACCTGTTCAGGAGTGTATTGAATGACCGAAATATGGTCAGCGAATGGTGTATCGGGGAAATGAGGCAGCAGAATATGCAGTCCCGCACCACTATTCATCATGACAACGAAAAGGCCTATGAACTGAATGCTTGTAACGGACATCACTTGCTCCTTGCGTGCCTTGCCGGCTGTTGTTCCCCCGTATAAGAAAGAATTTCGACCGGCGCCCATGTGGAAGGGTGAGAGATACGTGGGTCTCGGTCATGCGCGAGGGCGACTTGGGCTGTGTTCAACGCGGCTGTGGGACTGGCGCCCTTGCGGAGCTCGGTGTGTATGCGCTGAAACAGAGGCGCTACGGCATCGTCGTCGACTTCCCACAACGTTCCTACGACATTTCGCGCACCTGCGGTCAGAAATGACCGAGCGATACTTGGCATCCCCTCGATATGCTGGAAATCGCCCCGCATCGTTCCGCAAGCGGCGAGGATTACGAGCTCTACCCTGTTGAGATTGAGCGAGGCGATCGTGTTTGCGTTCAGATCGCCTGTACGGCCGGAGGCGTCAGATGCCAGATGAAGAGAGCCGAACGGATCGGCGGAACTGCTGTCTGCGTGGCCGGCGTAATGAATCATCCCGCTGCTCTGTGCGGCTGTGATGAACCGAGCCCGCGTGGCTCGTTCCGCGATGAGCACCGTCGCAGAGTTGTACATCGCCGCGACTGCGTTCGCCTCCCGCGCTGCATTAGGAAGGGCTGACGCATCGTCAAGGGACGGGTCACTGACCACCAGTACCGGCACCAGCGGCTGCGGAGCGATCGGGTGATGATCAACCATTTTTGCGCTAGGTGCAAACGAAATTGCATAGTCGTCCACGAGGTACCGGCGCCGTCCAGCGTCGTAGAGCGCTGCGAACGGAACCTCATGGATCTGACGGTCAGGGACAATGATCAACCGGTCCGCGCCGCCGATTTGCATCGCAACAGGTTTAATCAGAATTTGATAAAGGACGGCGAGCTGTTGTTGCACAGATTGGATCGCGCTTCGATGTTGCAGCAGATCGTTGCAGCGGTCGATCGCCGTTCGCAGTACGGCCGGCGAGGCGCCAGCGCGAATGACCCCTGCATGCGAAGGCGCAGCATAAAAGATCACGACGGAGTCCTCTAACAGCGCATATTCGAGAAGAACGGTACGTGCTGGCAGGCGGGGCAGAAACTGTTCGGCGACCCCCGGAGAGGACTCTGCTGTTGCGCCCCTCTTTCGTTGCTCGTACACACTGCGGGCACGAGCCGCGTCACAAAACTCAAATGCGCTGGCAATGGCGCCGCGCCGCAATAACAACGCGATTTTCTCGGAAGCAAGGCCGCGCTCCGTGTCAAAAAACATGCCTCGCAGGTCACGGTCGGTGATCGAGGATCGTTCCGAATCAATCTCGCGCAGGGCCGTGTCGAAATCTTCCAGAGCGGCCGCATCATTCTTTGCCGCGACGAATGTGCGCCCGCGCTCGAGATATGGCCTTGGCAGCCAGGCGGCGGCGCCGCTTGAACGATAAAACGCGATTACGGCATCGAGAAGGTGTAGTGATACGGAAGGCGTCTGGCGCCTTATGGCTGCTTCTGCGATGTCAAGGTCCGCTAACGTACGACGCTTTAGCTCAGGATCGGGGACCGCCTGCGCTGTCGCGCGCGCGCTACCGATGGACCTCACCGCTGCCTCAATATTGCCCAGTTTCGCAAGAGCCTGGGCTCGCGAGGATTCGGCCATGCATAGGGCCGTGGGCAGTCGCCCGTGGTGGAGGTCGTCCACGGCAATCGCTGCCAGCGAAAGTGCAACCTCGAACTTGGCCTCCTCGATCTCTGCCTTAATACTTGTCACCAGCGAATTGCGGATTCGATCGGTTGAACCTGCGCGACTGAGCATCTTGAACGCGGCGACACGCGCTCTCCAGGCTGCCGCCGGTTGGGATATGTGGTCGAGATGACTCGCCAGCAGAACGTCCATATCTCCGCGGTTCTCGACTTCTCCCAGAGATTCAAAGATTTTCCGCGACTCGCTGGCTGTGCCAATGGCGGCCCCCCAATCACCCGCAGATCCATGAATCAGCGTCCGTTCCCACTTGATCTCCGCCGTCAAGCCGGGATAGCGAGTTGGATCGACGCGCTCGGCCACGTCGTCCAATGCACGTGCAGCCTCGGCGATGTGGTTGCTGTCATACAGGCAATTCGCTAGGTAGTAGTCCGCAATCAGCGTCATCGGGCTGCCGGTTCCGGCGAAGAGGGCTCGCGCTTCCTGTAGTTTCTTCTGCGCGTCCGCGATGCGGCGTTGGCTGTACAGGACGCGTCCGTCGCGGTAGATGGCGTGGGCGTCGGCGAGGATTTTTGTGTCGGTGGGGTTGGCGTGGTCGATCGTGGCCACGATGTCGGCGACTGATTGCACGTGGTTGAACTCCGCGAGCGCGGTGCCGAGTGTGCGGACGATTGTCAGTGTTTTCGCGGCGGTTTTGAAGTCGCCCTTGTGAAAGGCGTCGGCCCATTTTGCCAATAGCGGACCTTCGCTCCAGGTTCGCGCTTCTTGTGGGTAGTTTCGAGCGAGTGCGATGAGTGGCGCGTTGTCGGGCAGAGCGCGAGACGCGGCGGCGAGGCGATTCTGGAACTCGTCGCGCGTCGTCACAACACGCAGGTCGCCGAGGTGGCGCATCGCCTCGGCGGACCAATGCGAGGACGGGTCGGCGGTGGCGTAGCGTTGCCAGGCGCGGCGGGCTGCTTCGCTGATGCCGAGGGCTTCGACGATTAGGGCGCGGTTGAAGAGGGCATCATTGAGTTTCGGATCGAGGCGGAGGGCGTGATCGGCATCCGCGAGTGCTTGGGGCAGCTCGTGAGGACGCTTTTCGGTGACCGCCAGCGTGTAGCGCGCGGCGGCAAGGTCGCTCCAGTACGCAGCGTTCTTTGGTGACAGGCGCACTGCGGATTCGAGTGCGTCGATCGCGTCGCGGTCCCGATCGATGAGCAGGTACGCGGCGCCCGATTCGTGGCGTGCGCGTGCCGAGGAATCGTTGAGTTGGGACTGGATGACGGTGCTCGCCGCCCCCGCGAGTTCCAGGCGGGCTGGATCGAGCAGGCTCGCGTGCGTGGCGCGTTGCAGGCGCGCGGCAGGCCAGTCGAATCCCGTCAAGCGCGCGTCGATCGGCCGCCCCGAGTGCGTCGCCAGCGCTTTCAGCTTCTGCGACGGCGACTCCTCGGCTGCGCGGCAAGCGTAGAACGCCAGCACCAAAATAGTGAGAACGCCGCGCACCGCTTTTCTCGCTTCCGCAGTCATAGACAGGTCTCCCGGGCCGGAACCAAATCCGCCAGTCGGGGCTTGTGTAATCGATTAGAGGGACGCGTCTCCGGAATTACCAGGCAAGCGCGAGGGAGCGTCAGGCTACACTGGACGACACCGATGCGACTTCTGTTCGAGGTTCTCGTCGCGGTGATCGTCCTCGCCGCGATCGCGCTCGTTGTGGGCAAACGGCACGCGCGCCGTTTCCAGCGAAAGCGGCACATTCATGTGGATCGCTTCAAACTCAAACGGCGCCATGCCGACATCGAGCTGGAAGTCTTCGGCAGCCGCGAAGTGGTCGAGGCGATCCGCGGCTACGCGAAAGAGCATCACACCTCGATCGAAGAGGCTACGCGACAGGCGCGGACGTACCTGCGGGAGATCGTTCCCAAGTTCAATCTCCTCGCGTACTACCGCGTCGGCGCACCGCTGGCGCGCGCGATCATGCATTTCCTCTATCGGCCGGTGGTCGAGCACAAGACGCTGCGCGACTTCAACGCAACTGCACCGAAAAATGCGGTGGTCGTTTACCTCATCAATCATCGTTCGAATGCCGACTACGTCCTCGTCGCGCACATGCTCTTCAAGTTCGTCTCGCTGTCGTACGCGGTGGGCGAGTGGGCGCGCGTCTGGCCGCTGAATCATCTTTTCAAGTGGTTCGGCGGCTACTTCATCCGGCGTCGGTATCGCGAGCCGCTGTACCACGCGGTGCTGTCGACGTTCGTCAGCACGATCACGAAGAACGGCGTGACGCAGGGCGTCTTCATCGAAGGCGGCCTGACTCGCGACGGCGCGTTTCAGAAGCCGAAGCTGGGGATGCTCGACTACATCGTGGCGGGCAAGCGCGATCCCGGATTCAGCGCGCCGCTGTTTCTGATCCCGACCGCGATCAATTACGACCGCGTGCTGGAGGACCGCAACCTCACCGAGGAGTTGGTGGGAAAGGAAGACCGGCGGACGAAGACGGACAAGCTGCAGACCACGATCGACTTTCTGTTCCGCAATCTGCTGCGGAGCATCCTGAAACGATTCAAGCGTTACGGCTATGCGGTGGTCACGTTCGGTACCCCGATCGCGGTCGACGAATTCGTCCGCGAGCATCCGGCCATCCTCGCGCCGGTGTACGACGACCGCAAAGCGGCGCTGACGGAACTGGCCGAGCGCGTGATGCTGGAGATTTCGAACGCGCTGCCGGTCACGCCGGTGACACTCCTGGCGCGGATCTTCGCCGATGCCGGCGAACCGTTGACGGAATCGGAAATCGTCGACGCCATCGATCGCTATCGCGAGACGTGGCGGAGTCGCGTCTGGCTGCTGCGCGAAAAAACGGGGGAGGCGATCTGGCGCGCCGCGCGGCCGGTCGTCGAATTACGCCATCTCATCGAGCCGGCCGAACGATGGCGCTCCGATCTCTTCGAAGGGAGCGGCGTGCCGGTGATCGAGGAAGCATGGCGATGGAACCCGCGCGAGACGCTGCTGCGCGACTACTACGCGAACTCGTTGATGACCTTCGATGAGGTGAAGCAGCGTGGGTGGCCGGAGCGGAAGAGCGACAAGCATGCTTGACATGCGATCGGCGCTCCGCTATCGTGGCTGACAAGGAGACTTTACATGAAACGCCTCTCACTCATTGCGCTCATTTTTGCGGCAGCATGCGCGGACGCGCCGGTTTCGGGACCAGTTACGACGCCAAATGGAACGATTTACGTCGACGACGGCGGCCGCGGCGGACTGCCGGTGCTCTTCATCCACGGCAACGGCGCCGATTCGACGCAGTGGGACAAACAACTCGAACATCTCCGCAAGACGCGCCGCGCAGTCGCGATCGATCTCCCGGGTATGGGCAACTCCGCGCCCGCGGCGAATGGCGACTACTCGCCGAAAGCGAATGCCGACGCCGTCGATGCCGCGGTGACGTCGATCGGACTGAAGCGCTTCGTCCTGGTCGGCCACAGCTACGGTGGCGCGGTCGCGGCCACGTACGCCGCGGTGCATCCGGACAAAGTGGCCGCGGTCATCTACGCGGATTCCGCCGCCAGCGTCCCGGCGATGTCGCCGCCGATGCAGAAGTTCGTCGATGCCCTTCGCGCCGACCGCATGAAAGTGACGCGCATGTGGTTCGCGCCGATGCTGAAGCCGTCCTCGCAAGCCGTTCAGGACCGCGTGTTTGCAACGGTCGAGAAGTCGAAGGTAGACGCCTTCGCCGGCGCACTCGAACGCCTCGCCGGATACGATGCGAAGTCCGTCGTCAACGCCTACCCCGGCCCGAAGTTCGTGATCTACGCCGCCGACATCGAGTCGCCGCAATCCTTCCGCCCGCAGTTCCCCGATTTCCCCGCCGAAAAGATCACCGGAGCCGGCCACTGGCTGATGCTCGACAAGCCGGACGAGTTCAACGCGGCACTGGACAAGTTCCTCGCGCAGGTGCAGTGAAGCCGACGCGGAATGACCGATCCGCGATTTCGTTTAGGATTCCGCGTCACCGTGATGGGGAGTCGCCAAGCGGTAAGGCAGCGGCCTTTGGAGCCGCCATTCGGAGGTTCGAATCCTCCCTCCCCAGCCACCTTATGACCCCCGCCGCAGCACTCTCCCGCCCAGCCGCCCGGTCATCTTCCCGTCCTGCAGCACCGGCACTCCGTTCACGATCACATTCGAGATCCCCTCGGAGAAATGGTGCGGGTCTTCGTACGTCGACACGTCGCGAATCGTGGCGGGATTGAAGACGACGACATCCGCGCGCATGCCTACTCGCAGCGCCCCTCGGTCCGCGAACTTCGCGCGCGATGCTGCCAGCGACGTCATCTTGCGCACCGCTTCTTCGAGCGTGAAGAGATGCTCGTCGCGAACGTAGTGTCCGAGGATGCGGGGGAACGTGCCGTAGGCGCGAGGGTGCGCTCCGAATTGGCGCATCGGACCGACGACGGCGCCGGAGTCGGAGCCGACGGCTACCCACGGCTGCTTCATGGCCAGCTTCAAATCGTCCTCGCTCAATCCGAAAAAGATCGCGATCGGCGATGAGTTGCTGTCTTCGAATATTCGCAGCGCGGCCTCGGCGGGATCGGTGTTCATGCTCTTCGCGATCTCGTCGAGCCGCTTCCGTTCGAACGCTTTAATGGCGGGATCGGTCGACTGAATGCCGCGCACGAGGATGCCATTGCCGCCCTGGCTGATGTAGCTGCCGCTGCGCATCTCGCTGGCGATGCGCGCGCGCGTGGCCGGGTCCTTCAGCCGCGCGACGAATTGCAGATAGCCGCCATCGAGCGCCCATGCGGAGACGATCGAGGTGAGGTCGGTCGACGTCGCCGTGTATGGATAAATCTGCGACGCCACATCGAGTCCGCTCGCGCGCGCCGCTTCAATCTTGGCGATGATCTCCGCCATGTGTCCGCGCATCTTTCCGCCGGCTTTCAGGTGAAAGATGTTGACCGGCAGATGCGCCTCGCGGCCGATGCGGAAGGCCTCGTCGAGCGCGGGCATGATCCGGTCCGCTTCGTTGCGCATGTGCGTCCAGTAGCTGCCGTTGTACTTGCTCACGACGCGTCCGAGCGCGATCAACTCATCGGTCGTTGCGAAGCGTCCTGGCGGATAAATGAGCGCCGACGACATGCCGACCGCACCGGCGCGCATCGACTCATCGACCAGCGTCTCCATTCGCGCCAGCTCCGCGGCGGTCGGCGCGCGATCGGCCGTGCCGAGCACGATCTCCCTCGGGTTCGCGGCTCCGACATAGAACGCGAAATTGATCGCCGATCCGCGCTTCTCGACAACGCGCATGAAATCGTCGAGCGATCGCCACGTGGCGTCGGGATAGCCCGGCAATCGCGTGCGATCGATCTCCGCCGCCATCGCGTCGTTGATCGGCCCCGGCGAATGCCCTTCACCCGTTACTTCGGTGGTCACGCCCTGCCGAATCTTCCCCTCGAGTTGCGGATCGAGCAGGACGGAAGCCTCGGAATGCCCGAGGAGATCGATGAATCCCGGCGTGACCACCTGATTCGTCGCGTCGATGGTGATCGTCGACGTCGCGTTGGAAAGATCGCCGATCGCCGCAATCGCATCGCCTCGGATGCCGACATCCGCGCGATACCGCGGCTTGCCGGTCCCGTCGATGACATCGCCATGGAGGATGCGGATGTCGTAGGTAGCGTTGTTCGGTTTCGGCGTTGTTGAAGTCGGTCCCGCGGACGTGCAGGTGAGGGCGAGGAAAACCGCGAAGGCAGCGCGCATTTGCAAGAAATGCGCTGCGCGGATCGCGCCTACTGCGGGTACACGAAGAACAGCTCGTTCTTCCGGACGAACGCGTTGCGCAGCAGGAAGACGTAGGGCCGCTGGCTCTTGTACGTCATCAGCAGGTCGGTTTTCGTCTTCTGCACGGCGGTGGTCAGGCCGTACGTCGCCCACGAAAACGCCTGCATGCGCGTGGGCGGTAGCAGCGCGCGCTTCGGCATCTTCACGAAGGCGGTGTGGATGCGGCTGCGCGTCGTGTGCACGAGGTAGCCGAGGCGCTTTGGACGGAGTTGCAGTTCTTCGAGGGCGACGTCGGTGATCTCCGCGGCCGCGCTGTGATCAGGATGCAGATCGAACGGCACCGGCGCGATGACCGTGGTCGGCTGCACCTGTCTGATCACAGTCTCGATGTCGCGCATCAGGCTCGCGTAGCTGTACTCGGCGCGCGGCGTCACCGCGTCGGCGTACGGCACGCTGTTCTCGCCCGTCGCTTTCGAGCGGACGATCGCGCCGGGATTGTCGACCATCGTGCGCAGCCCGCGGTCGGGATAGCCGAGGACGAAGTAGTGATCGCGCGGGATGCCGAGGAGGT
>JAXDIO010000077.1:0-3230 GCA_034663965.1 Thermoanaerobaculia bacterium | reverse complement strand
GTCGCCGATCATGGGTGCGGATGACACGTACTACCACCTCAGACTGCTCGCGAATAATTCGCGCCTGATGGTGCCGATCAAGAACACGGATCGCGTCGGCCTTCGCCCGCTGTACAAACAGACGCAGATCAAAGGCCTCCTGAGCCTTCTCGAAGAGACCACCCAGAAAGCGCACACCGACTGGAAGGGCCGCTACCGCGAGAACCTCGAGAAGATGAAGACAGGCCGTCTCGAAGACGTGGCCGACGTCCTCAAGAACCTCAGCGAAGTGCAGAAGAAGAAGAGCCTCTCGTTCCGCGAGAAGAAGATGTACGACCGCGCCAAGTACCTGCTGGTCTCCGAAGTGGCCATCGTCAAGAACATCCCGGAGGCCGAGGCGGAGAAGTTGATCGCCCGGTCGCTGGAAAAGTCGTTCGGCGGCCATTAAGCCCATTCGCATTAGACGCAAACCAACCGCCGCCCAAACGGGCGGCGGTTTTGTTTTGCTACGATGACCACGATGTCTGCCCGCCTCCCTGATTGGATTCGCGAGAAGAAGGTCAACCTTCGCGATCTGCACGAGATCAAGTCGCTGCTGCGCGAGAAGTCGCTGCATTCGGTCTGTGAGTCGCTGGCCTGCCCGAACCGGAGCGAATGTTTCTCCCGCGGCACCGCCACCTTCATGATCCTCGGCGACGTCTGCACGCGCTCCTGCGGCTTCTGCAATGTGACCACCGGCCGTCCGTACGCGCCGCCGTCGTTGGACGAGCCGCGATCGGTGGCCGAGGCCGCAAAGCGGATGGGATTGCGGCATGTCGTCGTGACGTGCGTGACGCGCGATGACCTCGATGACGGCGGGGCGATGCAGTTCGCGCTGACGATCGATGCGCTGCGCGAGGCACTGCCGGATGCCGCGGTCGAGGTGCTGACATCCGACTTTCGCGGCAATTTCGAATCGGTGCGGACGGTGGTCGAAGCGCGGCCGGATTACTTCAACCACAACGTCGAAACGGTTCCTCGGCTGTACGACTTCGTTCGCCCCGGTTCGCGCTTCGAACGGTCGCTGGCGATTCTGCGCGAAGCGAAGCGGATCGATCCGACGATCATTACGAAGTCGGGACTGATGCTCGGTCTCGGCGAGCGGCGCGATGAAGTCGTTGATGTCCTGCGGCGCCTGCACGAATCGCAGGTCGAGATCGTCACGATCGGCCAATACCTCCAGCCGAAGCGCGAGAAGCTCGATGTCGTGGAGTACATCGCGCCGAGCGTGTTCGACGAGTACCGCGTCATCGGCGGAGAGATCGGATTTCGCGCCGTCTTCGCTGGCCCGTTCGTCCGCAGTTCGTACATGGCCGACGCAGTGGCGCTCGAAGCCGCCCATGCGTAAGAGCCCGCGCGCGAAGGATCCGGAGAAGAAGGAGTCGGGCCCGTACTTTCTGACTTGGCTGCCGATCTTTCTCGATTACCTCGCCGTCGAAAAGGGACTGGCGAAGAACTCGCTGTCCGCGTATCAGACGGATCTCAAGCACTTCGGGCATTGGCTCAGCGATCAAAAACGCGAGCTGGATGCGGTGCAGCGGATTCACATCGTTCGCTACTTTCAGGCGCTGCGCTCGGGCGGCATCTCGGCGCGTTCGGTGGCGCGGGCGCTGGCGGCGATTCGTGGGCTGTTCCGGTTTCTCGTCGCGGAGCGGCATCTGAAACACGATCCGACCGAGAACCTCGAGAATCCGAAGCTCTGGACGACGCTGCCGAAATCGATGCAGCCGCAGGAAGTCGAGGCGTTGCTGCGCGCGCCGGACCGGAGCACCGCCGAGGGGCTGCGCGATGCGGCGATGCTGGAGCTGTTGTACGCGACGGGGTTGCGCGTATCCGAGCTAATCCACGTCAAGATCGAAGATCTGGTGATGGACGCCGGATTCCTGCGCACGATTGGCAAAGGATCGAAGGAACGGATCGTGCCCTTCGGCGACAGCGCGCGCAACGCCATCGTGGTCTACATGGAACACGGACGTGGCGAGTTCGACAAACACGCCGATCCGTATCTCTTTCTCTCAAATCGCGGCCGGCCGATGACGCGGCAATCGTTCTGGATGAAGATCACCAGGTACGCGCGGCTGGCCGGCATCACCGGGCATATCTCGCCGCACTCGCTTCGCCATTCGTTCGCCACGCACCTGCTCGAAAACGGCGCCGACCTCCGCAGCGTGCAGATGATGCTCGGCCACTCCGACATCTCCACGACGCAGATCTACACGCATGTGTCGCGGGCGCGGCTGCAGAAGATGTACGAGCAATTTCACCCGCGGGCGTGAAGTGCCGCGAAACTGCAATAACATCTGTGTCGTCTTAGTTGACGACCATGCTCCCGATGCTCAAGCGGCTTCTACCATTCATCGCTCTTGCTGCGCTCGCCACCCCGGCCGGCGCGAGCATCGCCCTGTTCGTCGACGGACGGGCGATAAAGATCAGCGATTACAAGGTCGTCGGCGACAGCAACGTCCAGTTGACGCTGAAGAGCGGCGGCGCGATCACGGTGCCGCTCACGCGCGTCGACCGCATCGTCGATGACGAGGTCGTCCCGGTCGCGATCGTCGAAGAGGTGAAAAAGGCGGTCGAACTGGACGGCGGCGTCTTTCCGAACCGGTCGTGGCGCTACGACGAGGCGCGCGGACCGATCTTCAAATCGAAATTCGACAAGCTGATCGTCGAGGCCGCGAAGAAGTTCGACGTCGACGCCGCGCTCGTCTCCGCCGTCATCAAAGCCGAATCCGATTTCAACGCCCGCGAGGTTTCCAACAAAGGTGCGCGCGGGCTCATGCAACTCATGCCCTCGACCGCGGAACGCTTCGGCGTGACCGATTCGTACGATCCCGCTGCGAACATTTACGCCGGCGTCCGCTACCTGCGCTGGCTCCTGCAGACCTTCCACGGCAACGCCGACCTGGCCGTGGCCGCCTACAACGCCGGCGAAGGGAACGTCTGGAAGTACAACGGCGTGCCGCCCTTCCGCGAGACGATCACGTACATCAACCGCATCGCGAAACATGTCCGCGCCGCGATGACGCCCGCCGCGACGACAACGAAAGTCGCGAACGCGGCAAGCCGGTAGGCGACTGCTTTGTGTGGCACAGACCACACTTGTCCAAATTAGGTTTTGCGATCGAGCAGAAACGCCGGGCGCTGTAGAGTCAGTCCGTTCTAGCAAAACGACGATTCGACAGGAGGCCCGGCGTTGAACGCATTTTCCA
>JAXDIO010000045.1:0-3297 GCA_034663965.1 Thermoanaerobaculia bacterium | reverse complement strand
AAAAACGTTCGTCTCATGACACCTCTCCTTTTTCAGGAACCCTTTTTCGGCCGCGCGCCGCACGATGCGGTTGCGCGTTTTCTTTCGGTTGCGTTTTCAGAGCCGCGCACGAGTTGCGGATGACCAGAGTCGTGGCGACGCGATCGTGCCGCGGCGCGTGTACGGCGGGATTGCCGATGGCGTCGAGCAGCAATGCGAACGCGCATTTACCCAGCTCCGCGATATCGACGCGAATCGTCGTCAGCGCCGGATTGACGTAGCGCGCGATCGGGATGTCGTCGAACCCGACCACGCTCATCTCCTCGGGCACCTTGACGCCCGCCGTCATCAGCGACGCGAGCACTCCCACCGCCATCGAGTCGTTCGCGGCGAACACTGCGGTCGGCCGCGGCGTCAACTCCGCCAGCCTTCGTCCCGCGGCGAAGCCCGACTCCTCGGTGAAATCGCCGCCGCATTCCAGCGCGCGCAACGACGCCGCCGCCATTCCGCGCATGTCATGCCGGTAGCCGCGCAGCCGCTCGCGCGCGTCGGCGTTGTGCTGCGGCCCGCGCACGAAGGCGATGCGCGTGTGCCCGAGCTCGTGCAGGTGGCGCATCATCGCCCGCGCGCCGCCGTAGTTGTCGATGGTGATGGCGTCGCCATTCGGCGTGGCCGAGTTGAGCAAAACGACCGGCATCGCCCGCGCCCGCAATTCATCGAGCGGTGCCAGGGTGACGTCGGGGGCCATGACCACGAGCCCGTCCACGCGTCCGCGCATCGTGTCGACGACGTCCAGCATCTGCGACGGATCGCTGTGCGAGCCGGAGACGAGGATGTGATACCCCTGCGCCCTCGCCGCCAGATCGATCCCGCGAATGACCTCGGAGAAAAACTCGCCATGCACGTCCGGCAGGACGATGCCGATGGTCTGGCTCCGCCGGATGCTGAGGGAGCGCGCCGCGACGTTGGGCACGTAACGCAGCGACTTGGCTGCGGCGCGAACGTGACGTGAGGTTTCCGCGCGCACCAGCTCTTTGCCGTTGAGGACGCGGGAGACCGTGGCCACCGAAACGCCCGCACGCGCGGCGACGTCGTGAATCGTCGCTGCGGCCGCGCGATGGCGGCGGCGTGGGTTGCTTCGAACATCCGGACGGCTCGGCATCTCGTTCTGTCGCCCTCGAATGTAAACGGTTACATTTTGCGGTACGCTACTCACATTCTCTGTTGCTGTCAATGAGGAGAGTGAACCGATGACCGATGTCCGCTTCCCCGACGGTTTCGTCTGGGGTTCTGCAACCGCCGCCTACCAAATCGAAGGATCGCCGCTCGCGGACGGCGCCGGCCCGAGCATCTGGCACCGCTTCAGCCACACGCCCGGCCGCATGACCAACGGCGATACCGGCGACGTCGCGTGCGATCACTATCACCGCTATCCCGAAGACATTGCCATCATGAAGTCCCTCGGCCTGCAGGCGTATCGCTTCAGCATTTCCTGGAGCCGCATCCTCCCCGACGGTACCGACCGCGTGAATCAGAAGGGCCTCGACTTTTATCGCCGCCTCGTCGACGCGCTGCGCGAAGCGGGCATCCTTCCTATGGCGACGCTCTACCACTGGGATCTGCCGGCGGCACTCGACGACCGAGGCGGCTGGCTGAATCGTGACATCGCAAATTGGTTCGCCGAGTACGCGAACGTTGCGTTCCGCGCACTCGACGGCAAAGTCGAATGGTGGGCGACGCTGAACGAGCCCTGGGTCGTCACCGATGGCGGCTACCTTCACGGCGCGCTCGCGCCTGGGCATCGCAATCTTTTCGAAGCGCCGCTGGCCACGCACAATCTTCTGCGCGCGCACGGCAGCGCCGTCGAGGCCTATCGCGCCGTCGGCAAGCACGCCATCGGCATCGTCGTGAACATCGAGCCGAAGTATCCCGACTCGCAAAGCGATGACGACCTCGCCGCCACCCGACGCGCCGACGCGTACATGAACAGGCAGTATCTCGATCCGGTTTTCCGCGGCGCGTACCCCGAGGAGATGAAGGACATTTTTGGCGAAGCGTGGCCGGAGTTTCCCGCCGCCGATTTCGATCTCATCAAACAGCCGCTCGATTTCGTCGGCATCAACTACTACCTCCGGGCGGTGACGAAGAACGATCCCGCGCAGGTCGTCGAGCGCGCTGCGCGCGTCCGCCAGCCGCAGTCGATCTACACCGAGACGGGATGGGAAGTGCACGCCCCGGCGCTGACCGACGTCCTGCTCTGGTTCCGCGACCGTTACGGCCCGACGCCAATCTACATCACCGAAAACGGCGCCGCGTTCTACGATCCACCAACGGCGATCGACGACACCATCAACGACCCGCTGCGCATCCACTACCTCCGCGAACACATCCGCGCCGTCGCGAACGCGATCTCCAAAGGCGCCGACGTCCGCGGCTACTTCGTATGGTCCCTCCTCGACAATCTCGAATGGTCCCTCGGCTACACGAAACGCTTCGGCATCGTCCACGTCGATTTCGCCACGCTGAAACGGACGCTGAAAGAGAGCGCGAAGTTTTATGCCGAGGTGGTGAGGAGGGGTGGGGGGGCGGGGTGATGTTCAATTCGTTCACGAGGTTTCTTCACCGCGATCGAGCAGAACGAGATTAGGCAGGACTCGATCGTCGACGATGCGCCTGCCACGCACCTCAAGGTCGGGCCACGCCACGCGGGCTTCGTCCTCCCGCGAAGGCGGTGCTGCAGCGGACCGCAAGAAACGTTGCCGTGCTGCCAGCACTTTGACGTGCTTGAGGAGTTGAGCGAGACTCCTGCCGTAATGGTACGTCCAGAGAATCACGCGAAGCCGCGCGACGGCGGACCATAACCGGTACGGTCCCGTCTCGCGAACGTGCGGGGCTGGCTCCCCGACGATGCTCATTTTCTACGGTCGTCGACGGGATCGTCGCCGCACGCGTCAAACACCGTCCACGCGCGGCGTTACCGGACCGCCGATGAACCGCAAGGGTTGACTCAAAACTGACTTATGTCGGACTCTCCAGTCCGACCGGTTCTCGCGCAAGAGGTAATTTCAGGCGTCTTTTAATAGCAGCCAGCTACTCCTCATCACCGTATGCCAGCCGATCGACTTCTTCGACCGTCAGCACGGGCGCACTAGGACACGGCGGAAACATGGGAACACCTCGGTCGAAACGGATGTCGGCGTCAGCCACGCGGCGGAGGAAGGCTTCAACGAACTCGTCGACCCCTTGTCCCGCCCGATTTGCCAGATCAGTGAGGCGGACCTTGAGGGCGTTGTTTCTTCTGATGTCGGCGATCGGCAT
>JAXDIO010000017.1:0-8519 GCA_034663965.1 Thermoanaerobaculia bacterium | reverse complement strand
GCAAGTACGACATCTCCCGCGAAGCGCAGGACCAGTTCGCGGTGCGCAGCCAGAAATGCGCGGCCGAGGCGATCAGCGCGGGGAGATTGCACGACGAGATCGTGGCCGTGCCGGTCGGACGAAAAGGGGAGACGGTCACCGCCGATGATCATCCGCGTCCCGGCACCACGATGGAAGGGCTGGCCAAACTCAAGCCCGCATTCGCGAAGGACGGTTTCGTTACCGCCGGTAACGCCAGCGGCATCGTCGACGGCGCAGCCATGGTCGTCGTCACGCACGCGGACAACGCGAAGAACAAGAAACCGCTCGGCCGCATCGTCTCGTGGGGCATCGCCGGTTGCGATCCCGACATCATGGGCATCGGTCCCGTTCCCTCGACGAAGATCGCTCTGAAAAAAGCGGGCATGTCGCTTAATGACATCGACCTCATCGAAATCAACGAAGCGTTCGCCGGTCAGATCCTTGCCGTTTCGAAAGAGCTCGGCATCGACATGGAAAAGCTCAACGTCAACGGCGGCGCGATCGCCCTCGGCCATCCGCTCGCCGCGTCGGGAACGCGCCTCGTGCTCACGCTGCTCTACGAGCTGCGCCGCCGCCAGAAAAAGTACGGCCTCGCGTCCGCCTGCATCGGCGGCGGGCAGGGAATCGCCATGATCGTCGAGAGCCTGGCGTGATCAATCCTGCCAAGCACCGCGCACAGACAAGAGTGTCTGTGCCACACCAGCCGCGGGTGACTCTGAAACGCAACCAATGTGGCACAGACACTCTTGTCTGTGCTTTGGCAAACGCCAGACTGATGATGCTGGCTGCGGTGCTGTTCGCATCATCAGCCCTCGCTGTCGAAACGGTCCGCATCAACCCTGCTATCAACCCTCCCGCCGGAACCACGATCCACGGCTCCGCCGAGCTCGAGGTCAGCGGCACGAGCGTCGTCCGCGGCGTCGACGGCAAGGAGCTGTCCACCAAGCGCATCTCGCAGATGGATCGCGAGGAGTACGTCGACACGACCATTTCAAAAGACGCCGCGACGACAAAATCCAAACGCGTCTACGGCCGCGTGCTGCACGGCGACGAAGCCGGCAGCGAGTTCACCCCGATGAACGGCCGCTCGTTGAACTTTGTGATCAAAGGCAAGAACATCGACGTCATCTCCGGCGACGGTAAACCTCTTCTCGAAGACGAGAAGGTCGGTTTGACGGAGCTCGTCGAACGTTCGCTGCGCGTCGAGGCCAACAACCTCTGCATCGCCAGTTTCCCGCTCGCCGTCGGTGCGTCATGGAACGTTCCCGCCGCGCAGCTCGCCGACTGCTACGACTCCCTCGGCCACGCCGTGAAGACCATCCCCGGACGCGCGACGCTGCGCGCGCTCGAACCGCGCAACGGCCATCGCGTCGCCGTCATCGAGCTGTCGTTCGTCCGCAGCGTCGACCGTATCGGCGCGCTCGTCTTCGACGTCCCCGCCGACGCCGCGGTGACATCGACCATCGAAGTCACCATCGACATCCCCGCGCGCTGGTCCCGCGTCACGACGACGACCCTCTCAGGCGTCACGCATCCAAAAGGCCCCGACGCGCCGTCGCTCACGACTGCCCTACGCGCAACGGAGACGCTGACCTCGGCACCGTGAGCGCGGAATGCCTGACGAGCACGCTCTCGTTGTGCCGACGCGTGAGACCGGTCCTTCTCGCGACATCGTTGCTTCTCTGTTCCGTCGCCTTTGCCGCGCCCGCGAAACCGCGCGGCGTCACACTCGACGTCAAAGACGCCGACGTCCACGCCGTCCTGCAATCGATCCAGAAGCAGTGCGGCATTCGCAACCTGGTCATCGATCCCGGCGTCACCGGCAGCGGCACGTTCCTCTTCCACGACGTCCCGTGCAAGATGGCGCTCGACACCGTCCTCAGAGTCAACGGGCTGCGTGCGAAGGCGTACTCGAACTCCGTCGTGGCGGTCAGTCCTCGATGAATCGCCGCAACGCGATCAAGTTCGCGGTCCTGGCGCTTCTCGCCGCCGGCGTCGTCGCGCTCTACTTTTCGCCGGCGCGCACCTACCTCACCAAAGAACATTTGCGCGACCTCATCTCCTGGCTGCGCGGACTCTGGTACGGCCCGATCGTGCTCATCGCGCTCTATGCAGCCGGCTGCGTCTTCGCCATCCCCGCCAGCGTTTTCGTCATCGCTGCCGGCGTGATCTGGGGATGGAAACTCGGCGCCGTCTACGCCATCACCGGCGGCATGCTCGGAGCGATCGCCTCCTACTTCGTGGGCGGCTTCCTCGGCGAAGGACTACTCGACAAGTTCGGCAGCGCCGGCCGCGCTGTCCGCCGCCAGGTCGAATCGGCCGGCTTCACGAGCATGCTCATCGTCCGCCTGATCCCGGGTCCGCCGTTCGCGGTCTGGAACTACGCCGCCGGCATCGCCCGCGTCCGCTTCCGCGACTACTTCTGGGCCACGCTGATCGGCGTCATCCCGTCGCACATCGTCTTCACCTATTGCGCCGACTCCCTCGTCAACGGAACGATGACGCAAGGCGACGCGTTACGCCGCCTCGTAGTCGTCTGTGTCCTGCTCCTCGGGCTGATCGCGATTCCGCTCGTTATCAAGAAACGTCTCGGCGCAAGAGTCATCCCGCCCGAAGCTTAGGACTTCGGCAGAAGCACGCCGGGACGTTGAAGCTGCGGACGGATCCAGTCGAAGAAGGCGCTGATCTCCTTGTCGTGTGCCTTCGCCCATTCCTGGGTTCCCGCGAGTTTCAGTGGCGACAGCGCGATGCCGGCAAAGGCATCGACGACGTTCGCTTTCGACATCGCGGTGAAGAGCGGCGTCTGAATGCGCGATGTGAAATCTGTTTGCGCCGCGTCCGATGACTCCACGAACATCGTGATGAAGTTCGAGAGCTGACCGTGCAGTTTCTCGAAATCCGATGTTTTCTTCTTGTCGACGAGGCTGCCGCCCCGAGCGATGGCCATCATCATCTGCATGGCCGTGAAGTCGCCCTCCTCTTTTCGCGCACTCGTGTCGATGGTGATGTTGGCTCCTTTTTTCGTCTCCTGAAAGCCGCGGCCGAGGAGTTTCGAAAGATGGTCGGCGGCAGCCGCCGAACGTTTCGACGCGGGCTCGAGCGCCAGAAAGCGCAGATAGGAAAACGTCGCCGGCAAGAAGAATCCCTGTGCCTCGAACACCTGCGCCAGCGCGAGATGACCCGACGCGTGCGCGGGATTCTTTTCGGCGTCGTGCTTCAGCAACTCGCGCGCCTCGTCGATTTTGCCTCGCTGGACCAGCGTCACCGCGAGATTGAACAGCAGGCCGGAATCATCCGGCGATTCTTCGAGTCCGCGCCGGTACGCGGCGATGGCTTTGTCCGTCTCGCCTATCTGGTCGAGACAGTTTCCGAGCATGCCGAGGATGCGCGTGTGGTTTGCGGAAGGCATTTCGGCGAGCGGCTCCAGCGTCTTGCGGCAATTCGCGTTGTCGCCTTTCGCGGCGTAGGCGAGGCCGAGCTCGTAAGCGGCCGTAGTGTCAGTCGGCTCTTCCGCGGCCAGCTTTTTCAGCGCCACGATCGCCTCGTCGACTTTGCCTTGATCGACGAGCAGCGTCGCATCGTGAATTGCCTTTACCCGCACGTCGTCAGCGAACGCCGAGAATGCGGTGAGAAGCAACGCGAGAGCGAACGATATCCGTAGCATCCGCGTAGTTTACGACGAGCGAAAGCGCCGGCGTAGGTACGCCGGCGCTGGGTTTGATCGCGAACTACCGCGGCAGCTGCGGAATCCTCCCCGGCGTCCACGGCGCGCCGCGCTCGTTCATCTGTTTCTCGACGGCGGCGAGATCGACTTCGATCAACTTGTGCAGACGGTCGAGGAGTGGACCGGACTGCTGCTGGGCGATCGTCAGCGCTTCGCGGTGCGTTGCCGTCGGCGGCGCGGTGGTCGTCAGTCCGTTGACCGCGGTGTTGACGCGGTCGAGTAGCGACGGAAGCGTCGGTTCGTTGGCGCGCCGTAGGATCGGATCGCCATTGAGCTGATCGTTGATGTCGCGCAGCGCCGTGTCGATGCGATTCACCTCGGCCACGAGTTTCGGATCAGGTCCGGCGATTTCGTCGAGCGCGCGACGGATGTACTGGATGCGGGTGAGCGCCTCCTGCGTCGCGCGGCCCGCGCCCATCAGCGTTCGCTGCACGCTCGCGGCCTTCTTCTGGAAGTCGAGCACCGCGGCGCGGTCGCTCTCCTGCATGATCGAGAGGTAGAGCGGGACGACGTTGAATGTCTGCGCGGGCCCGAGGATGGTTTCCACGCCGTCGATACGCTTGGCCATGCGCACCGTGTACTTGCCCGGCGCTACGAGCGGACCACCGGGAGGCGGCGAGAAGACGTCCGCCTCCGGCTCCTTCAACTCGATCGGCGACGGCGGCGGATAGCGGAGATCCCACGCCACGCGATGGAAGCCTGCTTTGCTCGGCGCGGTGACGCGGCGGATTACGTTGCCTTCCTCGTCGCTCACGATCATCACCACTGAGGGCTCGATCTCGCGATCCTCGGCACGAAGCTGTTCGAGCGTCGGATACGGCGGCTGCGCGTGTCCCGGTTCGTTGCTCTTGTCCGTGTCGATCTTTGCCTCCGCGGCCTGACGTTGCTTGCGGCGGCTCTTCAATTCGTCTTTCAGGTAGTAGGTGAAAATCGCGCCGAACGGCGGATTCGATGCGGTGAAGTACGACGCGCCTTGAAACGATTTGCCCGGCAGTCCAAGCTGCATCCGCTCGACGTACAACTCCGCATCGCGCGTCGGAAAGAGTGTCGCTTCGTTGGCCGCGACCGTTGACGACATCGTGCGCAACGGACTGACATCGTCGAGCACCCAGAAGCCGCGGCCGAACGTGGCGAGCACGAGATCGTCGTGCCGTTTCTGGAACCAGAGATCGCGCACGGGCACGGTTGGAAAACTTCCTTTCAGCGGAATCCATGACGATCCGCCGTTCTGCGTAACGAACAGTCCGTACTCCGTGCCGAGGTAGAGGAGATTGGGATCGACGCGATCTTCGACGAGCGCATAACTGCTGCCGCGCGTGGGAAGATCGCCAGCGATCGACGTCCACGTCTTGCCGCGGTCGCCGCTCTTGAGCACGTACGGCTTGAAGTCGCCGGTATTGTGATTGTCGAACGCCGCGTAGACGACGTTCGCGTCATGCTGCGACGCTTCGAGGCGCGATACGTACGTGATGTCCGGCACGCCGGCGATGTGGTCGAGCTTGCGCCAGTGCGCGCCGCCGTCTTCCGTGACCTGAATCAAACCGTCGTCCGTGCCGGCGTAGATCAAGCCCTCGGTAAGCGGCGACTCGGCCAGCGAGACGATATTGCCGTACCACGACGTTGAAGCACCCTTGGCCACGGCATCGACGCCCCAAACGCGCCCCATAACGGGCAGCGTGTTGCGGTCGATGTGGCGCGTGAGATCGGGACTGATCGCCTTCCACGTATTGCCGCGATCATCGCTCCGCAACACATACTGCGCGGCGAAGTAAAGGCGGTTGCTGTTGTGCGGACTGACGATGATCGGCGAGTCCCAGTTCTTGCGCAGCGGATCCATGCTGCCGCTCGGCTGCGGCTCGATGTCGACCGCCTCGCCGGTGCGTTTGTCGAAGCGCACCAGCCCGCCGTTCTGCGACTCGGCATAGATGATGTTCGAATTCTTCGGATCGGGAACAGATCGGAAGCCGTCGCCGCCCTGCGTCACGTACCAATCGGCGTTCACGATCCCCTTCGCGTCCGTCGTACGCGCGGGCCCGCCGAGGGAGAAGTTGTCCTGCGTGCCGCCGTAGACGCTGTAGAAGGGGAGGTCGTCGTCGGCGCTCACGCGATAGAACTGCGTGACCGGCAGATTCGCTTTGAAGTTCCACGTCTCGGCACGGTCAAATGATTCGTACAGACCGCCGTCGCAGCCGATGAGCAGATGATCGCTCGTAGCCGGATCGATCCAGACCACGTGGTTGTCGGGATGCTTCCACTTCTCATCGAGCTTGCGCCACGTCTTGCCGCCGTCGTCCGAGACGCGCATCCAGACGTCGACGCCGTAGATGCGATCGTCATCATTCGGATCGACGAAGATCTCGCCGTAGTACTGCCCTTGCGCGTTGAAGTCATTGACCTTCTTGAACGACGATCCGCCATCCTTCGAAACGAAGAAGCCGCCCGCCTTGCGCGTCGACTCGATCACGGCGTAGATGACTTTCGGATTGTGCGGCGCCATGGCCAGGCCGATGCGGCCCATGTCTTCTTTCGGCAGCCCATCCTTCAACTTCGTCCACGTCTTGCCGCCGTCGGCCGACTTCTGAATGCCCGACTCGGGACCGCCATCGATGAGCGTGAAGACGTGGCGGCGACGCTGGTAGGCCGAGGCGTAGAGGATGTCCGGGTTGGTTGGGTCGAGGATGACGTCGGTGATGCCGGTGTTCTCGCTGATCGTCAGCACGGTCTTCCACGTTTTGCCGCCGTCGGTGGTTTTGTACAGCCCCCGATCGCCGCCCGGCGCCCACAACGGCCCCTGCGCGGCAACATAGACGACGTTGGAGTCGCGCGGATCGACGACGATCTTCGAGATGTGCTCCGACTTCTCGAGCCCGACGTTCTTCCAACTCTTCCCGCCGTCGATCGATTTGTAAACGCCATCGCCCATCGACACCGAGCGCTGGCTGTTGTTCTCGCCGGTCCCGACCCACACGACGAGCGAGTCATGCGGATCGACGGTCACGCATCCGATCGAGAACGATTTCTGATCGTCGAAAATCGGCGCGAAGCTCGTCCCCGAGTTCGTCGTCTTCCACACGCCGCCGCCGGCGGTCGCGATGTACCAGACCCGCGCATCTTTCGGATCGACCGCGAGGTCGATGATCCGTCCCGAGGTGAGAGCGGGACCGATCTCGCGAAGGGTGAGGCCGGAGAGAGTTTTCTCGCCGTACTTTGATTCCTTCTCTTTCGCATCGTCCGCTTTCTTGACGGACTGTGCGAAAACGGCGAGCGAAAGGAAGATCGCGAGGATGCAGGTAAGCCGCTTGGCCATCGATGACCTCTCTCTGATTGATGTGACTTCGGAAGGCGGGGGAATGCTAATCGAAGCAGCCGAGCGAAGGCGTCTCTTCATTGAAGCAGTTCGACGAACTCTTCGACCGTTAGCCCCGATTGACGAATGATCGCGCGCAGAGTTCCGCGGTCGAGCTCGCGGTGGTCGGGGACAACGACTTGCGTGAAGGGACCACTGCGGCGTAGCACGATATGACTGGATTCCTGCCGGCGAATGGTGAATCCGGCGCGCCGGAGCGCGTCAATGCACTCCCGACCGGACACTCGCGGCAGCTTCGTCAAACCGCGATCACCATCGTTTCGAATGGATCAGGAGGGACGGGAAGTCGGTCTTCTTCGAGTGCTGATACGTACTCGCGAATTGCATCACGCGCGTTCGCGACCGCGTCTTCGCGCGTCTTTCCCTGTGATATGCATCCGGGAAGACTCGGACATTCGGCAACCCAGTAGCCGTCTTCGCCCGGATAGATCACGACTTGGCGCATTTGGTCTCCTGTCGAATTCTCTCTCGATCTTATCCTGCGCGCTTCGCCGCAGGATGGAGTTCATGCCTGCCCAACGTCCGCGACACCCCATGTGTTATATTGCCCGACCCGCGTAGTCCAGCGGATCATCGTCATGATCGAGATCCAGATCGTTCCGAGCGACATCCGTCGCCGCGTGCGGTACGTTTTTTTTGACCGCCGGCGGGTGGTGGTCGGTCTCGTTGCGCTCTGCGTCGTTCTGGCCGGCCTGCTCGGCTCCATGGCCGCCGCGCCGACGGTCATCCGGCGCGTCTACAAGGACAATTACCTCAAGTCGATGCGCGATGAGCGCGACATCCAGCGCGGACGCTTGCAGGAAAACGTCGTGCAGATGACATCGCTGGAAAAGAGCCTCGAGGAGCAGCGCATCCGCGTCGAGAAGCTCATCACTGTCTACGGCCTCGATCGCAACCTCGGCGTGGGCGGTTTCTCGCTCCCGTTGCATGGGATGGGTGCCGGCATCAACGATCTTCACATCGAAGACGCCCATCATCGCGAAGCCGTACTGCGCAACGCCATGAAGCGTTTGCAGGATCAACTCGACCTGCTGGCCCGCTACGAACTGGCCAACTCCGATCTCGTCCGCCACACGCCGTCCATCCTCCCGCTGCCGGCCGATCAGTTTGTGCTCACCTCGCCGTTCGGCATGCGCATCTCCCCATTCACGCGCGCGGCCGACTTCCACAAAGGTCTCGACCTCTCCGCGCCGACCGGCACGCCGGTCTACGCCACCGGCGACGGCGTGGTCAGCTTCGCCGGACGCTATCCGCTGCGCGACAGCGTGGCCTGGTGGCGATTCGGCAACGTCGTCGTCGTCAATCACTCCGACCGCTTCATCACCATCTACGGTCATTGCGACACGGTGAAAGTCGCCGCCGGCCAGAAGATCAAGCAGGGCGAGATCATCGCCACGGTTGGTTCCA
>JAXDIO010000063.1:0-7834 GCA_034663965.1 Thermoanaerobaculia bacterium | reverse complement strand
CTGAGTCGAGGCGCGTTGGACGCCTTCGCGACAGACAAGAGTGTCTGTGCCACACCGCACCGGCAGTTCCCCCAGGAGGACCCTTGGCAGCCTATACGACTGAGACAATTACGCCCAAGCATCACGACGCGCTCGTGGCGTGGCAGAAGAAGCATTTTCCCGAGCTCGAATACCTGCAGACGAACTGGTCGAAGTACTACAACCAGACGCCGTTTCAACTCTTCGCCAAAGTCGGCAAGCTGAATTCGGAGAACATCACGTACGGCCGCATGACCGGGCAGCCGCGATTCGAACAGGCTGGCGACATGGTGGGGAACATGTTCTACACGGCGCGCGACATCATCCGCGCGCAGGCCTCGACGGAGCTCGGCTCGATCCAACAGCACCGCCTCACGCTCGAAGAGGCACCGACGGATCAGATGAAAATGGCTGTCCTCCGGATCATGGCCGAGGAGCTGCGGCACGGGTATCAGATGTTCTGGGTCTTCGATCACGACAAGAGCTGGAAGAAGCCCGGCCATCCCGACGTGGCGCAGGACACGATCGACGAGCTGCTGGCGATGGAGCTGGGCAACCACGTGCTCGACGCCTTCAACATCCCGTTCGTGAACTTCCTCGACAACGTCGTCTTCGCCACGGTCATCGATCTGGTCGGCAAGTACCAGCTCGAAATGCAGAAAGTCTTCTCGTACGCGCCGATGGGGCGGTCGATGGGGCCGATGCTTTCCGAGGAAGGCTTCCACATCGGCAGTGGGCGCGGATTCCTGCGCGACCTCGCGGTCGCCGCACACAACGACACCGGCCGCTTCTCCATCGAAGAGATCCAGCACGTTCTCAACGTGTGGGTGCCGCGCGGCGTAGAGATGTTCGGCAACGAGCGCGGCGGCGATACGTCGATCGCGTTCGGATTCAAGGACCGCAACAACGGCACGGCGCAGAGCGAGTACTACAACGAAGTGCGCGAGGTGCTGGAGCTGGTCAACATCGCCGTCGTGCAGTGCAAGGTCAAGGACACGCCGGCCCCCGAGGCGCGCACGATCGTCCGCGAAGTGATGGACACGCGCGAGACCGTGAATGGCGTGTCGCCGAAGGATCTGCTCTTCGCGCCCGACGTGAAGTTTTTCCGCTCGCGCGGCATGGAAGAGATCGCGTTCATGCCGTACGACATCGACGGGAACATGCTGATGGAAAACGGCAAGCCGGTCAGCGGCGAGAAGTACCTCGACTATCTGTCGACGGTGCTCCCCGGCTACTACTTCAGCGGTTCCGAGTTCGCCAAGTACCGTGAAGCCCTCCTCGGCCGCGAAGGTCCGCAGCCGGGACGGAGCTACGGTTGGTAGCGGAAGTCCCCGAATCGAACGAACGCAACGCCGCCGGCAACGGCGGCGTTTTTTCTTTTCTGGCAGGAGTGGCCATCGGCTGCGCACTGGCGGGGCTGCTCGAGTTCACGCGCACGTTTGGCGCGTTCGGCAATCTGCAATTCATCCCGACGGAGGCGACCGAGGCATCGTTTGTGAGCTGGACGTGGGCGATGATTTCGGCGCCGGTGGCGGTGGTCGCGTCGGCCGTCATCGTGGCGTTGAGTCTGGCGCGAGTCCGTTCGATTCTCATCACCGCCTCGGCGTCGCTAATCGCGACGCTTTGGCTGGCGGCGCGGGTCTTGGAGAACGTGAATGGATACCTGGTTGCCCAGCAGGGCATCGAAGCGTCGATGCCGCCGCTCGCAGCCGATCGATGGCCGTTCGTTTATCGACACGGCGTGGCGGTGCTGATCTGCGGCGTCGTAGTCGCGCTTGCCGCGATCGCATACGCGCTCTGGCGCACGCGTCCGCGAGCGATCGCGTTCACGTTCGGACTCCTCATCGCGCTACTCGTTGTCTACCTCGGCGGACAGTTCGGATTTGCAGCGATGTCGTTTCTTCGGCTTCGGAATCTGTCGGCGGTGGTTGCGGTGATCGATCTGATTCTCGTCGCGATCGCGATGCGACAACGGCGCGATCTTCTTCTTGTCCTCGCCTTCTTACTCCTCGCCGCCTCGGCATGGCGACTCGATCGATCGTGGCGCGCGATGTTTCGTGAATTGCCGCACGGGATTGAGATGCCGGCGTGGTGAGGCGGTGATCGCCACAGAGTGCCAAGCTCGCGATTGTCGTCGCGCGCGGAGGCGCGCTCGACAATCCAGCCCCGCGCTCGGCGCGGGGAAACGCGAGTGAAGCAAAGGTCGTGGCCGCGGAGGCGGCCAACTACAAAACGCTCGCGCGGCGTGAACCTTGTAGCGACCGCCTCCGCGGCCGCGGATTCCTTCGCGTGACCCAACCCCGCGCAAAGCGCGGGGCTGGATTGTCGAGCGCGCCTCCGCGCGCGACCAGCGTCGGACGACCGGGTTATGAGCTGGAGGGGCCTTCACCGTCTTCCGCCGCTCCGCCTGCGGCTACGCGGCTCCGGCGGCTCGGGATGACACTGTTTTCAAACTTGCGACTTGCGATTACTCTCATCGGGAGGCTACCCTTCGCGCCGCATGCTCCGGAAACTTCTCCCGTTCACGCTTCTTCTCGCCATCGCATGCGGACGACTCAAGGAACCGACCGATCCCCTCGGCGGGTCGGGCGATCCGATCGATCCAACCGCGACCTTCACCCGCGTCCAGAATGAGATCTTCACGCCGACCTGCGCACAGCTCGGCTGTCACGATCCGCTGGGACGTCAGGAGAGCCAGATCCTGTCGCCGGGGCGCGCGTACGCGAATACAGTCGGTGTTCCCAGCGTGGAGATGCCGCAGCTGGCGCGCGTCACGCCGGGCGATCCGGCGAACTCGTATCTCTATCGCAAGATCGTCGGCGCCGGGATTACAGGCGACCGGATGCCGCAGAATCTGACGCCGCTGACTACCGCGCAGATCAAGCTGGTGCGCGATTGGATCCGCCGAGGTGCGCCGAATGATTAGACGACTCGCAAGTTTCTGCCTTCTGTTTGCCGCCTTCGGCGTCTTCGCGCAAGAGAGTCCGTACGCGCCCACCCGTCCGCTGCCGCTCGGCGACACGCTGCTCTCGCTTCCTACTTCGCATATCCCCTCCGAGGGGACTTGGGAAGTGAAGTTCACGCACCGGTTCAATCAATCGCTTGATCAGGGCAGCTTCAGCGACCGCGTGCATTCGCTGTGGGGTTTGGACAGCAATGCGGACGTCGGCATCGGCTTCTCGTACGCGATGACGCGCGATCTGCAGGCGACGTTTCTGCGCAGCAACGCCAGTGACGACATCGAGTCGTCGCTGAAGTACGTGGTAGTTCAGGAAGCGCCGGCCATCCCCTTCTCGCTGGCGGTGCGGGGCGGTATGGATTGGCGGACGGAGCGCGACATCACGAACCGTACGTCGTTCTTCGCGCAGGCGATCGTGTCGCGGCAATTCGGCGGACGCGCGGAAGTCTTCGCCATTCCAACCTACGTCACGAACGCCGGCCAGCAGGTGAGCGGATCGACGTCAGGCGCGTTGT
This sequence comes from Thermoanaerobaculia bacterium, assembly GCA_034663965.1. Taxonomy (GTDB): domain Bacteria; phylum Acidobacteriota; class Thermoanaerobaculia; order Gp7-AA8; family Gp7-AA8; genus JADGNZ01. The sequence goes on along the minus strand of JAXDIO010000063.1, from coordinate 4,342 downwards.
TCAAGCACGCGTTCAACGTGCCGGTCGGCGCCGCGCTGATGGTGCGACCGGGACTGAGCGTGGTGGTGGAGCTGACGGCGAAGAATCGCGATCTGCCGTCATCGATGAACGGCGGCGACTTTGGGTGGGCGCTGGGACTGAAGCGCGCCATCGGCGGGCACTACTTCGAGATCCTGCTGACCAACAGCAATGCCACGCTCGCCGATCAGTACGTGACGTCGACGTACCAGGGAACGCCGCTGAACAAGAGCGACATTCACCTGGGCTTCAACATCGAACGTAGATTTGGAAAGCGCAGCCCCAAAAACTAAGGGATCTCGGCGCCTTCGACCACGAGATCGGCGAGATCGATATCCGAACCCGGCTCGCCCGGCTCGGCGTTCTTGCGCTGCGCGCGCTTTTCGGCTTTCAACTGCTGGCGCTCGCGCTTGGCTTGCTCGCGCTGACGCTTGACGACGGAAACTTGTGGCCTGCCCATAAACCTCCACACAACGAAAAGGGCAGGATCGCTCCTGCCCTTTCGTCGACCGTAAGATCGGCTACTTAGACTTAGACTGCGACTACGTTCGCTGCCTGAAGACCTTTCGGTCCTTTGACGACATCGAACTCAACCGCGGCTCCTTCGGGAAGCGACCGGAAGCCGGCGCCCTGAATCGCTGAGAAGTGGACGAACACGTCGTCACCGTTCTCGCTGGTGATAAAACCGAAGCCTTTGGCGTCGTTGAACCACTTTACATTGCCAGATGTTCTCATCTTGAATCTCCTTTCTGTGCTGCCTTCGGAGATTCAAAAACGGTGTTCTTCGTCTCGATTCGGCAAATCACGGATACCCAGCCAACCGGACCCCGTGCCCTCCTATTCCGATGTCACTACACGGGCATGCTGGCGGCACGTTTGCAGTTATTCAGGACCAATGATGCGCTGCCCGGAATGCAAGACGCCGTACGAAGCAAACGCGGCATCCTGCGCCAACTGCGGATTGCTGCTTCTGAAGCTTTCTCCGCATCGCCGCTCCGCCGATCTGGCCACCAACAAGCGCCGCGCCGCCGACAAGATGGCACCGTGCAAGTTCTGCGGAAGCGACATCCCCGAGGCGGCCATCCGCTGCAAGCACTGCTCGGAGATCGTGAACGACGATTTCTACCGCGAACGCGCCCAGCGCAACCGCTCCCGCATCAACCACGCCTCCTGGGTCGCCTACATCTTCGGCCTCGGCGCGCTCCTGGTCTTTCGTCCGGTCGGCCTGGTGTCGATCGCGGCCGGCCTGCTGCTCTCGATCGCCTACTACGCCATTCCCGTGGAGCCGCCTGCGTCGAAAAAGAACCCGCGCCCGCGGCTTCCCTTTTGGCAGAGGGTGAAGCAGCAGGTAAAGATGGAACGGATCGCCATTCCGATCCCGAACTTTCCCAAGCGCAAGCTGGTCTTCGTCGGAACGCCGCTCATCGCTGCGATCGTCGGCTACTCGGCAAACGTGATCCTGCTGCAACAGCCGGTCGACGACGTCCTCCGCTCGAATCCCGCCGCATTCGCCGGGATGAACGTCTCCGCGCACTACCAGTACTACATGGTGCCCGGCGTGGTGGTCTACGACCTCCGCACGATCGGCATTCGCCAGACGCCGATCGACGTCCACACGGCGTTCCTCGAGTTCGCGAAGAAGGTCCGCGACAAGCGGTACAAACGCGTGGAGCTCTCCTACCGCGGCACGACCAAGTTCTCGATCGACGGCGCGTCGTTCCACAAGATCGGCGACGAGTACGCGAAGCGGAACTTCGATTACGTGCTCTACACCGTCCCGCGCCTCTTCCACCGCGAAGGCGCATCCGACGTGAAGCCGCTCGCCTCCGACCGCGACGCCCTGCTCCAGTTTCATCGCCAGTGGTACGGCAATGACCAACTGACGCGTAGCGTAGCGAACGGGATGTGATGTGGCACAGACACTCTTGTCTGTGCTTTTGAAGCCGCGCGAATTGCGAAGTTAGCGCAAGCCTCCCAACCGCACAGACAAGAGTGTCTGTGCCACACTCAAAGCAGCCCTTCGCGCTCCAGCTCACTACTCAGCGTGCGTGCGTCGATGAACTGAAACGCCTGCATCCCGATCGCGCGTGCAGCGAGCACGTTTTCCAGCAGGTCATCGATGAAGATCGTGTTCTGCGGTGTCGATCCAATCGACTCCAGCGCCAGCCGGAAAATATCGGGATCGGGTTTGGCTACCTTGAGCCGGTGCGAGAAGACGAAGGGATCGTCTTTGTGAAAGATCCCTGCGAATTGTGTCGGGATCAGCTCCGCGTGGATCTCATTCGAGTTCGATAGAAACGCGACCCGATAGCGCTCCCGAATTCGTTCCAGCAGATCTTCGATGCCCGGCATCGTGCCGTCGAAGAAATCGCACCAGACCTGATGAAAGTCGCGAATGCTCCCTCGGTACCCGGCGTGGTCGCAGAGGAATTCGTAGAACTCGTAGAACGACACGGCGCCGCGCTCCATGTCGCGATATGCGCCAGGCTCTTCGAGCAGTTCGACCAGCTCGTCGCGCGACATCGACGCATCCGCGCAGATCGCCGCAAGCACCCGCTCGTACGCGAGCTTGATGACGGTGTTGCCGAGGTCGAAGAGGAACCAGGTGGCTTCCATCGCAGCTACATCCGGAAGACGCCGAACTTCGGCGCGTCGATTCCCGAGTTATACGCGATCGAAAGGCCGAGGCCGAGGTAGGTGCGGGTGTCGGCGGGATCGATGACGCCGTCGTCCCAGAGGCGCGCGGTCGAGTAGTAGGGAGAACCTTCGGTCTCGTACTTTTGCAGCACTGGATCGGCAATCGCGCGCTCTTCCTCGGCGCTCAGCTCTTTACCTGCGCGCGCGAGCTGATCGCGCTTGACAGTGGTCAAAACGCCCGCGGCCTGCTCCCCGCCCATCACGCTGATGCGGGCATTCGGCCACATCCAGAGGAAGCGCGGCGAGTATGCGCGTCCGCACATGCCGTAGTTTCCGGCACCGAATGAGCCGCCGATGATGACCGTGAACTTCGGCACCGTCGAGTTGGCGACGGCGTGCACCATCTTCGCGCCGTCCTTCGCGATGCCGCCGCGCTCGTACTCTTTCCCCACCATGAAGCCGGTGATGTTCTGCAGGAAGATGAGCGGGACGCGGCGCTGGTTGCACAGCTCGATGAAGTGGGAGGCCTTCAGCGCGCTCTCCGAAAAGAGGACGCCGTTGTTGGCGAGGATCCCGACTTTGTAGCCGAAGATGCGCGCGAAGCCGGTCACGATCGTCGGGGCGTAGCGCTCCTTGAACTCCTGAAACTTCGAGCCGTCGACGATCCGGGCGATGACTTCGCGAACGTCGTACGGTTTGCGGATGTCGCTCGGAATGACGCCGTACAGCTCTTTGGGATCGAACGCCGGATCCTCGGCATCGATCCGCGTATCCGGCTCGTGCTTATCGACTCGCAGGTTCTCGACGATGTTCCGCACGATGGCAATCGCGTCGGCATCGTCTTCAGCGAAATGATCCGCGACGCCGCTGATCCTCGTATGCACGTCCGCACCGCCCAGATCTTGGGCAGTGACTTCTTCGCCGGTTGCGGCCTTCACCAATGGAGGCCCGGCGAGGAAGATCGTTCCGGTGTCCTTGACGATGACGGCCTCGTCGGACATCGCCGGCACATACGCGCCGCCGGCCGTGCACGATCCCATCACCGCCGCGATCTGCGGGATCTCGCGCGCGGACATGACCGCCTGGTTGTAGAAAATCCGTCCGAAGTGTTCGCGATCGGGAAAGACCTCGGCCTGCAACGGCAGAAAGGCGCCGCCGGAATCGACGAGATAGACGCACGGCAGGTTGTTCTGCAGCGCGATCTCCTGCGCGCGCAGATGCTTCTTCACCGTCATCGGAAAGTACGTGCCGCCTTTGACGGTGGCGTCGTTGGCGATGATCAGGCACTCGCGTCCCTGAATCCGTCCGACGCCGGTGATGATGCCGGCCGCGGGCGCGTCGTCGTCGTACATGCCGTTCGCGGCCAGCGGGGAGAACTCGAGAAACGGCGTATGCGGATCGAGCAGTACCGCGATGCGCTCGCGCGGCGGCATTTTCCCCTGCTCCTTGTGCCGCGCGACGTACTTCGGCCCGCCGCCCTGCCGCGCGATTTCGACGCGGCGATTCAGCTCATCGACCAGTGCCTGCAACGCCGCGGAGTTGCGGCGGAAGTCGTCGGATTTCGTGTCGAGGTGCGATTCGAGAGGTTCCATGCCGGCGCGCGCAGCCTACATGCCGCCCGCGCCGGCTGCAACCGCTTGCAGCTCCTCAGCGTCCGAGCGTGAACTCGGCGCGGCAACCGTCCTTG
>JAXDIO010000422.1:0-10538 GCA_034663965.1 Thermoanaerobaculia bacterium | reverse complement strand
CCGGCGCCCTTCCGGGGTGGAGACCAGCCCGTTTAAGAGCTAACCCCCTGAGTTTTACTAGGACAATCCATCGAAATTAGTACCTCCTCCCCCATGAATTTCCGGCGGACCCGCAACAAGCGCCGCTGCCATGGTTCAGCAGCCCACCTCGCCATCGTCGCGGACCGGATCGACCGCTCCTACTCGCCCCGTGGTGGAAGGGAGGAGCGGGATCTTGATGTCTTGTCAAAGACTGATTCAAAGAGCGATGCGGCCAGCAGCCGCATCAAAAACGTATACTCGAAGGGAAACGCGTGGCGGGGCTGTTTGTTCCAGCTCACCCTCCCGTAACCTGTCGAGCATGCGGAAGATGATACGGCTTTCGTACGCAATAGCAATACACAATTTCGATACGCGGTTCTGCTCGCAGAACAAGCGCTGAGCGCCCAACCCCTTGTGCTACCATTTCCCGCTTTCCGGAGCCAATTGAGATGAAACGATTTCCGCTCATTCTCGCGGGATTCTTCGCGATCGCCGCGCTTCCCCTCGCTGCTGCAACTGTCACCGGAAAAATCACCTTCGTGACGAAGCGTGGGCAGAACCCTGTCCCCGCCGAAACGCTTATCTGGCTCGAGCCGCTCAGCGGCAAGGCTCCGCGCCGCGCTCCCGGAACGTTTCAGATCGTGACCCGGAACAAGATTCTGGTTCCCCACGTGCTGGCCATTCCCGTCGGTTCAACCGTCGCGTTTCCGAACGACGATCCGATTTCGCACAACCTTTTCTCTCTCTCCTCGAACAATGCCTTCGATCTCGGGCTCTACCGGAAGGGCGCCGGCAAGACGCAGAAATTCGATGCGCCCGGCATCGTCAACGTCTATTGCAACGTTCACCCGAACATGTCGGCGGTCATCCATGTCCTCTCGACGCGGTATTTTGCCTTCGCAGGTGCGGACGGCGCTTTTTCCGTTGACGATGTCCCGCCGGGCAAATACCGTCTCGTGGTCTGGAACGAACAAGGCGGGCAGAACGAAGCGCCCGTCATCGACGTCACGGCCAGCGGCCTGAGTCAGGCCGTCACGCTCACGCTCGACAGCCGCAACTATCGCGCAACGGTGCACATGAACAAAGTCGGCAAGCCGTATCAGTCGCCGAGCACGAGGGAATACTAAGTGACGCCTGACCCGATCACAGGCCCCGCGCGGACGATGAGCGGGGAGATACCCGTCCCGCGCAAGGCGCCCGTCGTGGAGAAGGCGAAGTTTCCGCTGGTCTGGAAGCTCTTCGGTCTGACCGCGCTCCTGATCGTCATCGTGGTCGGTATCGCGATCGGAATCACGATCCAGCGCGCGAATGCGATCGCGAAAACGACGGTCGACAATTCGATCGCCGGCGCGGCCAAGCTGTTCAAGGAGTTCGAGCGGCAGCGGTTGGGGAGATTGGCGCTGCCGGCGGAGCTGCTGGGAACGGACCCGAACTTTGCCGCCTACATCCAGAAATCGCTCATGGGCGAGCCGGCGGCGCCGCTGCCCAGTACCGGTACTGCGCCGGCGGCCGCGGCACAGGTTCCACCCGCAGCGCCGACGCTCGATCTGACCAGCATCGCCGATCAGATCGAAGAACGGCGCCAGGCCTTCGGCAGCGATCTCTTCATCCTTCTCGACGACCAGGGCCGCGTCGTGGCCAGGACCGATCAGCCTTCGGTTAGCGTGCCGACGTACGAAGACCTCTACAAGGAAACGCCGCTGGTCAAGAACGTCGTCGACGATGCCTCCCTCCCGATCTCGACTGGCGTCATGTCGCTGGGTGGAAAGCTGTATCACGCGGCGGTCGCGCCGGTCGGCACGGGGCAGAACAAGGTTCGTGTGGCGTATCTCGTCAACGCGTACCTGATCGACGACATCTTCGCCAATCGCATTCAGCAGTCGACGAACGCCGGTGTCATGTTTGGCAGTGTCGCGTCCCCCTCGATCATCCGCTCCACGGACGCGCCGATCTACGGCATGCAGCAGATGTCGGGCGTCAATACGATCTTCAAAACCGGCAAGGCCATGCCGCCCTCGACGGGCGACATCGACGGCAGCAAGTACGTCATGACCGGTGAGCCGCTGCAGTCCGGTACGCAGACCGTCGGCGCCGCGGTGTTTCTCCGTTCCCTCGACCGCGAACTTGCTCCGTTCCGCGAGATTCAGAAGGCGCTGCTCGTCGGCGGCGGCATCGCGCTGCTGCTCGCGTTCATCTTTTCGTGGCTCATCGCCAAGCGGGTCACGCATCCGATCGAGGAGCTGGCCGGCATTGCCCAGGCGGTCACCGGCGGGGACTACACGGTCCACCCGCCCATCGACCGCAGCGACGAGGTCGGAATCCTCGGCCGTTCGTTCGCCAAGATGATCACCGCCCTTCGCGACAAGGCCGAAATCGAAGAGCTGTACGAGCAGATGGCCGCGCGGTCGCAGGAGCGCGAAACCGTCGTCGCACCTCGGCAGAATGAGGCGGCCAAACTCGACGAGGGGACGATCCTCGTCACCGATCTTCGCGAGTTGCCTGCCACCGTCGGCGAAGGCGACGCCGCGAAAGTCATCGCCGCCGTCAGCAAGGCCATGAAGCTGCAGGAGGCGGAAGTGGCGCGGCAGGACGGATTCGTGCGCGAAATCATCGGCCACCGTCTGGTCAGCGTCTTCCGCGGCGACCGCGGCATCCTGCACGCCATCCGCGCCGCCCGCGCCATCAACGAGGAGCTGGGAACGATGGGTCCGGGGCACATGACCATCGGTGTGGGCATCGCCACCGGCGAATTCGTGACCGGCTCCGTCGACCTCGAAGGCGACAACGGCATCGCCATCGTCGGCAACGCGCCGCTGCTGGCCGAACTTTTCGCGTGGCACGCGCCGACCGGTTACGCCTACATTTCCTACGAAACCGCGCAGGCGGCGGGCGGAGAGATCATCTCGACCTCGACGCGGGAGCAGGTCCAGCTCAAGTGGCTGCCGAATCCGCTGCCGGTGGCCTCGCTGCCGCTGGTCAGCCTGACCCCGAACATGATGCGCACGATGGGGCAGACCTCCAGCTCGATGGCCACCATGCGCATCAGCGATACGCCGCCGGGCATGACCGCGCCGGGCGTGACCGCGCCGGGCATCGCGCCGGCGCAGGAGCTGATACCGGGCGCGACGTTCGCGAACCGGTATCGCATCGAATCGATCATCGGCCGCGGCGGGATGGGCGTCGTCTACAAAGCGATCGACGCCCAGCTCGACGAAACCGTGGCCATCAAGACGCTGCCCGGCGATGTTATGTCGCGCTCGCCCGAGGATTTGGAGCGTTTCAAACGCGAGATCCGTCTGGCGCGCAAGATCACGCATCGAAACGTTCTGCGCACGTACGACTACGGCGAAGCCGAGGGCGTCTACTTCATCTCGATGGAGTTCGTGCGCGGCTACACGCTCGCCGAACTGCTGGAGGAAGCGCCGGCGCATCAGATGGTTCCGCGCGTCGGAATGGGTATCGCCCGTCAGATCTGCCGCGGGCTGGAAGCGGCGCACGAGCAAGGCATCATCCACCGCGACATCAAGCCGCAGAACGTCCTCATCGATCACAAGGGCGAGGTCAAGCTGATGGACTTCGGTATCGCGCGCATGGCCGAGATGCATGAAGGGATGACGCAGGCGGGGCTGATCGTCGGCACGCCACATTACATGAGTCCCGAGCAGGTGCAGGGCAAGCAGCTCGATCCACGCAGCGACGTCTACTCGATGGGCGTGATGCTGTACGAGATGCTGGCGGGGCAGAAGCCGTTTACGTCGTCGTCGCTGACGGGCGTGCTGACTGCGCACATCACCGAGAACGCGCGGCCGCCGATCGAACTGCGGAAGGAGATCGGACGCAGGGTCAACGACATCGTGATGCGGTGCCTGGCCAAGGATCCGAAAACGCGCTACGGCAATGCCGGCGAACTGCTGCACGAGCTCGACACGGTGCAGATGCAGCAGCGCTCCGCCGCGGCGTAACGCCACAACGCGACGGAGCGCTGGCGTCCTCGCCGGCTGGCTCGGCGGCGTCCCGCCGCCGAACCGCCAAACCCTCAAATTTTGCTGGTAACCGCCGCCGGCGCAAGTCTCCCATTCGGCAGCGAGGACGCAGCCGAGCCAGCCGGCGAGACGCCAGCGCTCCGGCCGCAAGTGCTTGTGTTCCGTTGTGGCGCGGCGCCCGGCTCGTGCGACGATAGCGGACATGTCCGCACCGCTTTCGGCATCACTCCGCCGCGACCTCGGCGCCGTCGAATCGTACGCAACGCTGCTCGGGATGCTGATCGGCGCCGGAATCTTCAAAGTCACCAGCGACGCGTGGGAGCTGACGGGATCGAGCGTGATCCTCGGCTACCTCGTGCTCGCGCCCGCGATTCTGGCGACGTCCGTCGCGTACTCGGTCTTTCTGTCGACGCCCCTCGGCCGCGAGCCCGGCGGCGAGTACACGCACCTCTCGCGCACGTTTGGTGGCTACGGCCTCGCGTTCGTAGGCGTCTGGCTCAAGATCATTTCGTACATCGGCGCGCTGGCGTATCTGGCGCGCGCGTTGGCTGACTACCTGATCGAGCTCTTCGGCGGCGCGCTCCCGAAAAGCGCCGTGCTGCCGTTAGCCGTCGCCAGTCTGCTTTTCTTTTACGTCGTCCACGTAGCCGGTGTGCGCTGGTTCGGTCGCATCCAGGTCTGGATGTGCATCTTTCTCGGCGTCTCGATCGTCGTCCTCGTGTTGCCGGGACTGTTCAACATCCACATCGCCAACTACAAACCGTTCTTCACGCATGGCGCGGGAGGATTCGCGGCCTCGCTGCCGCTCGTCTTCTTCGCGTACGCCGGGTTCGAGTCGCTGGCGCAGACGGCGGGGGAGGTGCGCGATTCGACGCACCGCCTGCCGCGCATTTTTCTGCGCGGGATTCTGGCGACGACGGTCATCTACTTTCTGATGTCGGCCGTTGCCTTTGGCGTGCTGCCGGGCGCGGAATTGCGCCGGTCCGCGGCGCCGATGGCCGAGGCGGCATCGCGATATCTGCCGATCGGAGCGGCGTGGTTCGTCACCTTCGGCGCGGTGATGGCGCTGACGACATCGGTGAACGCCACGATGCTTGTTCCGTCGCGTGTCGGAATCATGCTGGCCGAGGACGGGCTGGCGCCGCAGTTCATCGGAAGGATTGCGAAGAAGACCGGCACGCCGGTCATCGGACTGACGTTGACGCTCATCGTCACGCTGCTGCTGCTCGTCAGCGGGCAGGTTTCGCTCGCGCTCAACATCGCCGTCTTCGCGCTGGTCGTTCTCTACTTCCTGCACAGTGTTGCGCTGCTGATGCTGCCTCGCGCGAATCCGTCGCTCTACGCCAGCGTCACTCTGCGCATGCCGCTCGTCGTGCAGCAAATCTCCGCCGTCGCTTCGCTGCTTTTCATGGGAACGCTGATCGCCGTGCAGCTTGCCGGCGACGTCAGCGTCCTGCGCCGGCTCTCGTTCCGCGAGCGCATCGAACACGCGTCGCTGACGACGATCGAGCTGATGATCTTCTGGGGAGCGATCGGCGCGGTGTTGTACGTGATCGCCGCGCGGAAGCGGCGCGCAGTCGTCGCGCAATAAAAAGGGCCACCCTCGCGGGTGGCCCTTCAGTTGCTGCGGTGTTCGAACTGCTTAGAAGATGATCTTCGCCGCGAACTGCATCTGGCGCGGGCTGACTTCGTTCGAGTAGCCCTGGATCACGCCGAACGTGTTCTGCTGATTGGCCGTCTGTCCGGCCGGAGCCACGTTGTTCGTGAAGTTCGTGATGACGTATCTGCCAACCAGGCTTGGCTGGCCGGCCGCAGCGGTACACGTGGCGCCGGCAGCGGTCGCGCAGTAGGTCACGCGGTAGAGATCCTGGTTGACGCCAGTCACGACGCCAATCCTTTTGTTGAAGACGTTGAACATCTCACCGAGCACCTCGAGCTGGATGCCGTGGGTGAGGTTGAACAGCTTCGAAAGGCGAACGTCGCCGTCCCACACGCTGGGCTGACGGTAGGTGTTGCGGCTGATCAGGTGACCGCTCTGTCCCGAAAGGAACGTTGCGAACTCGGCCGGCGTCGATTTGCTGGCCTTGGTGATGTCGATGACCTGTCCGCTTCCGTTGATGAAGACCGGGGTGAAGTTCGCCGCGACGCTGGTCTGCGCCTGGCCGGTGAGGCTGTTGGCCGTGCAGCCGTTGCAGGTGAAGCTAATCGCGCCGGTGTAGGGGAAGCCGCTGTGCCAGAAGCCGATGGCGGAGACGCGGAAGCCGAACGGCAGACGATAAGTGAGGTCGCCGACGATGCGGTGCTTCACGTCGTTGTCGCTCGGGCCTTCGCTCAGGCTGGGATTGTTCGGGTCGATGAGGAACGTCGTCGATGTGGAGCGCGAATTCGTCTCGTTATCGATTGAGGCCGCGTGCGTGTAGCTGAGGTCCCACGTGAGGTTCGAGTTGTTGACGGCGAGCTTATGGAACTCGACGGTCTGAGCGCGGTACCACGCGTTTTCGTTGCTGGTGATCTCGCGGATGATGCCGAGGTCCTTGTAGGGGCGCGCCGCGTTGGCGGAGCTGTTGTAATCGTAGACCGGCATGTTGCCGAGGACGACGCCGGTGGGGACGACGTTGATGTTCTTCGTGCCCTGCACGTGAGTCAGCTTGGAGTAGATGCCGCTGATTCCCGCGCTGTACGACTGTCCGAGCTGCTGTTCGAACTGCAGGCTGGTGCGCCACGCTTCCTGCGCCTGGTAGTCGGAGCCGATCGTGACGAGGTTTGCGCCGAGGCTCGCCTTCGCCAGGAACTGGTCCGTTGTAAAAATGTTCGGATACGTCGGGCAGGGATTCGTCGCAGTGGTGTTGCAAGTGAACGTGGCGGTCCGGAGCGCGCCGCTGATGCCCTGAATCGGGCTGGCCAGAAGGATGTCAGGCATGTAGCTGAAGAACTTGCCGGAGCCGCCGCGGAGGACGGAGCGGCCGGTGCCGAACACGTCGTAGGAGAAGCCGAGGCGCGGGGCGATGTTATTCGAGTCATTCTTGATCTGCGAGAGGAACTCGGGGTGCTGCGGGAACGCATTCGACGGTGGGCGAGGCGTGGCTTCGTAGTCGTAACGGAGGCCGGCGTCGATGTTCAGACGAGGTCCGATGTGGAAGCTGTCGTTGATGTAGGCGCCCCACAGGTTGGTGTTCCACTCGACGTCGCCGTTGTTGACACCGGCCGCCTGCTGGAACGAATTGGGGGTGTTGTTGACGAAGGCGAGGAGAGTGTTGAAGGCGTACATGCCGCCGGCGAAGCGTGGGAACGAGTCGAACAGATTGCGGTGCAGCAGCTCGCCGCCCACTTTCAGGGAGTGGCCGTGCGTCTGGTAGCTCAGAGTGTCCTTGACCTGATACTTCTTTTCGTCGGCGGTGTTCGGCGTGGTGTCGTTCGCGCCGAAGAACTGGTTCGTTCCGAAGTTGACCGAGAACTCGGTTCCGCTATATTGCGACGTCACCGGGCGCTGGTCGCGGCCGAGCTGTCCGATGAACTGGTTGTACAAGTTGTTCGTGATGACGGAATCGCCTTCGAGAACGGCCTGGTAGAACTTGTCGGTTTCGTTGGTCTGGTTCAGTCCGAACGACGACGTCGCGCCGCTGTTGGTCGTGTCGAACTTGGTGATGTTGTCGCGAAACGACCAGTGGTTGTTGGAGCCGATACTGCCGTCTAACTTGAAGAGGTAGGCGGTGAGCTTGTTGTCCTGCGTGTAGTTCAAGCCCGTCTCGTACGGCACGCCGACACCGGCCTGAATCTTCGCTAGAGCGGTTGCCTGCTGTGCCGGAGTGAGCGCAAGAAACTGCGTCGAGGTGCGGAGGTCGTTCCCGATCGTGACCGGCTGCTTCTGCTTCTGGCCGTCCGCGTTCAGGAAGTAGAACAGCTTGTCGCGCATGATCGGCCCGCCCACGGCGAAACCGGGCTGCGACGAATCCTTCGCCAGGAAGCTGTCGGAGACCGTCAGCGGAAAGGTCGTGCCGTTGATGTTCGTATTGATGATCAGCGGGCGCGTCGACGCCCACGACTTCTTGCGCAGGAAGTAGAAGGCCTCGCCGTCGATGTCGTTCGTACCGCTCTTGGTGATGGCGTTGACGGTGGCGCCGACGCCGCGGCCGTACTCCGCGTCGTACTGCGTGCGGATGACCTGGAACTCTTTGATGGCGGCCTGCGAGAAGGTGAAGGGAGGACGGGCGCCGCCCGTCTGCTGGCCAAAGAAGTCGTTGTTCGAGCTGGCACCGTCGATGTTGAAGTCGGTGGACAGCGCGCGCGCGCCGTTCGCCGTGACTGCGCCATCGAAGGAGGCGGTGCCGACGCCCGGCGTCAGTGCCGCCAGCGAGCGGAAGTCGCGTCCGAGAAGCGGCAGGTTTTCGATCTGCTGATTCGTGACCGAGGCAGCCAGTCCGGAACGCTGCGTATCGATGACCGGCGCGCCGGCGGTGACGGTGATGGTCTCGCTGACCTGGGGAGCGAGCTTTACGTCGGCTCTCGTCGAGTTGCCGAGGAGAACGGTCAGCGTCGGCGAGGCAGCTTTGCCGAGGCCGGCCAACTCCGCGTCGACGCGGTAACGTCCCGGCGGCAGCAGCGTGAACGTGTAGTCACCCGTGTTTTCGGTGACTCGATTCCGCGTCAAGCCGGTGTCGAGGTTAGTGGCCGTCACGGTGACACCGGGCAGACCAGCACCCGTGCTGTCGGTAATCCGGCCGTTGATTGACCCCGACGTGGCGCTATCTGACTGCGCGAACGCCGCCGTGCACATGACGATGCAAAGCATCGCTACGAACAGACATCGGATACGGCTATGCATACAAAACCCTCCTGAGGACCTGCGTTTGTTTTTGGAAGACCGATTCAACGGCGCGACTGACCCACACGCCCGAAACTTTCGGCGCACACATTACCGTATGATCCCGGCGCAACCAAGCTCTTTTCGGTCGATTTCGCGTGCGCCCGCTGTGAATCTTTCCGGGACGGCGCCGTGCCGTCAGAAGCTCTTCAGGAACGCGTCGTTCGACGGGAACTTCTGCAGCCGTTCCAGAAGCATCTTCATCGCGTTCAACGGATCGGTCCCAGCCAGCGCGCGCCGCAGCGTGTGCGTTTTCGGCAGCACCGTCGGCGGGAGGAGCTTTTCCTCTTTCCGCGTGCCGGTCTGGGCGATGTTGATGGCCGGAAAGATGCGCCGCTCGAACAGACCGCGGTCGAGCACGATCTCGGTGTTCCCCGTTCCCTTGAACTCCTGGAAGATGACTTCGTCCATGCGGGAGCCGGTGTCGACGAGCGCCGTGGCGATGATCGTCAGCGATCCCCAGTCCTCGGCATTCCGCGCCGCGCCGAAGAAGCGCCGCGGCTTCTCCATCGTCCGCGCGTCGATGCCGCCGGAGAGAATCTTTCCCGATCCGCGCTGCTCGTTGTTGTAGGCGCGCGACATGCGCGTGATCGAGTCGCAGAGGATGACCACGTCCTGCTTCATCTCCACCAGACGACGCGCCCGTTCGAGCACGACCTCGGCGATTTGAATGTGGTTCTCGGCCGTTTCGTCGGAGCTCGACGCGACCACTTCGCCCTTCGCCACGGAGCGGCGGAAGTCAGTGACTTCCTCCGGACGCTCATCGACGAGCAGGACGAAGAGGATGACTTCAGGATGATTGAGGTTCAGCCCGTGCGCGATGTCTTTCAACAGCGTCGTCTTGCCCGCTTTCGGCGGCGCGACGATGAGGCAGCGCTGCCCTTTGCCAAGCGGGGAGAGGAGATCGATGACGCGAGTGGTCAAACGCTCCGCCTCTGTCTCGAGTTTGAACATTTCATTCGGATCGATCGAGATCAGTTCGGAGAAGGGGCGGCGTGACTCGCGATACTCCTCGAGCGCCATCCCTTCCACCTGCTCCAATCCCACGAACTCGATGTTGTTGCCGGCGCGCCGCGCGCTGCCCGCGAGCATCAGACCCGCTTGCAGATGCAGCCGCTCGATTACCGGCCGCGGCACGATGGCGTCGCCAACGGTCGGGACGTAATTGTTCGCTGGCTGCACGAGAAGGCCGGTGCCGTTCGGTTTGATCCAGAGCACGCCGGAGACGGGCGCGAGCTCGCCGGCCGGAAGATCGATCGGCGGCGCCTGCTGCATGTCGCCGGAGTAGCCTTGCGGCTTGCCTCCGCGGCGGCGGGAACGGCTGCGGCGCCGTCGGCCCGCACCTCCGCCCCCATCATTGTTGAATGGTTGAGAGTCGCCGGGAATGGCGACGTTGCCGTTTGGCTGGCTCTGCGGTGCAACGTTCCCGGGATTCTCTCCGGGTGCGCCCGCTCGCCGTCTGCGCCGGCGGCGCTTACGCGGTTGTCGATTGTCTGGCGTCATGCGAACTCATAAAAAACAACGACCCTTGATGAAATTTGCTCGACCTTCGAGACTGGCCGGAAAGCCGACGATCAGGGCGGAGAAAACCGTTTCTCTGGAACGCCCGGCGTAGATGCCTTACTGAGATCGTCGCACGAAAGGTGCGGGACGCAGTATGGGGAAGGTCTTTC
>JAXDIO010000385.1:0-23751 GCA_034663965.1 Thermoanaerobaculia bacterium | reverse complement strand
GGACTCCCGATTTGGACCACGAACTCCACGATTTCGAAGAGAGAATCGACCTCCTCGGCGACCAGGCCGATACGCGGCGCAGCGGGGTCAGCGTCGCCGTCATCGTCTCCTTCATCGTCCACGCGCTCCTCCTCGCGTATTTCATCGCCACGTACAAGCCAGTTTCGAAGGATGCTCCGGCCCCGCCGATTGCGCACTACGTCGAACTGATCCGCCAGAATCCCGACAAAACATTCGTCGAAGCGCCCGGCCCGAAGCTCGATCATGCGCCGTCGCCGAACGCAGCCCTGTCTGACGGCAATCGCAAAGCGTCGACGCCGCATCCGACCGGCGAGCAGCCGACGCAGCGTCCCGGCGACGGCAGCCAGATCTACGTACCTCCGAGAACTCCCGCCGGCCAGCAGCAACAGGCCACGCCATCACAGCAAGCCGCAGCCGCTGCCGCGCAGCAGCAGCAAGCCTCGGCTACACCGACGCCACCGAACCCGCAGGCTTTGTCGACGCTCACCTATCGGCAGCCCGCGCAGGCCAACGCGGCCGTCGGTCCAGTGAACTGGCGCAACGCGATCAAGGAAGTCGGCAAGGTCGCATCGCTCGGCGGCGGACAGGACGGTCCCGACCTCAAAGGCGCTGCCGGCGGCGAGAAGGGCTTCGCGCAGGACGGTCCGCTGTCGTTCGAATCGTCGTGGTTCGATTGGGGCGACTACGCCGAGGGGATGGTCAGCAGGATTCGGGTGAATTGGTACTCGAACATGCCGCACCTGATCCAGACCGGCCTCAAAGGTGTCGTCACGATCCGCTTCACGATTCATCGCGACGGCAGCATCACCGACGTGACGATCCTGCAGAGCTCCGGCGTGCCGCCGTACGACTTCGCCGCGAAAAAAGGGATCGAGCTCTCCTCCCCGCTCAACCCCTTGCCGGCAAACTTCCCGAACGACACCGAGCGCGTGACGGCGATGTTCTATTACAACCAGGAAATCCCGAAACATTAGTGGTTAGTGGCCAGTGGTCAGGAAAAACTGGCGTCTGGCGAATCGCCGCTGACGGCTTCTTTTTTCTGACCACTGGCCACTAACCACTGACCACTTCTTCCGCCAGTCTGCTACCCTCGCAAGCGTCGCGACGATGTCCGTCTCACGCACGATTTCCCGCCTCGATCTCAACCTGCTCACGACCGCGCTGCTCATCGCGGCGATCGGCTGTCTGCTCGTTTACAGCGCCACGTATTTTGGTCCCGAGGCGCCGCTGTTTCGGAAGCAGGTCATGTGGACGCTGATCGGCATCGGCTTGATGGTGGTCTTCATCGCCATCGACTACCACCTGCTGATGGAGGTCGCGCCGTTTCTGTACGGCGTCGGAATCGTGCTGCTGGCGTATCTGCTGGCGTCAGACCGGCTCACGCGCAACGTCAAGTCATGGATTCACGTCGGCGGCTTTCAGTTTCAGCCGTCGGAGTTCATGAAGATCTTTACAGCGTTGCTGATCGCGAAGTACTTCGATTCCAACGACCGCGCTTACCTCGACGTCCGTAGTTTCGCGGTGGTGATGGGGATGATCGGATTTCCGGTCGTGCTGATCGCGCTGCAGCCGGCGTTCGGATCGGCGGCCAGCTTCTTCCCGCTGTTCGGTGTGGCCATGTTCTTCGGCGGCATCAAACCGAAACTGTGGCTGATCGCGACACTTTGTCTTATGGTCGCAGCGCCGATCAGCTGGCATTTCCTGAAGCCCTTTCAGAAACAGCGCATCGCGAACTACCTCGACCCGACTCACGACCCGCTCGGCTCCGGCTATCAGGTGTTGCAGGCGAAAATCGCCACCGGCTCCGGCGGCATCACCGGCAAGGGATTTCTGCACGGGACGCAGGTGAACCTCGAGTATCTGCCCGCCCGCCACACCGACTTTATCTTCTCCGTCCTCGGTGAAGAGTGGGGCTTCGCCGGCGTCAGCGTCGTGCTCACGCTGTATCTCTTCCTGATCGTCGAGTCGCTGTCGGTCGCCAAAGCCTCGCGCGATCGCGGCGGTACGTTCCTGGTCCTGTCGCTGATCTGCTTTTTCATCTTCCACATCGTGATCAACGTCTCGATGCAGATCGGGCTGTTGCCGGTGACCGGCATCCCCTTGCCGCTGATCTCGTACGGCGGCTCGGCCACGATGATGTTCTTCATGGCCATCGGACTGATTCTGAATGTCGGCTTCCGCAGATTCGTGAACGTGTGATGCAGACCGAGATCACGATCAAGCGCCCGATCACGATCATCCTGCTGCTCGCCGTCACGGTGCTCATCGTGATGACGACGGTCTGGATGTCGGGAAAGAGCTACGCGAAAGTCGATCCGCTGCCGTTCGAGGATCTCCGCCACATCTCGCACCGCATCGCGCGCCATCCGGTGTCGACGCACATCCTTGCGGTGATGGTCGTGCCGATCATCGCGAACGTGCTGTTGTTCGTGCCGTGGGGCTTCCTGCTCTTCATCGCGCTCTACACGATCCACCGTCCGACGCTGCAAACCTACGTGTTGACCGTCCTCCTCGGCTTTACCTTCACCTGCGCGATCGAAGGGTGGCAGTACTTTCTCCCCGACCGCGTGGCCGACATCAACGACATCATCTGGAACACGACCGGTGCGCTCCTCGGCGCCATCCTCGGCCACCTCCGCGAGCGCGTCCGCTTCGAATTCGCATAGCGCGTTTCTCCGCCTCTCCGCGTGATAATCGTCCCCCTTGCAATCGTTTCGCGACAACGTAAAAGCCCTGCCTCCCGCAGCTTGGATTCTCTTCGGCGGCACGTTCATCAACCGCTTTGGGATGTTCGTCATCCCTTTCCTCATCCTCTATCTCACGCGCATCGGCTACAGCAACGCGCAGGCGGGACTGGCCGTCGGCGCGTACGGACTTGGCCATCTCGTTGCCTCATCCGCCGGCGGACATCTCGCCGACCGCATCGGACGCCGCAACACCATCGTCCTCTCGATGTTCGGCTCCGCCGCGTCGATGCTCTCGCTTTCGCAGGCGCGCAGCTATCTGCCGATCGTGATCCTGACCTGCGTCACCGGCGCGCTGTCGGAGTTGTACCGTCCCGCCAGTTACGCGCTTGTCGGCGATCTGGTCGGCGAGGAGCATCGCGTCACCGCCTTCGGCATCTATCGTTTCGCGATCAACCTCGGCTTCGCGGCGGGACCAGCGACGGCCGGATTTCTCGCCGACCATTCGTTCACGCTGCTCTTCATCGGTGACGCAGCGACGTCGATCGTCTACGGTCTCATCGCGCTCTTCGCGCTGCCGCACGGACTCCGAACGTACGTGAAGAGTGAGCGCACCGGCGAGGCGCTTCGCGTCGCTGCTCGCGATAAGCCCTTCATCGTCTTTTTGCTGGCCACGCTCTGCGTCACCATCGTCGATTTTCAGATGGGATCCACGTTCGCGCTGCATGTGAAATCGAACGGATTTCCAGCGCGCGTCTACGGACTTCTCATCTCGACGAATGGAATGTTGATCGTCATCTTCGAGCTGGCCATCACGCAGTGGACGCGCCGATTCCATCCGCGTCCGATGATCGCCCTCGGTTATCTCCTCGCCGGCGTCGGCTTCGCGCTCACCGGCCTCGCGCACAGCGTGCCCGTTCTCGCCGCAACCGTTGTCATATGGACGCTCGGCGAAATGATCAGCTCCCCCGTCGCCACCGCCTACGCGGTACACCTCGCGCCCGAGCAATACCGCGGCCGCTACCTCGGGCTGGTGATGATGATGTGGTCCCTCGGCATGATCATCGGTCCGCCCGTCGGCACGTTCGTGTTCGAACACAACCCCGCCGCCGTCTGGATCGCCTGCGGCGTCCTCGGCATCATCAGCGCAATGTTGATGATGCGTGGCCGTTCGTAAGCAGCGCGAAGCCGATCATCTTGTACAGCAGGCGCGCGCCGACGTTCGCGTCCCACTCCGTCTCGCCAGGGGATACTTCGCACAGATCGAGTCCGACGATGCGCTTGCCGTTGCGGCGCAGCGCACGCAGCAATCCGATCGCTTCGTTCCATGACAAGCCGCCAGGTACCGGCGTCCCGGTGGACGGACAAAGTGTCGGATCGAGTCCGTCGATATCCCACGACAGATAGACGTCCGTCGGAAGCGCGCCGGCGATCTCGTCCGCGATCTCCGCCCACGTCGCGCCTTCTTCTTTACGCGCAGCGAGATCGGAGTCGAAGAACGTCACGATGCGGCCTTCCGATCCGTCGATCATGGCCGACTCGGCGTTGCTGAGATCGCGCACGCCGACCTGGACGAGCCGATCGACGCCGCCGACTTTCGTGATCACGTTGTGAAAGATCGACGCGTGCGACCAGGTGAATCCTTCGTACGCATCGCGAAGGTCGGCGTGCGCATCGAGATGGAGGATGCCGAGGTTCGGATGCGTTTCCGCGTACGCCAGGATGGCGCCGAAGGGGACGGAGTGATCGCCGCCGAGGACCACCGGCATTTTTCCGGCGACAAGGAGAGCGCGGGTTTGCTCGTAAACCCAGTCGTTCACCTCTTCCGAAATCGCATTCACTTCGGCAGCCGCTTTGCGCGTGGCGTTGTCGACGACGCCGCCCTTTTCGATGACGGCGGCGGCAATGCGCTTGGCCTTCTCGTTCAGCCGGACGATGTTCTTCGGAATCTCGAGCATGGCGATGCCCGCTTCGTACGGCCGGCCGGTGTCGCGATCGAAAAGATCGACCTGCTTCGATGCCTCGAAAACTGCTTCCGGTGCCTTCGACGTGCCGCCGCCGTACGAGGTCGTTGCCTCATACGGAACGGGAATGATGACGACGTGCGCGTCGTCGGGAGTGAACGGCAGTCCGTAAATGCCCGCGCCCTCGGAAGCCGCGGCATCAGGGTCGAATGTCATCGAGCGAGCATATACAAGAAGGCTGAAAGGAGCTTGCACCCCTTTCAGCCTTTCTCGCGAATCGAAGTTTGTCGTTACGGGGTCATGAAGATGTCCCACCACTTGTCGATCGTCAGCGCCAGTGCGCCGCGCGTGACGATGGTGTTCGGCTGCCAGCTGTACGTCACCGGTGCGCCTTCGATCTGCGATGAGTTTGCATAACCTGCCATGAGGCCGATGCTGTTCGCGACCACGACATAGCCGCGCGCTGCGGGAGGAATGTCGGCGTCGTCGCTGAACGAAGTTGCCGTATTCATCGCCGCCTGCGCATCTGCGTCCTTGCCGAGGGCGCGGACGAGCCAGACCGCGAGATCGGCGCGCGTGACATTCATGCCCGGAAGAAATGCACCGCCCGTCGCGATCACCGGACCGCTCTGCATGAAGGTGTCGCGCATCGGACCGCCGGCGCTGGTCACGGCCTGAACATACGGCGCCAGCGATGCCGGAACGTCATGGAAGGTGAGCGGATTGAGCTGGTTTTGACGGATCCAGCAGTCGGACGCCAAAACCACCGCGATGTCGGCGCGCGTTACGCTGGCCTCGGGGAGAAATCCCGAAGAGCTTACGCTGTCCATCAAACGCAGCGTGATGGCCTTGCGAATATAGGAAGCGTACGGAGAGCCCGAGGTGTCGTCGATGCCGGAGAACGTGCCGTAGTAGTTCGTCACGGCGAGGTGGAGCGTATCGGGAACACCAATGCCGACGGTGCCGGTGGACTGACCTTTCAGGCCGTAGATCGTGGTGAACCAATCGCCCGCCGAGGGAGCGGCGAAGCCGAGGGAAGCCTGGAGTCCGTACACCGCGGCGAGGAGGTTTGATCCCGTCGACGTCTGCGTTCCGCTCGGATCGGTGACCGCGAGGTTGAACGTGTTGGCGGGATTGTCCCAGGTCAGGAAGACGTCGCTCTCCACGCCGTTTCCGCCGATCGTGTAGTGGTGAACGGCCGGGCCCGTGGACGGATCAAAATCCTGATCCCACGATTCGTTGCTGCTGCTGCCAGTGAAACTTGCGTTGTAGGTTTGATTGAGCACGGCGCCGTAAACCTTGGACGGATTCTTGACCGCATCGAGGCCGGCAAGGACATTGAGGAACCCAGCGCCGACCTGATGCCGTCCGTAGCCGGCCATCGGTGTAGCGGTGGCAACGATCGTCGACTTGATCGAATCAGGAGTGAGGGCCGGATTCGCTTCGAGCAGCAGCGCGCAGGCGCCGGCGACGTGCGGAGTGGCCATCGATGTGCCGTCCATGCAGGCGTACCATACGGTTTCCGAAGTGCTCAGGCCCGTGCACTGCCCGGCCTGACCGAGTGGCGTGGCGTTGGCTTTCGTCGAAACGATCGCAACGCCCGGCGCGGTAATAGTCGGGTGATAGATCGGATCGCCCGGAATGCCGCGCGACGAGAAGCTGGCGAGACGTCCCTGCTTGTCGGCAGCCGCGACGCCGATGACCCACGGCGCGTCGGCGTACGGGTTCATCGTGTTGTTGCCGGAGCCTTCGTTGCCGGCGGCAAAAACGACCGTGATGCCGCGATCGTGAAGCACCTTCGAGGCAACGCTCACGGGATCTTCGGGATCGAACGGACCGCTCGTGCCCCAGCTGTTGCTGACGACGCGGATGTTGTAGGTGTACTGATGCGTGAGGACGTAATCGAATCCCTCCAGCGCCCAGAGGATGGCGATCGCTTCACCAGTGCTGACGCCGATGAGGTCCGCGCCCGGCGCCACGCCGGCGAATTTGCCGCCGCTCTCCGTGCCGAGGCCGGCGATGGAACCGGAGGCGTGCGTGCCGTGGCCGGAGGTCGTATCCGTGTTGGGAAGATTCTCGACGTAAGTCGGCGGGACGACGCCATCGAACGGCGATCCGAGTCCGGCGCCACCCACCACGACTTTGACGTTCTGCTTCACGTGCGTGCCGAATGGGAGATCGGGGTGCGTCGCATCGATGCCGCTATCCACGATCGCGACTCCGATTCCTCGGCCTGAATATCCGAATCCGGGCATCGTGCGCTGTTCCGAGGCGCCAATCAGCGCCGATCCTTCATGGTTGAAGTAGCGGAGCTGTTTGTTGAAGTAGACCGACCGCACGCGCGAATTCGCAGCGATCTGGCGGACTTGATCGCCAGTCGCCCAGACCCCGACCATCGGCAGTTGCTTCATCGCGACGCCGTAGCGAACGCCGAGAAGGCGCAGAGCGGTGAGGTCCGCGGCGTTCGGTTGCGAGTTGTAGGTGACGACTGCGGGCAAAAGCTCACCGCTGACCGTGCCGAGCTTGGCCTGCAGGAACGGGTCGATGACGGCGGCGTTGAGCGAAAGGACAGTGAACGAAAGGATGAGGGCGACGAGGGCGAACCGATTGATTTTGCTGAACATCGAAGCTTTTTCTCCTTCTTTTGTCGTGCATCCCACGACGAATATCCCAACAGTTTTGCAATAGTAGTACCACTACCAAACGACTGGCTTGCGGCTACAGTTTTGCAGTGAAGGCCTTCTTGTTGACCGATGATGGTGGTGGTACTACGATGCTCACACTCATGCC
Organism: Thermoanaerobaculia bacterium; assembly: GCA_034663965.1. Lineage (GTDB taxonomy): Bacteria > Acidobacteriota > Thermoanaerobaculia > Gp7-AA8 > Gp7-AA8 > JADGNZ01. Next base: position 16,292 of record JAXDIO010000385.1, on the reverse strand, counting down.
GATTGATACCGACAGCACACACACTTCCCGTTCGCGACTACTGGAAGCCGGCAAAACTCTCTTTGCTCAGAACGGTTACGAGCAGACGCCGACCGCGGCGATCGCGAGGGAGGCGGGATCTTCTGAGTCGCAGCTCATGCGCTACTACGGAGGGAAAGCCGGACTGCTCGAAGCGATCTTCGATCACAGCTGGCAGCCGCTGAACCAGTTGATGCAGAACCGGATCGCAGCGGCCTCGAACGCGCAGGAAGCGCTGGCGGCCATTCTCGACACAATGGTGGAGAGCTTCACGGCCGATCCTGAAGCGGCCTTTCTCTTCGTCTTCGAAGGCCGCCGCGTTCGCAGTGGCGCGGAGATCGCGCTTTCGCGAGGCTTTACCGAGTTTCAGGGACTCTTACGAATGGTCGTGAGCCGCGGCCATCGCGACGGCACGCTCAAGGATGGCTATCACGACGAGGCATTGGCCATCGCGTTGATCGGTGCGGCCGAAGCGCTGCTGCGCGAGCGGCTCATCGCCCGTCGCGCGAATCAGCCGGATCCGTTTTCGGACGAGGAGCTGAAGGCGGTGTTTCTGGCGCTTCTCTCGGGGCTCACGAAGTAACACGCAGCAGAAGTTGGTACGACGTGGCGACGGAGCCTCGGGCAACCAACGCCGCCGGCCTTGCCGGCCCGGCTCAGTCCATGTCCATCGGATTCCAGACGGGTGTGTCGTCCTTCTCGGCTCGCTGCATCGCTTCCTTGAAACGTTCGTCGAGGATGCGGGCGCGGTCCTTCTGGCTGGCCATCTCGCGGTCGAACTTCTTCTCCATCTCGCTCTTCTGCGTCTCCAGGCCGGCCACCATCGACTCCAGCGAGCCGCCGGCGCGCCGTTCCTTCGCCTTGTGCAGCAGCACCTCGCCGGAAGTGCGGTCGATGACGAGCGTCGCGTCGCAGCAGGGACAGGTGATCTCGAAGTTGGCAGGCATGGCGATGATTGTAGCGCCGGCGCTACGTTCCGAGCGCCTGCGTCAAGTCTTCGACGAGATCGTCCGCGTGTTCCAGGCCCACGGAAACGCGCAGCAGGTTCTCCGCAGTCCGGCTCCCCTCGCCTTCGCTCGACGCGCGATGCTCGATCAGACTCTCCGTTCCACCCAGAGACGTAGCGCGCGTGAAGATCTTCGTTTTCGCGGTGACGGCCTGCGCTTCCTCGCGTCCGCCGCGAACGTTGAACGACAGCATTCCGCCGAACAACGACATCTGCCTTGCGGCGATGTCATGACCGGCGTGCGATTCGAGACCGGGATAGTGAACCGCCTCCACATTTGGATGCCGTTCCAGCGCGCGCGCGACCGTCATCGCGTTCTCGCAATGCACGCGCATCCGCGCCGGAAGCGAGCGGATGCCGCGCAGGATGAGCCACGAATTGAAGGGCGAGGCCACGCCGCCGGTGATCTTGCGGCAGTGCGCGACCGATTCGCTGAACGCATCGCGGCGCGCGAACGCGAGCGATCCGCCCTGCACGTCGCTGTGTCCGCCGAGGTATTTGGTGGTTGAGTGCATGACGATGTCGGCGCCTTGTTCGATGGGACGTTGCAGAGCCGGCGTCGCGAATGTCGAATCCGCGATCAGCATCGCGTTCGAGCCGTGTGCGATCGAAGCTAACTCCGCCACGTCGACGATCTTCATCAGCGGATTCGACGGCGTCTCGCACCAGATCGCGCGCGTGTTTGGCCTCACGGCTGCGCGAACGGCATCGAGATCGTCCATCTGCACGAGGTCGCACGCGACGCCCCAACGCGGCAGATACTCCGCCGCCAGCGCGCGGACGCCGTAGTACCCGTCGTCAGGAAGGATCAGATGCGACTCCGGCGGCAGCGCCTGCAGCACGCACGTCACCGCAGCCATGCCGGACGCGAACGCCAGCGCGTGCGACGCGGAGTCGATTGCGGCCAGCGCCTCTTCCAACTTCGCCTGCGTCGGATTGCCGTCGCGGATGTAGCTGAACCCGTGCGACGGTGCACCGTCCACGGTCCTCTCGAATGTCGTCGAAAGATGGATGGGGAGCGAGACCGCGCCGGTCTCTTCGTCCGCGCCAGCCCCGGAGTGAATGGCCTTCGTTTCAAATCGCATCCGCGGAGGATACGACTACAAGCGCTCGGCGCCGTCCAACTTGCTCAAATCGCGATCGAAGGTGCCGAGAGGAAGGTGTCCTGCTTTGCGCGCGATTTCGAGGACGAGGCAGTCTGAGAAGCCGACGTTCGTCTTGGCATACAGGTCGAGCGCCGCTGCGACTACATCGGCTTCCTGCAACGTCACAGTCTCGTGGTGGAGAAAGAGATCGACGGCTGAGGCGATCCTCGCCCGCTCGAAGTAATACGCCTTCTGCAAAACCCAGACGGTTTCGGCCAGCACGACAAGAGAAACCCAAACCGCGTTCTGCACGAAAGCGGCGGCAACTGCTAGCTGTCTCTCATTGTCCCGGGTAACGAGGCGCACCAGCACGTTCGTGTCAGCGGCGCGCATGCTTCTCCGCGAGATGATCTCCGATCGCGTCCTTCAACTGCTTCAGGGTGCGAGGCGTCGGTGGTGTCGGAAACAAGATTCGATGCATGTCCTCGAACGTGTATTTCCCCTTCCTGCGAACGACGGCCGTGTTGTCCTTCACCTCCCATTCCAGAACGGAGCCGGGCAGAATCCCAAGTTGACGGCGAATCTCCGCGGGAACCGAGATCTGGCCTTGTGCCGTAACTTTCGATTGCGGAAGCGCCTTCATTTCCGGAGCAGCCTTCAACTCCGGACGAGACTTCCGTTGCTGACGAGCCTTCGATTGCCGCGGGTACTTCGATTGCGGAAGCGACATAATGTCTTCATAGTACCACGGTAATGCAAAGACCGACCTTCTCCTCCGCGGCGCGAAGGAGAAGGTCCCAACCTCAATGCCGGATGCCGCCGTTCGGATCGATGCCCATGCCGTCATCGCCAGTCGCAGCCGCGTGCCGGATGCCGTTCGGATCGATACAGACTCCCTGGTCGGCCGCGGCGGCGTGCATGCCGCCGTTCGGATCCACTCCGAGACCCTTGTCGCCATTCACTGCGAGGACACCCGAGAACAACGCCACTGTCAGAAAAACCCGTAGAACTTTCATCGGTTTCTCCTTTCGGAGGTCCGTACGGCGCCCCGATTGTCCAGTTCGCGCAATACACACCTTCGACACGGGGGCGTCACCGGGATGAATCTGCGAACATCTGCGTTCATCTGCGGATGAACGGTTCTCTCTCCAGTGCCGCCTTCACGATCTCATTTCGTTTCGTCAGCATGCGCGTCAGATACGCCGTCATGATCACGCGATCGACGATCGCGCCCAGCATTCCGAACGGCGATTGAAACGCCAGCACATCCGTCATCAGCGTTCCTTCGTCGCATGGCTCAAAGTGGTGATCGTGCACGAACGAGCGGAAGGCGCCGCGCAGCATCGAATCCTGAAAATGGCGCGGCCGGTCGTACGCCGTGATCGCCGACGTGAACCGTTGCCTGATTCCGAAGTGGCGCCCTTCCCACGTCACCTGCTCGCCCAACTCGATCAAGCCGGACGTCCTCCCCGCCACGGCCCGCTCGCCCGTGTGCTCCATCGACTCGAGATGCAGATCGAGATCGCGCGACGCATCGAAGCATCGCTCCGGACTTGCGTGAATCTTCGTCACGATCGTGATCGTCGTCATCCGGAGGTCTCGCTACCGCAACGTATACTCCCCCACCACATGGGCCGCCTCCACCTCGGCACGATCTTCGGGACGACGATCACTCTCGATTTCAGCTTTCTGATCCTCATCGTCTTCTTTGTCCTCACGGACATCCAGCAGGCCGGCATGCGCTACGCCCTGCTCTGGATTCCGGTGCTGCTGGTCAGCATTCTGTGGCACGAGCTGGCGCATGCCGCCATGATCGGCGCGCTCGGATTTGGATCGAGCGCGATCATCCTCGAAGGCATCGGCGGCGCCACCTACAACGAGCGCCGCGCCAAGCCGTGGCAGGACCTGCTCATCAGCGCCGCCGGCCCGGCATCGAGCTTCCTTCTGGCGTGGATCATCACGCTGATCATGGCCAGAGTGCCGGTCCGCGATCCGTTCCTGTTCGCGCTTCTGCCGCTGATGGAGCGCGCCAACTTCTGGTGGGCGATCTTCAACCTCCTGCCGATCGGACCGCTCGACGGCAACGGCATCCTGCGCAACTTCTTCCGCCTTTTTCTTCGCGAGCGGCCGGCATTCGTCATCTCCATCTGGATTTCGATGCTGGTCGGACTCGGCGTGTTCATCCTCAGCCTCATCGGCCGGCAGATTTTCATCGCCCTGCTCGTGGCCTGGTACGTCCGCACGAGTTGGATGCAGTGGGAGTTCTTCCGCTCGCACAATCGCACCGACTGAACCGATGGGACGGAAACTCACCTAAAATAGCCCGACCAACCTGCATGGAAGTTCAACCTCCCCCGCATCTCGCCAACGCTCGAAGCGCGCTCGCGCGCTGGCTGCGCGGCGGCCGTACGCGCGCCTCGCACGAGTCGTTGCGCACTACCGTCGCCATCCTGCGCGCGCAGCAGGAGGCCACGCTCGACGGCATTCTCGTCGTCGACGACCGCGGATCCATCCTCTCCTACAACCGCCGTTTCCTCGAGATGTGGGGCATCCCTGAGGACGCCGCGAAACGTGCGGACGACAACGAGCTGCTCGGGTTTGCGTCGGAAAAGGTTCAGGACTGGGACGAGTTCATCGAGCTCGTCAACCATCTTTACACGCATCCGACCGCGGTCCGCAGCAACGACACCGTCTACATGAAAGATGGCCGTGTGCTTTCGCGCGCCTCGGTGCCGATCGTCTCCGGCGAGAAAATCCGCGGGCGGGCCTGGTACTTCCGCGACGTCACCGAAACGGTTCGCAACGAACGGATGCAGGCCGCACTGTTCCGCATCGCCACGCTCAGCCGCGACGCAAGCAATCTCGACGAGTTCTACGGCGCCGTCCACGGCATCGTCAACGGCCTCATGGAAGCGACGTACTTTTACATCGCCGAGTACGACGCCGCGCGCGACATCCTCACCTTCCCCTACTTCGTCGACAAGTATGACGAAGCGCCGGTGGGCCGGCCGCCCGGACGCGGGTTAACCGCGTACGTTCTGCGCACCGGCAAACCGCTGCTGGCCACGCCGCAGGAGTTCGACGATCTGAAAAAGAGCGGCGAGGTCGAATCGATCGGCGCACCCTCGGTCGATTGGCTCGGCGTGCCGCTCGCGACCGGCGACCGCACCTGGGGCGTCATCGGCGTCCAGACGTACGACGAAGGTGTCCGCTACACCGAGCGCGATCGCGACCTTCTCGTCTTCGTCGCCCAGCACGTCGCCTCGGCCATCGAACAGAAACGTCAGGAAGACGCCCTCCGCGAAAGCGAACGCCGCTACCGGCAGATGTTCGAGAACAACCGCGCCGTACAAATCCTCCTCGATCCGGCCAGCGGCCGCATCGTCGACGCCAACATGGCCGCTGCCGAGTTCTACGGATGGAGCATCGACACGCTGCGCAGCATGTACATCTGGCAGATCAACATGCTCGACGAGGGCGACATCCGCAGCGAGATGACGAACGCGTCGAACCAGCGCCGCAGCTATTTCGTTTTCCGTCATCGCCTGGCCACCGGCGACATTCGCGACGTCGAAGTCCACTCCGGCCCGATCGTCTCCAGCGGACGTACGTTGCTCTACTCGATCATCCACGACATCACCGAACGCAAGCGCGCCGAGGAGGCGCTGCTGCTGAGCGAGCAGAAGTACCGCAACATCGTCGACTACGCGTCCGTCGGTATTTACCGATCCACGCCCGACGGCACGATCCTCATGGCCAACCCGGCGCTGGCGCGCATCCTTGGCTACGACTCAACCGACGAGTTGCAGGGGCGCAATCTCGCCACCGACGTTTACGCCACTGAAGGCGAGCGCCAGACCGCGCTGCAGCGCTTCGCCGCGAACGGATACGCCATCGAAGAAGATCTGCGGTGGCGCAGAAAAGACGGCACGCCGATCTGGGTGCAGCTCAACGCCCACGCCATCGACCTGCAAGAAGGTGCCGAGGTCTACGAAGGCTTCGTCTTCGACATCACCGAGCGCAAGCTGGCCGATCAGCAGATCGCCGCCGCCAACGCGCAGCGCAAGGCGGTGCTCGATGCCGCAACGCGAGTCTCGATCATCGCCACCGATGCGCGCGGCGTCATCACCGTCTTCAACTCCGGCGCGGAGCGAATGCTCGGCTACGGCGCGTCCGACGTCATCGGCGCGCGCAATATCACCGAACTGCATCTCGACACGGAGCTCGTCCAGCACGCGCGGCGGCTCGCGTTCGAGCTCGGCGAAAAACTCAATGGATTCGACGTCCTCGTCCGCCGCGCCACGCGCGAAGGACTCGAAGAACGCGAGTGGACCTACATCGGCAACGATGGCGAGCCGGTCACAGTCCTGCTCTCCGTCACTGCACTACGCGACGAGCACGGCAACCTGACCGGCTACCTCCACGTCGGCACCGACGTCACCGAGCGAAAGCAGGCCGAGGAGAGACTGCGGCAACAGTCCGCGGCGATGACCGCGTCGATGGACGGCATCGGCATCCTCGACAGCCGCCTCGACTTCACGTACGTCAACGATGCGCTCGCGAAACTCTTCGGCTACCCGACTCCGCAGGAGATCATCGGCCGTTCGCTCTGCGATCTTTACGAGCCGCCCGAGCAGGTGCGCTTCATCACCACCATCGTTCCGCTCGTGCAGCAGCGCGGACGCTGGCGCGGCGAGGCCACCGGCCTGCGTCACGACGCATCGCTGTTTCCACAGGAGATCTCCCTCACATCGATCGAAGGCGGCGGCATGGTGTGCGTCGTCCGCGACATCACCGAACGCACGTACGCCGAGGAGCAGATCAAGCACCTCGCGTATCACGATGCACTGACGACGCTGCCGAACCGGCTGCTGTTCAAAGACCGCGTTACCGTCGCGATCTCGCACGCGCAGCGGCACGAGTCGCGCGTCTCCGTTCTCTTCCTCGACCTCGATCGTTTCAAAGTCATCAATGACTCCCTCGGCCACAACATCGGCGATCAACTTCTGCAGGCCGTCGCCGCGCGCGTGCAATCGTGCGTCCGCGACAGCGACACCGTCGCCCGCCTCGGCGGCGACGAGTTCACGCTGCTGCTTCCCGAGCTGACGCATGCCGAGGATGCCGCGCTCGTCGCGCAGAAGATCCTTGAAGCGGTCCGCTACCCCTTCCACATCGAAGGACGCGAGTTCTACATCACCACCTCGATCGGAATCAGCGTCTTCCCCGAGGACGGACCCGACGCCGAGACGCTGATCAAGAGCGCCGACACCGCGATGTACCAGGCCAAAGAACAGGGCCGCGACAATTACCAGCTCTTCAATGCCCTCGTGAATGCGAAGGCGTTGCAGCGCATCGCGCTCGAACACGGTCTGCGCCGCTCGCTGTCGCATCACGAGATGGCCGTGCACTATCAGCCCATCTTCGACCTCCGCACCGGCCGCATTACCGGCATGGAAGCGCTGCTGCGCTGGACCGATCCGGAGCTTGGCGCGATTCCGCCGGCGACGTTCATTCCTCTCGCCGAGGCAATCGGCGTAATGATCCCGATCGGAACATGGGCATTACGCGTCGCCTGCGCGCAAGCGAAGCAATGGCACGACTCCGGATTCGACACACTGTCGCTGGCCGTCAATCTTTCGGTCTGTCAGCTCCAGCAGCCCGATCTCGTCAATCTAGTCCGCGAAATCCTTGCCGAAACCGGCCTGCCGGCGCGGCACTTAGAGCTCGAAATCACCGAATCGACTGCAATGCAAAGCCCCGAGGCCAGCATTCGCACGCTCTATGAGCTCAAACGCCTCGGCATCCGCATTTCATTAGACGACTTCGGCACCGGCCACTCCTCGCTCGCCTATTTGAAGCGCTTTCCGATCGACACGCTGAAAATCGACCAATCCTTCATCCGCGACATCACCCGCGACCCCGACACCGCCGCCATTGTGACCGCCATCATCGCCATGGGCCACAGCCTGCGCCTGAAAGTAATCGCGGAAGGCGTCGAGTTCACTGACCAGGCCACCTTCCTCAAGCGCCACAACTGCGACCAGATGCAGGGCTATTTAATTAACGCCCCCATGCCCGCCGCAGAGCTCGGCGCGATCCTCGCGGCTGGCGATGTGCGAGCGGTGGACGCTCCGTAGCCGCACGCCGTACCACTGCGAAACTGTTTTTGGCGAGTGGTAGGGATTTTAGGATCTGCGTCACTCCTATCCTTGAGATCGCAGTCCACGTCCGCAAAAGTCATTCGATCCCACCGGGAGGCGTCCATGAAGCCAGTGTTCGTTGTAGTGATTGTGTGTCTTCTTTCCGTCGTCAACGCGTTGGCTCAGGGAGCTCCGCAGAAGTTGAACGATACTGCGGTGGTTCCGGCCGCCGCTCCGTCGGAACGCTTCGTGCCGATGGAGCCATGCAGGTTTCTCGACACCCGAGTCGTCCCCGCTACGAGCTCGCTTGAAGAATCACAGCGAACCATCGACGTCGGAGCGACCGCCTGCGGACGTTTCGTGCCGAAGGTAGCAACGGCGTTTGCCATCCGGCGCACGTCCTACAATCGCGTTCAGGTAGCGCCCCCAACAGCCACACCAACCAGCCAGGCTCCGGCGCGGCATCCGGTCGGTGCGCCCCTGCATTTCCCCTTCGCCTCAAGTGAGCACATCGCGCTCGATCTCGAGGGGTATTTCGTTCCGCCGGGAACACCCATCGATCCCGGCACAACAGCAACAACGTCCGGGAGTTCGGTTCAGTCCCACGTCGCCGACAACGAGGTGACTGCGTCCTCCTCTCCATCGTTACGAGTCAAGCCGCAGGATTTCGCTGCTACCGGCTCGATGGGACAACTTTATCTCGACGGAAGCTATCCATTCTTCGGTAGCACGGGGTTTCTCGGTGTGGGAACAAGCGCTCAAGCTCCGTTCAACATCATGAAAACCAGCACCTCCGACGGCAACGGAGGTTTCGCCGTATACAACTCGAACCTCCAACAACTCATGTACATTCGTTCCGACGGGCTGGCAACATTCAAGGATTTTCCGCTCAATTCCGCCTATGAGTATCGGGGGAGCGTTAATTTCCCAAACGACGCTGTTAGCAGCATCCAGGCAGCGAATCCCAAAGACCATCTCGGGGGCAATACGAATCCGATCGTCTTCTACAGGGCAAAGAGCCTCGATGAAGCCCCGACAGGCGCGGGTGTATCACCAGCGACCACGAAATTCCAGGCATTCACGATGGGCGACTACGACCAGACACACATCAACTTCGACTCGCAGGTCCGCGCCCATTGGCCCGCTCATCATAATCACTACCATTTTCGCGCATACTCCACCGAGGAAGCGAAGGACACGTTCTGGGTAAAGCCCACCACGCGCGGCGATTCGACCCATAACACCACTGCAGATATGTATGTGAGCGGCAACGTCGGGATCGGCGAACTTTCCCCCGGTGAAACGCTTCAGGTCAACGGCGCCGTCAAGGTAACCGGCGCAACGGCAACAGTACGTGCAGATTCAGCCTCCCTGGATTACGTGGCGGGTGGTGCAAGGATCGTTTCGTTCGGCCCCAGCCCTTCTGCAGCAGCGTCATTCTCGCTTGTTTTGAAAAGCTCCGACGCGCTGGTTGGGGGCACGCGATTCGTCGTTGATCCCGCTGGAAACGTCGGCATCCCCGCAAGCAATCCTATGTATCGCCTCGATGTTGGCGGCTCGGGACATTTCTCTAACGACGTGGTCGTCGGCGGCGTCATCAACGCGAAATATCAAGATGTCGCGGAATGGGTCTCGGCCGAGGAAGGCATGGCGGCCGGCACAGTCGTCGTAGTCGGCGAGAATCTCGACAACACCGTCACTGCATCGATGCACGCCTACGACACCAGTGTGGCCGGTGTCGTATCCGCGAATCCCGGCCTGCTACTCGGCGTCGCCGGCGAGTCAAAAGCCAAAATCGCCACGACGGGCAGAGTGCGTGTCCGCGTGGACGCCACCAAATCACCCATCCGCAAAGGCGACCTCCTCGTCACCAGCGACCGCCCCGGAATGGCTATGAAGTCTGAGCCACTCGATCTGGGCGGCGTGAAACTCCACCGCCCCGGAACACTGATCGGCAAAGCGCTCGAACCTCTCGCTGGCGGCGAAGGCGAAATTCTCGTGCTCCTCAGCCTGCAGTAATAGAGGTTCGCTAAAATGTCCAAACGAAACGCTGCGATCGTATTCACCTGTCTCTTTCTGGCTGCAACGTCATACGCCACCCAGCCCACGGTCACGATCACGCCGTCCAGAATTACCGCGACAGGTATTTCACCGGGTGGACGGGTGCTCTTCTTCGGCACGGGTTTCGAGCCGAAGGGCTACCACGCGGAAATCCACAGATGGTCGGTAGTGATGACCGACAGCAGCCTCGCTGGCACCGTCTTCTACGATCTCTCGCCCGCAGTGACCTGGAACGTGCTCTGGATCGTCGTCGACATCGACAGTGGTCATTACTCGGTGGCGGCTACACCCGGATTTCCGGTCGTCCGTGCATTTCTACCCAGGGGCGAATTCAGACGCGGTGGCGCCGCGGCGGTTGAGACTTTTGCTTATTCAAGAGCGACCGCAGACATTCTCTATATCATGCCTGGCGCGGCATGGACTCTGAAGGTTCGGGATGGAGAATCAACCGATTCCGATGTCTCGCGCGATGGAGCGACTGGAATCGACGTTGGCCGGCTTCAGCCGCTGGTCAGCGGCATACCTGCTCCAACGGCGTTCCTGCCGGGTGGAACACTATTTCTCATCGACCCCGCGAGACTCGACCTACTGGAACTGAACATTGACGCACCGCTTCTGGCAGGAGCGCACTGATGATGACTCTCCGCCGGCCAGGCATCATCGTCGCTGCTGTGTTCATCGCGTGCTTCTCCAAGCAGGCTTGGGCGGACCACCCGAATAACGCGCGCGGTTTCGATATCGGTAAGCCGTACCAGATGAACGGTATCGACAACGTAAACCTTTTCAACGGGAGTCTCACGCTCACCATCCCGATCGGACAGCGCTATCACGTCAACGGTAATCTTGGATATGGCTTGACGCTCGTCTACAACAGTAATCTCTGGGACACGGTTGAGAATGACACATCGGTCAGCCCTTCGCAGACCAAGACCTATCCGAACCGGCGCTCAAACGCAGGGATGGGATGGCTCCTCTCTCTAGGCAGGCTGTTCCCTCCGAACCTGTTTCCGGTCCAGGAGAGCGGCAGTTGGAATTATGAGACGCCTGACGGCGCGCTTCACGACTTCGGGCTGGCCAGCCGAACCGAAGCAGGCCCTTTCATCGCGACGGATGGCTCCTATCTTCGGCTGGTCGTGGACGGAGCCAACCGTAGAGTTGAATTCCCAGACGGCACATGGCAGGTGTTCAAAGAACTGGATAGAGCGGCAAATCCCTGGGGCCCGGCAACAACCGCGACCGGCATCTGGCGATTGACCGAGATTCACGACCGCTTCAACAATCTAGTAAAGATCGACTACAGCACCACGTCCGACAATCCGGAGATATGGACGATCGACGACGGGACGCGCACGCAGACAGTTTACTTCGTCAACGCGAAATCGACCTCCTGGGCGGATCAATATGACCTCGTTCTGGACCACGTCGTCCTGTCGACCTTCGGGACATCGCATGCGACATGGCAGATGGCCTACAGCAATCAGGTCGTCAGTACCAATACGCCCTTCCCTCACCCTAATAACTTTTTCAGCTATAACGTCCATCTGCCAGTGTCGTTAACGCTTCCTTCGGTCAACAACGTTTCGCAGGTCTATTCAATGCGGCACCCCGATGGCACGCCCTTCTACGACATCTCCGGCGTCAATGGTCTGGGAAACGGACCACTCCGTGGATTGCAATTGCCGACAGGCGGTTGGCTGGAGTGGGATTACGAAGGCTTGGTATTTACAACCGCGCCGGAGGAAGCCATCAGCAGGTCCCTCGCCGTCGGACAGCGCCGTATGCTCACCGCCGACCGGAGTGTGACAAATACCTGGTCTTACACCCGGGCACAGAGCACCATGCGTCAGTGCCAGGGACTTAACGACACACCTTACCGCTATCCGCCCGAGCAACTTGTGGTCGCCGTCAAATCACCCGAACTGGTAACCACCGTGCATTACTTTTCGATATATCACGCGCCCAATGACACACAGTGTGCGTTGAGCGGCGCGCCTCCGTTTGATGGAGGCTACGGGCTTCCCATCACGGCAGCCGTCAGCGACACCTTCGACGGACAAACGCGCTACCTTTCGCAGGAAACGTATCTCGGGACGCCTTCGATTGAAACGGGTCCGGGTCAATACCGAGCCACGGGCGGCACCCGAATCCGCTCTGAATGGTCCTTGTATCGTGGCGACATGGCGCTTTGTGGCGGCTCGTCGTTTCCATGGCCGCTTCCCTGTACCATTGAATCGGCCCACGCCACGAAATACGACGACGACATGCATTGCGGCACGGGCCTAACTCCAAGTGATACATGCTATGCATCTGTCGCTCGCTACCTGCCGGACGGCGCGGGCCACTACCGCCAGTCATCCACGGGAGGCAACTTCCCGGCTGGCAATTACGCTACAACTTTCACGAATTACACTGGAGTATTAGCGTCAGGTCCATGGCTCTTGAATCGATTCACCGAGCAATGCGCCGTAGAAGAGAGCGCCGTTCGCGGTGCGATGCCGTCGCAAAGCTGCAGTAGTCTCGCGACGGTACCTGGCGGATCAATCTTGTCCGGCCCCTTCATTAAGCAATTTTGCTTTGACGATACAACCGGGTTTCTGAAACGTCAGCGGACGCTGGTAGGTACAGCGGCCTGCGCAGCCAACACGGCCTGCCATGACCTTATGGCCGTCTTCGGGCAGCAGAACGGGAACGTTACTCAGGAAGACTATTTCGGGGGTGACAATCAGTCGATCGGCACGGAAACCGTCTGCGATGCAACCCTGCCCACCACTTCGGATTATCAAATTTTTCATACGTATTCGAATGGATCGCTGGAGAAGTCGTACCATCGCCCTACGAGCGGCGATCCGATCATCTATGAAGCGAATAATCTCATCGACTCCGGCACGGGGCTCGTCGGAAGTTCTACAGACCTTTCGGGCCTGTCGACATCCTACACATATGACGCGTTGGGCCGATTGACAAGCGTGACCAGACCTGGAGAGGCGGCGGTAACTGCCACCTACACTGAGGCCACCTCAACGGCAGGCGCGCAGGTCAAGGTGGAGCAACCATCCGCAGGTGCGGGAACGATGCGAAGCACCACCATCTTCGACGGCTTCGGACGCATTTCCGAGGAACAGCAACTGATGCCTGCGGGGACCGCGAAACGGCAGACGCAATACAACGGCTCGGGCTGGGTTACCGCCGTTTCGGAGTGGGAGGCAATCCCCACGCACTTTACGGTTTTCTCGAATTTCGATCCTTTTGGCAGAGCACAAACGATCACGCCGCCCGGGCAGTTGGCGACGTCCGTCACATACTCGGGTGTCCGCAACGTGAGCCGCTCTGTCAGCGTCGGCGAGAGCGTCGCGGGCGGGGTGGTCCAACAGGCAAGCGCTACTACCACCGAAACATCTGATCGCGCCGGAAGATTGATCGAGGTGGACGAACCCGATGGAATCAGCAAGGCACTTTACGGCTACGACGCGGCCGGCCATCTCGTGAATGTCAACATGAGCGACACCGCCGCCGGAACGTCGCAGTCGCGTAACTTTTCCTACGACGGACGCGGCTTCCTCCTGAGTGAGCAACATCCAGAAAACGGTGCGACGTTCTACAAGAATTACGATTCACGCGGGCACGCGGGCAGGAAACTCGTGGGTTCCTCCTACACGCCTTCTGATCTGAAGTACGAGTACGACGCGCTGGAGCGGCTGACTAAGGTCTATCAGCTCCTCAACAGGGTCGCCGATCCAAGCGGTGATTCAACGCAGCTCGTAAAGCAGTTCACCTTCGCGATGGGCAATGACGGAACGAACTACCGGCAGGGCAAGCTGGAAACGGCCACTCGGAAAAACTACTCGCCGCTTGAAACGACCGACGTGAAGGAGACGTACGAATATTCGGACAGTGCCGGCCGTCTCACCAAAAAAACGACCGACGTAACCGGCCCGTCAGGCCTGTCCCAGAAGTACTCGCAGGGCTACACCTACAACGATGCGGGCCTGTTCTCCGCGATCGCGTACCCCACCTGCCCGAATGGAAACTGCGCGACTTCGTCCCTGATGACCTCATCGATGTCTCCGACGTATCAAAACGGACTCCTCAAGATCGTTCCCAACTTCACGACCGGCGTGACGTATGGCCTCAACGGAATGGTCACGCAGATCGACCATGCTGGCCAGGCATCAGTGAGTGACCTGATCACACCGGACGCGAACGGACTCTCCCGGCCAGCAAGGATTCAGTTCAATACCTACGACGCCTGCGTACATCCTCAGATCAGCCTTCCTTCCACCAAACAGGTTCCGGCCGGCTCATCCCCAGACCTGCTGGCCGTCACCGTCGGCAATCCCCCGACCGCACCAACCACCTATCAGTGGCTCAAGGATGGGGCTGTGCTAACGAGCGAGACGACCGCCTCCTGTTGCGCCGCCGTGGCGTCGAGCGGGACGTACACAGCGCGACTGATCAACAGTTGCGGCAAAGGTGAGGCCACAACGATCGTCACCGTATGTGGCAACCCGACCGTGACCGCATCTCCGGCGAACTCCACCTACTCGAACAACCCGGTGACCCTGACCGCGACTCAGGCGGGCGGATGCCTGCCGGTGAACTACCAGTGGTACATCGGCGACACCGGCGTGACCTCCTCTCCGACGGGAGGAAGTTCGCCAACGTTGACCGTAAGCCCGCAATCGACGACGCACTACTGGGTGCGTGTCACCGACAACCTCGGCTTCACCGCGAACAGCAATACCGCCATCGTCACCGTCGCCGCTGCACTGCCGGTGCCGGGCCCGATCACTGCGACTTACAACGCCGGCAATAACACCGTCTCGGTTACATGGGGGGCCTCACCAGGGGCCGATCACTACGAATTGCAGCGGCTCGATCACGGCACGTGGACGACATCCATTGTGAATGGAACGAGCCCGCCTCCGTACGCATTGACCGCCAACACGACGTATGTGTTTCACGTCCGGGCCGTCGACTCCTCCGGCGGCAGCGCGTCGAACTACACGGCGAACGAGCTGGCAACCACCATATCTTTTGCTGCTCTCCAGGCGAACGTCACCGTCGTGAATTTCGACCACTTCGAACAGATCCGGACCGCGATCAACTGCATCCTTACAGCGCAGAACGGCGCAGCGTCGCCACTGACATGGCAACAGATCCTGTCGAACGCCGGCTACGGGAATGCTCCGATTCCCAACCACAACGCAGGTATCTATGCCGCGCACATTCTCGCATTGCGCTACGCCATGACCACCGCGCTTGGAGGCGTCCAGATCTTAGATCCCGGCTACACGGACAGTCTTGCCTCGCCAACGATGATTAAGACCTATCACATTACCCAACTCCAGCAGCGGGCACAGTGAGAAGGAGATGCTCATGAATACGATCCCACGCATTCTTCCCGCACTCGTCGCCGCCGCGATCATCGTCTGTCCGCTCGCAGCCGAGGAGCGGGGGCAGCAGCGGTACATCGTGATCCTCAAGAAACGGACTGGTCCTCCGCCGGACGTTGCCCGCCTCGGCGGAACGATCGAGTCGAGGCAGGACGATCAAGTGGTCGTCACCATTCCTTCAGGAGCACTCGCTGCGCTGAAGGGCGATCCGGCAGTGCACTACCTCGAGCGAGTCGGCGGCACGGCCGATGACGACTCGCTGCTGACCGGCGTTCCTTCCGATCCGCAGCCGGGTCCGTCCGTGCATGCGGCGCGGCTCACGCCGCATCCGCTCGGAACACTTTCCTGGGATTCCGGCACATACAAGTACGACGGCGCGGGCAACATCGTCTCGATCGGCACCGATAACTATCTCTACGACGGCGTGCAGCGGCTCACGCAGTCATCGACTCAGGGATCGGGTGAGACGTACACTTACGACGGCTTCGGCAACATGAAGACGAAGTTAAACATGACCATCCCGGCCATCCAGCCATCGACGAACCGCTACGACGGTTACAGCTACAATGAAGCCGGCGCGGTGCTCTCA
>JAXDIO010000332.1:0-15181 GCA_034663965.1 Thermoanaerobaculia bacterium | reverse complement strand
CCGGGATCGGCGACGGAGTAGCCGTACTCGAATCCGAGGACGCCGTATTCGCTGAGGAGCGAATCGTAGACGGCGAAGTTGACGTCGGCGCGCGGCTCGGTCGCGGTCTGTTCGCCGAGGGCGTTTTGAGCGATGACCGGTGCTTCGGTCCGCGGCGCGGAGCTCAACGCGTTCAGCGGGACGTAGCCCTTGCCGGTGAGGTAATCGAAAAGAATCGCGTGACGCGACGAGAAGGTGCCGCGGCCGGAATCCTGTCCCGACAAACGAACGCGATAGCCGTCGGTCATCAGCGTTCCGAACGCGAGCATCTCCGCGAAAGCCCAGTCGATTGCGTCGCGTCCCTCGGCCATCGCTTTGCGCTTGGCGATGATCGGTTTGAGTTTCGGATGGAGCGATACGTCGTCGGGCACCGTCGTCAGCGCGTTGCCGACGATATCCAACTCGTTGCGCGGCACCGAGGTGTCGGGTGACGGCTGGTTTTGAAATCCGGTCAGCTCTTCGTCGGTCCAAAGCGCACCGCGCTCGTTGGATGGCGGCGGCGTGTCGTCCTCGCGCGTGCGGTCGAACGCCTCCTGCAGCTTGCCCTGAAACTGATCGAGCCACGACTCCGCTTCCTTCGGATCGATGTCGCCTTTGCGCAGCAGCGTCTCGGTGTAAATCTTCCGCACCGAGCGGTGCTCCTTGATCGACTTGTACATCTTCGGCTGCGTGAGCGACGGCTCGTCGCCCTCGTTGTGGCCGTGGCGGCGGTAGCAGATCATGTCGATGACGACGTCCTTGTGAAACTGCTGGCGGAAGTCGTACGCGAGTTTCGCCGCGCGGATACACGCCTCGGGGTCATCGCCGTTTACGTGGAAGATCGGCGCCTGCACCATCTTGGCGACGTCGGTCGCGTACATGGTTGAGCGCGCCGACTCCGGTCCGGTGGTGAAACCGATCTGATTGTTGATGACGAGGTGAATCGTGCCGCCTGTGCGGTAGCCGGGGAGCTGGGAAAAGTTCAGCGTCTCCGCGACGACGCCCTGTCCAGCGAAGGCCGCGTCGCCGTGAATGAGCACCGGCAGCACCCAGGCGCGCTTGTTGTCGCCGATGAGCATCTGCTTCGCGCGAACCATTCCTTCGACGATCGGATCGACCGCTTCGAGATGGCTCGGATTCGACGCCAGCGTCAGCTTCATATGTGAGCCATCAGGCGTCTGGTGAATGCCGTCCGCGCCGAGGTGGTACTTCACATCGCCCGAACCCTGGGTCGTGTTCGGATCGACATCGCCTTCGAATTCGTGGAAGATTTTTTCGTACGACTTGCCGAGGATGTTCGCGAGCACGTTGAGACGTCCGCGATGCGCCATGCCGATCACAGCCTCGGTGACGCCGTCCTGCGTGGCTTCATTGAAGATGTAGTCGAGCATCGGAATCGTGGTCTCGGCGCCTTCGAGCGAGAAGCGTTTGTGGCCGACGTACTTCGTGTGCAGAAACTTTTCGAACGACTCGGCATCATTGAGCTTCATCAGGATGCGTCGCTTCGTGGCGAGGTCGAGCGGCCCGTGATTGCGCGACGGCTCCATCCGATCCTGCAGCCATTTCTTCTGCACGGTTTCGCTGATGTGCATGTACTCCGGGCCGATTTTTCCGCAGTACGTTTCGCGCAGCGTGTCGAGGATGTCGCGCAGTTTCGCGGTGAGCTTGCCGCACAAGCCGCCGCAGACGAATTCGCGGTCAAGATCCCAGATGGTGAGGCCGTAAAACGCGGGATCGAGCTCGGGATGGCGCTTGACTTCGTATTCGAGCGGATCGAGATCGGCGAGCAGATGTCCGCGAACGCGATAGGCGTTGATCATCTGCAGCACGGCCGCTTCGCGCGCGACTTTTTCGTCCTCGCTGGCGTTGAGGCGATGACGATCGCGTCCCCAGATTGCGGGCTCGTACGGGATGCGCAGGTCGCGGTAGATCGTTTCGTAGAAACCGTCGGCGCCGAGAAGGAGCTCGTGAACGCGGGCGAGGAATGCGCCGGACTCCGCGCCCTGGATGATGCGATGATCGTAGGTCGACGTCATCGTCATCACTTTCGAGATGCCGAGGTCGGCGAGGACTGAAGGGTCGGCGGCGGAGTACTCGGCGGGGTAGTCGATCTGGCCGGTGGCGATGATGGTGCCCTGCGACTGCATCAGCCGCGGCACCGAGGCGATGGTGCCGATCGTGCCGGGATTGGTGAGCGAAATCGTGGTGCCTTCGAAGTCGGAGATCTCGAGCGTGGAGTTGCGCGCTTTGCGAACGACTTCGTTGTAGGCCTTGAGGAACTGCGCGAAATCCATCGTCTGCGAGCGCTTCACGTTCGGGACGACCAGCGAGCGCGAGCCGTCCTTCCGCTCGACGTCGATGGCGATGCCGAGGTTGACGTCTTCGCGGTCGATGCGTGTTGGCGTGGCGTCCTGCATCGCGAACGCTGCGTTCATGCGCGGGTACTGCTTGATCGCGTTGACGAGCGCCCACGCAATGATGTGCGTGTACGACGCTTTCGGCTGGCCGGTCAGCGTGAGGTGGTTGTTGACGACGCGCCGGTTTTCTTCGAGGACTTTGACGGGGATGTTGCGGATGGAGGTCGCCGTCGGGATGGTCAGCGAGATCTCCATGTTCTGGGCGATCTTGCCGGCCGCGCCGCGAAGCGGGACGGTGGTGTGGTCGCTCGGGACGGGAGTCGGGCGCGAAGCCAGCGCAGGTTGTGGCGCGGCCGGTTGCGGTGCCGGCGCAGCGACCGCTTGCGAACCGCCGGCAGCGGCGAGCTGCACTTCCGCATCCTCTTCGAACTCCTCCTCGAAGCGCGGCTCGTAATCGTGAAAGAACTCCTGCCAGCTCGTGCTCACCGATTCGGGATTGGCGCGGTAGCGCTCGTAAAGCTCTTCGATGAATGCCGTGTTGGCGCCGTAGGTCTGCGTGACGGATGACATAGCGGGATTCCTAACGATGATCGTGTTGCGGGGATTTCGCGCACGGCCGGCGCGCTATTCGTGATCTTCGAGAAGCGTATGCGACAGCGACGTGAGCCCGAGCCAGCCGAAGCCGGCGGCGAATCCGCCGAAGACGTCGGAGGGGAAGTGGACGCCGAAGTAGACGCGCGAGAAGCCGACACTGAGGATGGTCAGCGTGGACAACGTGTGCACGACCGCCTGCGTCGCCACGGAGCGGTGCTGCACGAAGTGATGCGCGACGATCGGATACGTGGCCGCCGACAGCAGCGAATGTCCGCTCGGAAAACTGTGCGAGTTCGGCAACGTGATCTGCCTCGCACGCTCGATCGGACGCTGACGCTGAAAAATGTTTTTCAGCAGCGTGTTGATGGCCATCGCCCCGCCCGTGGAGACGACCACGGTCCAGGCGTCCTCGCGCCGTCCCTGCTTCCACATGGCGAGCGCGGTAATGCCCGCGGCGCTGCCGATGGCGATGTGCGAGCCGAGCTGGGTGATGGCGTCCATCGCGGCGTGCATCGGCGGATTGTCGATGCGGTGGACGACGTCCATGATGATGTCGTCGTAGCGGTCGGCGCGGCCGGCCACGACCTGCTCCGCCTGTTTTTTGAAGAACCAGAAGGCGATGCCGGCCAGCGCCACGCTGCCGCTCGTGCCGATGGCCAGCGGCAGGAAACGATGCCGCCGTTTCGGCGTTTTCTGGGCCTCTTTTTTCACGGCGCGGAGTCTACATCACGGGCCAGAGTCACAAAGCGTGCCGCAACCGTCGCGCCGCATGCTTTGCGATAGAAATCGAGGGCGTCGGTCCAGGGGATGCTGGCGCGTTCGTAGCCGAGGCGGCGGAGGTCGGCGAGCGAGGTTCTCAAAAGTGTTGATCCGAGGCCGCGTCCGCGGTGCGCGCGCGCGACGCCGGTCGGGCCGAAGAAGCCGAGGCCGCGATTGTTGGCGTCGTGCGCAGCGAAGCCGGCGATGTTGCCGTCGACTTCAACGTAGAAGAGGTTGCCGCCCGCGTTCGATGCTTCGAATCGCCAGATGCGGCCGAATTCTTTTTCGATGAAGGAGAGGACGCGATCGCGGGTTTGCGGCGTGACGCGCATTGGGAGTGGGGAGTGGGGTGTGGGGTGTGGGATGTGTTTTTCTACTTCCACTCCCCACTCCCCACTCCCCACTCCCCACTCCGCGACCAGGTTGTACGTATTCGCCGTTTCGCGAAAGCCGCGTTTGGTGAAGAAGTCGATCGCCGGCGTATCGGTAGTGACGACGCCGGGCGTGAAGTAATTGCCCGCTTCCGCGGCAACGACGCGCGCGCCGCGCGATACCGCGTCGCGAAGCAGCGCGCTTCCGATGCCGCGCCACCGCTGGTTGCGATCGACGGCGAGAATGCGCAGCGATTTTCCGCAGGTCACCGCGACGCCGGCGAAATCGTCGAAGACGGCGACATTCGTCTCGCCGCTTACTCCCGCGCCGAAGCACTTCTCCTCGGCCACTTTGGCGAGGTCGTACGGCGCGTCGTTGGATTTACCAAACAGCTCGACGATGCGCGGAAGATCGGCGGGCGTGGCGATTCGGATCACGGCGAAGGATTACACCACGGCGCGCTTTCGTTGCGGCCTCGCATGAAGCGCGCGCTCGTTCTTCTCGTCCTCATCGCGGCTGCTTGTCGCAAGCACGAAACGCCGGTGCCCGAGGTCGTCGGGACGCCGCCGCAGATGCCGATGCAGATGACGTCGTCAACGCAGCCGGTGCCTGATCGCAACGCGCCCGTCCTCACCGCCGCGCAGCTCACCGATCCCGCCGCCGCGAAGATCTATGCCGAGGCGGCGCAGGTCACCGATCGGCTGGCGAAGATGTATTGCTATTGCCAATGCCACGAGCAGGAAGGACACGTCAGCCTGCTCACCTGCTTCCAGACCAATCACGCCGAAGAGTGCGGGATCTGTTTGCGCGAGGCGGATCAGGCGTATCACGATTGGAAGGATGGCAAGCCGGTGCAGGCATCGCAACATGCCGCGGACGTTGCGTTCCATCGCGGATCGCCTCCGCCGAGTTTGCCGGAGTAGTTAGTCCAGCATCAGCCGCAGGTGCTCTTCCTCGTTCGGGTAGAAATACGAGACTGGATCGGCGTTCGGTCCGTTGTCGCCGAAGAGGCGGCGGCGTCGCGGGGTCATGCGGCCCAGCACCTTCTCGGCGAGTCGCTCGTAGTCGTAGGGACGCGACCATAGCTGACCGTAGCGCAAGGTGATGCTCTTGCGAACGCGGCCACTGTGATTCGGCGCGACGGCGTGCCACAGCGACCACGGAAAAAACAGGACGTCGCCGGCGCGTGCGCGGAGTTGGATCGCGCCGTCCGGCGTTTCCTTCGACTCGATGCGGTCGGCCGGAAGCGTCACGCGATGACTGCCGGGGACGAGCATGAAGTTGCCGCTGTCGTCGTCGGAGAGGTCGGTCAGAAAAAACTGCGCCTTCATCTGCAGGACAGGATTGCCGCGCCGCGGGAGGAAATCACCGAGCGTCGGCCCGCCGTCGGTGTGCCAGGTGACGAGCGGTTCGTGGCCTTTCCCCGAGGTGCGGACGAAGATCTCCGAGCCGAGAATCTGGAGCCACGGCCCGAGGAGCGCGAGGAGGATCGGGAAGATGACGGGATGGTCGGTGAGCGGGTCGAGCGCATCGGTCTCGGACACTGCCTGAACGATTTTGAACGCGGCGGCGGAACCTTGCGAAACGAAATCGCGGTCGGGTTTTGAGGCCAGCACGGCATCGACAGCGGTGAGGAGCGATGCGACTTCGGCGGGCGAAAGCGCCTGCTCGATCAGCAGGTAGCCGCGGCGATCCCATTGCTTCCGCCGCGCGGCGGAGATCGAGCCGATGTTCTTCATGGGAAGCGCGCCATTATGCCGGAAAGCCGCATCGGCGTTGACGCGGGCGCGCGCGGCACCCAGAATCGCGGCACCCCATGCGTCTCAACGAAGTCTTCACGCGCGGTGACGCGCTGGCGCCGCTGATCGAGAGCGCGTGCGCGACGGATGACGCGCAGACATTCATCAGCGGTGTGCAGGCGATGCCACCGAATCTTGCGCTGGCGCGGGCGGTCCGTGCGGGTGCGAACGACTTCGCCGATGCCGCGGGCATCGCGCCTCCGGTCATGGTCGATGACGGTCCGATCGCGTTCGCCGGGCAGCAGCCGTACGTCGATTACTACCCGGCCGTGCCGGTCAAGCTTGATGCGCTCGCTGCTTGCGGCGGAGCGTCGTTCTACGCGTTCGCCGACTACGCGCCGCTCGGCTCCGATCCGTGGATGAACCGTACGGAATTGCCATCGGTCGCGGCCGTCGATGGCGTGTTGCGCCTTACATTCGTGCGATCGCTTCGCGCGTGGCAAGGGCGTGATCTTCGTTTCGTGCCGCCGCCGGACGCGGTGCTGCTTGGTCTCATTGCAGAAAAGCTCAAGGGAATGATCACCGATGCCGCGCGGCACGTGACGTTCGCGAGGAGCGACGCGTACGCGCACCTTCGCGAGCTGCTGGCGGGGTCCGAAGAGGCGCGAACGCGTGCACGTTCGCTCGGCGAGTTCAACGCCATCGCCTCCGCGCGACTTTTCCAGAGTCTCGGATTCTCGCTGCCGTTCGTTTCGCTCAGCGATCTCCTCGGCCGCGACGAGTTGCTTCCGTCGATCGCCGAAACGCTGGCGGTTTTCATTCGCGAACGTGCCCTCGTCGTCGAGGCGGTGAATGAAGCGATGGCGTACGACGATCGAGGCGAGCTTCACTTCACGCGAAAAGAGTCGGATCACGTGCCGCTGGCGATCGCCGGCGCCGAGGACGGAATCCGCCGCGCGGTGCGGCTGGTGATGAAGGGCGAGGATCATCAGCTCGTCGCCGGCGGCGAAACGTTCAACGTTGGCCGCGCCGATGCCGCCTCGCTCATTGTGTTTTTGAAACAGCTTAGCGGCCGCTGGTCGCTCGACGTTTTCGCGCCGCTGTTTCTCTTTCGTCTCGGCATCGCCGGCATCGTCAACGGCCGTGGATCGATCCGCTACTCGCTCGTCCTCGGCCACGTGATGCAGCGCGTCTTCGGCGAACGCCATCCACCGAACCTGCTCTGCAGCACCGCGCCGCCGCCATCCGGTCCGCTCATTGAGGCGGTCTTCCGCGCGCGCGGAGGATTGCCACCGGCGTTGCGCGATTACGAACCGACGTTGATCGATCGCTTTCTTACCAGCGACGCTTCCACAATCCGCGAGGAGATCCGCGTGGCGTGGAGGAACGGCGCGGCATGAAGGCGATTCACGCGTATCCGCGGCCGTCGATCGCGACTCTGCGGCGGAAACCA
The DNA here is from genome assembly GCA_034663965.1 of Thermoanaerobaculia bacterium. GTDB lineage: Bacteria > Acidobacteriota > Thermoanaerobaculia > Gp7-AA8 > Gp7-AA8 > JADGNZ01. Next base: position 7,889 of record JAXDIO010000332.1, on the reverse strand, counting down.
TCCGCGGCGATGCGCGAGGAGATCGCGTTCGCGCCGCATTTGACGCGCTTCTCGCGCGACGCGCTCTACCTCGTGTTTTCCGCCTTCGGCGCATCACCGGGCACGCCCGTCTGGTGTCCGTCATTTCACTGCGGCATGGAGGTGCGCGCAGCGGCCGAGGCGGGATTCACGCCGCGGTTCTATCGTCTCCGTGACGATCTGACCATCGACGAGGAGCATCTCGCGCGGTGTCTCGCCGAGGCAACGGGACCAGTGCTGCTGATCCACTACTTCGGTTTCGCGCAGCCCGGCATCGATCGCATTGCCGCGCTCTGCCGCGCGAAGGGAGTGCCGCTGATCGAGGACTGTTCGCACGCGTTTTTGTCGCGATGCAACGGACGCGCGATCGGCACCGCCGGCGACGCGGCGACGTTCAGTTTGTACAAGACCTTCGGTACGAGCGATGGGGGAGCGTTGCGATTTGATCGAACGATTGAATTGCCGCCACGCCCTCGCGTCGCGTGGAGCGCGCAATGGGGAAGCATTCGCCGCCGCTGGCGCGACCGTCCGCCGCGCGCGCACGCCGAGGAGGTGATTGCGCGACGCTTCAGCCGGCGCAGCGAAACGGCTTGGCGCCACATCTTCGAAGATCCGTGGCAGGCGCCGCGCGGCATCTCGAAGCTCTCGCTCGCGCTGATCGAACGATTCGATCCCGCGCAAATCGTGGTGCGGCGCCGCCGCAATTACGAGCGGCTCGACGCGATGCTGCGCGATGCGGCCGGCTATCGGCCGGTGGCATCGTCGCTGCCCGACGAGAGCTGTCCGCTCTACTTGCCGGTGTTTGTGAAGAGCCGTACCGATGTATTCGTGAAACTGTTTGCGGCGCGCGTGGAACCGTTCATCTTCGGTATGTTTCACCATCCGTCGATGCCGGCCGATGCGTTTCCCGAGAGCCGCAAAATGCGCGACGAAATCCTTTGCCTGCCCATTCACCAAGACCTCGGTGATGCCGACGTCGATCGCGTCGCAAAGTTGGTTCGAGCCTTTTTATGACGCCGAGCATCGTCTTCACCGTCGACACCGAGCCTGACGATCAATGGGCGCCGCCGCTGCCCGACGGCACGCTTCCCCCCTTCACCTTCGCGAACACGCGCGGCCTCGGCGCGTTGCGCGATTTCTTTCGCGAACGAAATGCGCCGGTGACCTGGATGACGTCGTACTCGGTGGCGCGCGATCCCGAGAGCGCACGCCTCCTGCGCGATTGCGCGCACGACGGCGACGAAATCGCCGGCCACCTGCACGGATGGGAAACGCCGCCGTACGCGGAGTTCGACCGTGTCGCGCGTCCGTTCATCGGCGAATATCCGGCCGACATCCGCATGGCCAAGCACCGCTCGCTGCTCGCGGCGCACGAGGACGCATTCGATGCACGCCCGGTGAGTTACCGCGCCGGCCGTTGGGGCGTCGACGCGTTGGAGCTTGAACACCTGGCGGAGCTCGGCTACACGATCGATTCCAGCATTCCGCCGGGGATCGACTTCCGCGATCGCTTCGGTTTGCGCCAGCCCGGTCCCGACTTTCGTCCGCATCTCGCCGCCGCACCGCGCCCGCATCGGATCGGAACGTTGTGGGAAGTGCCCGCGTCGATCGCGCTGGTCGGTTTCCTCGGCGGCGCGATCGAAATCGCGCGTGTCGCCGCGCGGCGCAACGCTCACTCCGAACTCCCTCGCGCGCTGAGCAGCGTGCTCGCCGCAACGCGCGCGCAGGAACTGATCTGGGTCCGCCCGCTCAAACATCCGCGCGCAAAACTCGTCCGCGCGACGCACGCGCTGCTCCGCCGAGGCGCGCCGATCATCAATGTGATGTTTCATTCCTCCGAGGCGTTCGCCGGAACGAGTCCGCTCAGCCGCCGGCAGGAGGATGTGGAACGCCTCTACGGCGATCTCGACGCGATCCTCGCCGCGGCGCGTTCTCACCGCGCTGTGGCGTGTACGCTGCGAGAAGCTGTTTCACGCGGAGGCGCGGAAATCGCGGAGCTCCGCGCCCTCCGCGTCTCCGCGTGATCAACGTTCTCTTCGCCGCCACGCGCGCAGCGTGATCTCCGTGACGACGTGATCGAACGCCATACCGCCCCAACTTCCCGAAAATGATTTTCGCGGTGGCACGACGGCGGGATTCGGATTGGCCTCGAGGAAAACGAACTCGCCGGACGGTGTGAGTTTCAGGTCGAGGCGGCCGTAGTCGCGCAGTTCCAGCGCGGCGGCGGCGCGGCGGGAGAGCGCTTTCAGGTGCTGCCGCTGCGTCCGCGTCAACGAGGCCGGCTCCATCCGCACCGCCCAGCGGCGCCGGTATTTTTTGTCGTGCTTGAGCTCCGCGGAAAAAATCGCCGGCGAGTTCGGCCCGCTGCGTCCGATCACCAACTCGCGGATGGACATGATCCGCTTGCCGAGGATCGTCACGAGCAGTTCCCGCCCCGCGGCGTACTCCTCGGCGATGACCGATTCGACTCCGCCGCGGCGGAGCATCGCCGCGCGGCGGAGAAGGGCGGCGTTGGAATGAACCAGCGAGTTCTGGCTGATACCGTCGGAGGCATCGCCGAAGCGCGGCTTGACGACGAGCGGGAAGGGGAACGGCGAACGCGTTCGCGGACCGGCGACGAAGTAGCGCGGCACCGCGAATCCTGCATCCGCGGCGATCAGCTTGCTGATGATTTTATCGCGGCAGAGCATCAGCCCTTTCGGCCCCGCGCCGGTGTATGGGACGCCGTAGAGATCGAGGAGTGCGCAGATGTGGCCGTCTTTCATTCGGTCGCCTTCAATCCACTCGGTGAGATTGAAGATGACGTCGGGCCGTTCGCGCTCGATGCATTCCGCGAGCTCGGCAACGCCGTCGTACGGCACGAGCAGCGCGCGCTTCGTCAAGCGCCGCAACGCGCGGACCAGATAAATGTCGGCCTGCCCGCGGCCCAGACTCCGGCCGCCACGCGCGAGGTTGCCGGGGTCGGCGAGCATGACCACGGTTAGGCGCTTCATTCGTTCCGCTGCAGTCATCGTGTTGCGGGCACCGCGGCCGTGACGTCGCCATAGATTTCTTCGTAGCGGTCGAAGACGTGCGGCCAGGAGTGCGGAGCGAGTTGCGACGCGAGCTCGCAGCGCACGTCGTCGTCGAGCGGAGAGGCGAGCCGGCGCTCGATCGCAGCCGCGAGATCGTTCACGAAACGTGGGACGTCGGATGCCACCGGATCATCGGCGTTCGTCGTTGCGAGCGGCGGCACCAGCTCGATGAAACCGCGATCGCGCCATGCCTGCGGCACCCAACTGGCGATGGTCGGGAGCGCGCTGACCACGGCCGGACAGCCGGCGGCGAGCGCTTCGAGCATCGTCAGCGGAAGCCCTTCGAACAGTGACGGCAGCACGAACACATCGCTGACTTGCAGCAGCAGCGCAACCGCTTCCGGCGGCTGCGCGCCGGTGTGGATGACGAGCGGACCGGCGGCGGCGACCAGCTCCTCCATCATTCGTCCCTGTTCGCCGCTGCCGGTTGCGCCGAGGAGGACGAGGCGAAATCGCAATAGCGTTGACTCAAGCGTTTGCGGCCGGAGCGCTGGCGTCTCGCCGGCTGGCTCGGCGGCGTCCCCGCCGCCGAATGGGAGGCTTGCGCCGGTGTCGGTTACCAGCGAAGGTTGGGGGTTTGGCGGTTCGGCGGCGAGGACGCCAGCGCTCCGTCGCGCATTGATGCGGTTGCGAAGTTGCGATGCGGCGTCGAGAAGAAACGGGATTCCTTTCGGGATCGACGTCCGTCCGATGAACGTGACCAGTTTTTCGTTGTCGGGGAGCCTCAGGCCGAAGCGTTCGCGCAACTCGCCGAGAACCGCGGCGCGCGACCGCATGCGCGGACGGAACAACTCGTCGTCGAATCCAGCGCCGGTGATGGCAATCCGTTCCGGTGCAATGCCGAAGTGCTCGATCGTATCGACGACCGATTGCGGCGTCAGCACGCAGACTTTGTCGGCGCGACGGACGCCGGAGAGCACGCGCGGAACGAGATGCGGCGCCTTCACCATCTGCCGCAGCTCCGCGTTGTGCGACGTGACGATGAGCGGCGTGTCCGCGAAGACATCGCGCGCCAGCGAGGTCATGAGCCAGAGGTGATGCGCATGAACAACATCGGGCTGGAACGCGTCGCGCGCTCGCTCCATCACGCGGCGCGATGCACGAAGGTACTGCTCAATCTGCGCCGGCGTCATGCGCGAGAAGACGGTGGTCGGATACGGCATGACGTCGCTGTTGCCGGGCAGCGGGAACGGAGCGTCGTCGGACGGGAAGATGATCGGGGAGACGTCGGCGTCGCGCAGCGGCGGAAGTTCCGCCGCCGTCGTTCCGGGAGGTTCGGCGACGACGACGTGTTGTGCGTAGCCGCGGCGCGCTGCCTCGCGGACCATCGCGCGAAGGAAGATGCCGCTGCCCGAGCGTCCCGCGCGCTGCGAAAGGATGTGCAGGATTCTCATTCGCGGCCCAGCGCCACCAGATTGCTGTGAAACATGATGTTCTCGTCGTGATCGATGACGCGAAGCGTGGTCGCGGCGATCAACTCTTCCATCTTCTGGCGTGTCATGCGGGAGAAGCCGGGATTGTGCAGCGCGATGTCCTTTCGAATATCGCCGTAGTGCACCACCGCCACGCCGCCCGGCCGCAGCACGCGCTCGATCTCGTGCAGATAGCGGCCAATCACCTCCGGCTCGAGATGGACGAAGACGTCGAAGGTGAAGACGAAGTCGACGCTGCCCGTCGCGATGCCGTTCAACTCCGCGCCGGTAGTCTGATACGTGGTCAGCCGGACATCCGGGAAGCGCTGGCGGAGATAGTCGAACGATTCCGGGTTGTATTCGACGACGATGAGATGGCCGGCGCGCGCGAGGTATTGCGTCCACCGTCCGCCGCCGCTGCCGATTTCCAAGACCGTTGTCCCCGCGGTGAAGTACGGATCGAGGAAGCGCTGGCGGACTTCGATGAGCGGAACGAACGTCTCGGGATCGCCCCAGCGGTCGCCGAAATGCCGCTCACCATCGTCCGGCGAAAAGGTGGCGATCATCCCGCCCCACTTGCGGTTCCAGTCGAGGTCGGGCATCAGGCGATCTCCAGCGCCGCGCGAAAACGCTTGGCCAGCGCCTCCGGTTCGTGCGGCACGCGCGGCGCGGTTCCGTTCGACTCCGCGATGACTTTTACGAGCAGGAATGCCGGTCCCGTCGCTGCCAGCAGCGCATCGATCGCAGCGTCGAGCTCCTCGGCGGTCACAGCACGCCGCACATCCGCGTAGCCGGCGGCGCGCGCGAGTGCATCGAGCGCGATGTTTGCCGTGGCGGATCGCTGACCGCCGGTCGAGCCATAGACCTCGTTGTCAAAGACGATGTGGAGAAAGTTCGGCGGACGGAGATCGCCGATCATCGCCAGCGTGCCGAGCGTCATCAACAGATTGCCGTCGCCGTCGAAGATCACCACACGCCGTTCCGGCCGCGCCAGCGCCAGGCCGAAGCCGATCGGTGCGGCCAGTCCCATCGAGCCGAGCATGTAGAAGTTTTCCGAGCGATCGGATGCGGCGCAGGCCTCGCGGCTGATCCATCCGTTCGCGGCGACGACCAATTCATCGCCGATCTTCGACAACACAGCAGCAATGGCCTCGGCACGGAGCATCAACACACAACTCCCGGTTTGCAGAGAAGTGCGCATGGACCCGGCTGTGTGTCGAGCGTCTGCGCGGCGCGCGCGACGTCAGAGTGCAACGACTCCGCATCGGGCACGAAGAAGGGCAGGCGCAACGCATCGAGCAGCGCCGGCGTTGCCGCGCCGAGGAGCGCATGTTCGGGCGAATCGCTGCCGTCGTGTCCGCGCCAGCCGATGACGAGCAGCATTGGAATTCGATAAATCGCCGCGAGCGAACCGAGCGCGTTCATCGCCAGCGCCAGTCCGGAGTTCTGCATGAAGATCACCGGACGCCGGCCGCCGAGGTACGAGCCGGTGGCGATTCCGACGGCGACGTTTTCCGAGACCGCGGTGACGTAGCCGAGATCCGGACGCGACGCAATCTCCGCCAGCAGCGGCTGAAACGTCGAGTCGGGAACGCCGGTGAAGAAATCGAAGCCGGCCTCGCGCAGGATCTCCAGGAACGCGCCGCTACGATTCAACGACAACCTCGACCACCGGCGTTTCCACGCTCTCCTCGCCCTGCAACGCGAAGATGGTCTTCATCGGCCAGAGCCGCGCTTCGACCGAGGCCGTGGAACCGCTGCGAAGAATCTCCGCGTAGATCTGCTCCATCGTTTTCAGCGCGCCGCGCAGTCCCTGATTCGCGTAGATCACGACCTTGAAGCCGAGGGCGGCCAGATCGTCGAGCGGCGTGTTGAAGTAGGTGGTTGGGACGGCGACGAGCGGCGTGGGGCGGTCCCAGCGCATCGCAACGTCCGCGATTTCGGCGGACGTCTTCGCTTTGCTGTGGATGAGCACCGCGTCGGCGCCGGCGTCGGAGTACGCCTGCGCGCGGCGCAGCGCTTCGTCGACGCCGCATCCTGCAATGAGCGCCTCGGTGCGCGCGATGACGACGAAGTCGCGCGTGCGCTGCGCCTTTTTGCCCGCGCACAGTTTTTCGACGAACGCGCCGACCGGCGCTAACTCCTGGCGGCCATCGACGAAGCTGTTCAACTTCGGGAACTGCTTGTCTTCGATGCAGACGCCCGCCACGCCGGCCGCTTCGAACTGCCGCACGGCATGCGCGAACTGCAGCTCGTCGCCGTAGCCCGTGTCGCAGTCGACGACCACCGGAATGCGCACGACGTCGCACATCGAACGCGCCAGCGCCAGATGCTCGGACATCGTGACGATGCTGGAGTCGGGCAAGGCGTACGACGCGGCGATCTCGAAACCGCTGGCCCAGACGCCGTCGAAGCCGGCGCGCTCGGCCATCTTCGCGCCGAGTGCGTTGTGGGCGCCGATGAGACGCAGGATCTCCGGACGTCCGAGGCGATGGCGCAGAGTGCTCGCTCCTTCTGACATGAAGCGCTCCTTTTCCCGCAGTTTTTCGGTGATGGAAAATTGCTGGCGCATTTTATCGGGAAATCGGGACAGTGGGATCTTCGGGCGCGATTTAGCGCAATGGAGCGCTGGCGTCCTCGCCGGCTGGCTCGGCTGCGTCTCGCTGCCGAACCGGCATACCCTCGAATGTCGCTGGTAACGCAGCACTTGCGCAAGCCTCCCATTCGGCAGCGAGGACGCAGCCGGGCCAGCCGGCGAGACGCCAGCGTTCCGGTCGCACTGCGCGCTGCGGCCCGCATTTCGCAATAGGCCGGGTCATGAACGACATCGTTCGATGCCCCAACTGCGGACAGGCCAATCGGTTGCCTGCCGCCGGCGATGGCAAAAGGGCCGTTTGCGGCAAGTGCAAAACGCCGCTGACGGGCGGACATCCGATCGAGTTGACGGACGCTAATTTCGCGGAGACGATTCGCAATGGCGCCTTCCTGGTCGACTTCTGGGCGGCGTGGTGCGGACCGTGCCGGATGATCGCGCCGGTCATCGAGGAGATGGCGGCCTCGCGCACGGACGTCCGTTTCGCCAAGCTGAACGTCGATCAGAATCCGCGTAGCGCGCAGGCGTATCGCGCGATGAGCATTCCGCTGCTCGTACTCTTCAAAGATGGCGTCGAGAAGGGGCGCGTGGTCGGCGCCGTTCCGCGCACCCAGATCGAATCGGCGATCCGCCAATACCTCGGCTAGGACATCGTGGCCTTCAACCCCAGGGAACCGAACAGCGATCGCGATCTCTCCCTCTTCGCGAAAAAAGTTGCCGTCGTCATTGCCTTCGCGCTCGTGATCCTGCTGCTGTGGGCGGTGCGCGAGGTGCTGATCCTCGTCTTCATCG
>JAXDIO010000325.1:0-3288 GCA_034663965.1 Thermoanaerobaculia bacterium | reverse complement strand
GCACGTCGACCTTCGAGGCCCGGTCATTTTTCTTTTCGCGATTGGCGATGACGAAGGGAGCGATGGCCACCTTCTCCTCGCCCGTGATCTGCAGCTTCGGTTTCAGCGGCAGTTTCAGTTTGACCTCGGTCACTCCCGCGATCGCGGCAAGCGGAAGGAGTGCGGCGAGAACGGCTGCGGAAAGACGTTTCACAGAATACCTCCCGGTGGTTTCGAAGCCGGCGGCGGAGTCGGAGGGGACGGCTGCGGACGATCGCTCGGCTGCGCACCCGGAGGACTCGCAGCCGTCGGCGGCGGGACGTTCCCGCCGGTAGGCCGGTCCGGCTGACCGCCGTTGATGTCCGATGTGGACGTCGCGCCAGGCTGGACGCCCTTCATCGGCGCAGCCGTGACCTTCGGCGCCGCAGCCTGACGCTTCTTGTTGCGCGACAGGAACTCCACGAACCGGCTGTAATTCTTTTGAATGTAAGGATTGGTGCGGTCGAGCTTCAGCGCCTCGAGGTACTCCTTGCGCGCTTTCTCGAAGTCACCGTTGGCTTCGTACGCCACAGCCAGATTGTTGTGAGCCTGGGCGTCGCCGGGATTGATCTCGATGGCGCGTTCGAAGCGGAACATCGCCTCGCGCCAGAGATTCATGCGCGCCATCTGCACGCCGAAGTTGTCCTGCGCCGCGGGACGCGCGAGGTCCGATTGGTGTCCACAACCGATCGACAGGGCCAGCGTAGCGAACAGAATCGAGAGGCGTAGCATCCCTTTCATCGTCGATCTCCCTCCGAGGACTTTACCGGACTGTCCGCTGAGATTACCATTGTCGCGGCGGCGTCCCACACGCATCGCTCCCTCCCGCGGCACCAACACGCATATGCCCGAAGTCCCGCTCCGCGATCGTCTGATCGCGTATGCCCTGCTACCGCTCCCGCCGTCCCGCATCCGACTCCTCATCGAAACGTTCGACCCTCTCTCGAAGATGTGCAGCGCATCGCCGTCTATGCTGCGGCAACTGCTAAGTATCGATGGAGCAGATGCCGGGGCCCCGTGGCGGAACGATGAACTTCGCAAGCAGATCGATGCGCTGCGAAGCTCCGCGGTCACTCTCGCGGATGACGACTACCCGCCGCTGCTGCGGCAGTTAGTCGATCCGCCGCTCGCGCTTTTCTATCGCGGCAATCTGGCGTTGGCGAGTAAGCAGTCGATCGCGATGGTCGGCTCGCGTAAGGCTTCGCCGTACGCGATCAGCGCGGCGACGCATCTGGCCCGCGATCTGGTCTCCGTCGGAATGGCGGTCGTCTCCGGCCTTGCCCTCGGCGTCGACGCCGCAGCCCATCGCGCCACGCTCGATGCCTCCGGCGATACGATCGCAATCCTCGGCACCGGCATCGACCTGATCTACCCACCGAAGAATCGGCGGCTCTTCAGCGACATCGAATCGAAAGGTTTGATCCTGACCGAGTTCCCGCCCGGCACGCCGCCGTTCAAACATAACTTCCCTGTCCGTAATCGCATCATCAGCGGCATCTCACTCGGCACGGTGATCGTCGAAGCAACCGGCCGCAGCGGATCGCTGATCACGGCGCGCACGGCAGCGGAGCAGAACCGCGAAGTCTTCGCCGTTCCCGGCTCGATTTTCTCGCCCGGTTCCGAGGGAACGCACCGGCTGATTCAGTACGGAGTAAAACTCGTTCACGACGCGAACGACATCCTCGACGAGCTGAAATCGAAGTTGCACGTCGCCCCGGCGGCGCCGGAACAGCCGCCGTCACCGTTGCGCGAAGTGCTCGCGGCATTTCGCCGCGACGAAGGGATCCATATCGACACGGCTGCGGAGGCGCTGGGTCAATCCGTGGCGAGATTGTCCGAGCCGCTGCTGCAACTGGAGCTCGATGGTTGGCTCAAGGCTTTGCCGGGAGGGAGGTATGTGCGGATGCGATGATCGAGGGCGGACCGTGGGTAGCGTATGCGATGCCGCGATCGGAACGCTGGCGTCTCGCCGACTGGCCCGGCTGCGTCCCGCTGCCGAATGGGAGGCTTGCGCCGGCGTCGTGTTACCAGCGCATTTTGAGGGTTTGGCGGTTCGGCGGCGAGACGCCGCCGGGCCAGCCGGCGAGGACGCCAGCGTTCCGTCGCGCTACCTCCGATCACGTCGCCCTTGGCGGGTTCGCCTCCCATTCTTCATCCAGCACCTGCGGCCATTTCCACCTGGCCTCGGCGATCTCTTCGTCGATGATGTCGCGCTCCGTCGCGTCGTCGAGCTGCGGCACCGACCAGTTGGAGAGCCACATCGGCGATACGTATGGGAGGACGTCGATCGTGTCGATGCGATACGCCAGCCCGCGCGCGGCGAAACGTTCGTTGAGGTGATCGATGACGTCGCGCGCGGTCGGGATGCCGTCTTTCATTCCTCGATTCCGTGCTCTTTCATTTTGGCGGCGAGCGTGCGTGGGGAAATGCCGAGGGATTCGGCAGCTTCGGCGCGCGTACCGTTTTGCAGTGCGTCGGTAATCTTCAGCCGCTCGACGACACGCGTGGCGCGCTCCGCGGCATCGGACAGCGTGCCGGAAAGGTCCAGTGCGTCGCGGAGAGTGTCCGTGCGCGCGTCGCCGAGGTGCAGGTCGGCGCGCTCGATCGTGGCGTTGTCGCAGAGGATGGCGGCGCGTTCGATGCAGTTCTCCAGCTCGCGGATGTTGCCCGGCCAGTCGTACGCGCGCAACGCCTCGCGCGCGTCGGCTGAAATTCGCAGCGACGGCTTTTTCAACTCGCGCGCGAACTTCTGCAGGAAAAAATCGCTGAGCGCGTCAATGTCCTCGCGGCGAACGCGCAACGGCGGCACGGTAACGGGAAAGACGTTGATGCGAAAAAAGAGATCCTCGCGGAATCGTCCTTCTTTGACGTCGTCAGCAAGCGTGCGATTCGTCGCGCAGATGATGCGCACGTCGACGTCGAGCGTGGACGTGCCGCCGATGCGGTCGAAGCGCCGTTCCTGAATCACGCGCAGAATTTTCGACTGCACGCTGAGGCCGAGGTCACCGATCTCGTCGAGGAAGATCGTGCCGCTGTCGGCCAGCTCGAACTTGCCCAGCTGCCGTCCCGTCGCGCCAGTGAAGGAGCCTTTCTCGTGTCCGAACAGCTCGTTCTCGATCAGCGTCTCCGGAATGGCGGCGCAGTTGATGGCGACGAACGGCCGGTCGCGCCGCGGGGAGAGTTGATGAATGGCGCGGGCAAACAGCTCCTTGCCGGTGCCCGACTCGCCCTGCAGCAGGACGGTCGAATCGGTCGGCGCCACGCGCTGAA
>JAXDIO010000044.1:0-18111 GCA_034663965.1 Thermoanaerobaculia bacterium | reverse complement strand
CGCGCGTCGACTGCAGGATGTCCGACATCTTGGTCATGACCGCGGGGATGTTGTCGACGTGGTGCCGGGCGTACGACACCAGCAGCGCGATGACGCCGACCATCAGGCCGCCGCCGACAAGCGTGACCAGGATCAGCGCAAGCGGACGGGCGGCGGTGCCGGGCATCCGTTTGGAGAACGATCGCGAAAGACGATCGAGGACGAGGTAGAGCACCAGCCCGCCCACCACGCCGGGCACGAGGTGGCGAAACATGATGAACAGAAAGAGCCCCGCGAAGATCACCCACGCGGCGATTTCTTCGTTGGAAGGACGCGGACGTGGCGGAGCGGCGGGAGTCTCGACGATCTCCTCAGCAGGTACCGGCGCGACGGGAAACGGATTCGTGCTCATCTGTTTTCGATTGTAGACGGCGGGTCAAATAATACGCATCATGCAGATACGGCGAATGGCGTTCGGTGTTGCCGCGCGCACATGAGCGTGTGACAATGCCCGGAGCCGGCCGAGCGGCAATCAACTATGGATAATCGAGTTTTCGCACATCGCGGCGAGTTCGCGCTGCGTCAGGTAGGCACCGAAAGCATCCTCGTTCCCGTCAGGAATCACGTCGGCGATCTCGATTCCGTGTACGTATTTACGACCGTCGCTGCACGGATCTGGTCGCTCATCGACGGCAGCCGCGACGTCGATTCGATCGGGAAGACGATCTGCGACGAGTACGATGGTGAGCCGGACGTCGTGCGCGCCGATCTCGATGAGCTCCTCGGCTCGCTCGAAGGAGCCGCCCTGATCGGCGCGGCGATCGAGACAAGACCATGAGCGCGATCGAGACCGGCACCTACACCGATTTCAGCCTCACCGTTCACGGGCGGGCCGAGCCGATGCGCGTGCCGGTCAACGGCACGATCGAGGTGTCGCATCGCTGCCCGCTTCAGTGCCAGCACTGCTACAACAACCTGCCGATGAACGACTTCGTGGCGCGGGCGCGGGAACTGACGCTCGATGACTACAAGAAGCTGCTCGATGAGCTGGCTGACCTCGGCTGCCTCTGGCTGCTTTTCTCCGGCGGCGAGATTTTCGCGCGGCGCGATTTCCTCGATATCTACGCCTACGCCAAACGGAAGGGCTTCCTGATCACGCTCTTCACGAACGGAATCATGATCACGGAGAAGATCGCCGATTTCCTTGCCGATCTACGGCCGTTCACGATCGAGATCACGCTGTACGGCGCCACGAAAGAGACGTACGAGAAACTGACCGGCATCCCCGGATCGTATGAGCGTTGTCTGCGCGGCATCGATCTGTTGCTGGAGCGGAAACTGCCGCTGAAGTTGAAGACGGTCGCACTCTCGCTGACGAAACACGAGATTCCGATGATGCGGCAGATGGCTGCGGACCGCGGCGTGGAGTTCACCTTCGACGCGATGATCAATCCACGCATCGATTGCTCGTCAAGTCCGCTGGCAGTGCGACTCAAGCCGTCGGAAATCGTGGAGCTCGATCTCGAGAACGCCGACCGCGTTTCGGAATGGCGGCGTCTGGCGCGAAATCACGGATCGCCGGCGTATGTCGAGGGCGAGAGCCGGCAGGTTTACGAATGCGGCGGCGGCGTGAATTCGTTCGCGATCGATCCGTATGGCGATCTGTCCATTTGCGTTTTGTCGCATGTCGATAAATACAACGTGCGCGATGGCGGCTTCCGCGAAGGGTGGGAGAAATACCTGCTGGCTGTTCGGATGCGGACCATCACGCGGCCGACGAAATGCACCGGCTGCGGATTGAAGTCGATGTGCGGCATGTGCGCCGCGAATGGCGAGCTGGAAAACGGCGACGCGGAGTCGCCGGTCGATTTTCTGTGTCAGGTGGCGCACCTCCGCGCGGAAACGCTCGACATCCCGGTTCGTCCGCACGGCGATTGCGAATACTGCGAGGGCGGGTCGGGGCACCATCTCGTGAGCTCCGCCGCCGAGGCGTTGAAATCGGGAGAAGCGGAACGGATTGCGGCGATTCCGTACGAGCCGCTGCAGCCCGCGGCCGGCGGATGCGGTACGGGAAGTTGTGGTAGTTGTTCGGTTACGAGCGCCGTCGCTCGTTAGGGGAGAACGATGCAACAACAGCAACAAAGCAGCAACGACAAGAAAAAGTACGAGAAGCCGGAAGCGAAGCGTTTTCCGCTTCGTCCGGACGAAGCAGTCCTCGGCTTCTGCAAAACGAACGCGGCCAGCGGACCGTCGGCTGTCTCCGGATGCCGTGGCAGCAGCGCGTGCAGCGCCCCCGGCTCGTAGTGGCGGCTCCGTTCTGCGAATGACGAACTCCACCGGCGAGATCGTTCGCATTGCGAATATTGCGATTGCTCTCCGCTACGCCGATGACGCGCTGTGGCGGCCGCTTTCCGAGACGGTGAGCCGTTTCGCGGTCCGCGACGCCGAACCTGACATCGTCATCACGGTCGAGGCGATGCCGGCTGACCTCCCTCCGCCCGGCAAACTCCTTTTCGAGTCCGGTGCCGTCTGGCGCGCGTACGACGACGACGGTGGTTTCCGAATCGATTGCTGGAGCGATCTCTTCGGCGACGCTCCGTACAAGACGGCCTTGTTCGATCGCGACTTGCGCCACGGACGCATTCTGGTTCGCCCCGATGTTTACCTCGCCGACACGATGGGACCGCTCGACTATCCGCTGGACGAGGTATTGATCGCGCATCTTCTCGGGCGTGGACGCGGCGTGGAATTGCACGGCTGCGGCATCATCGACCGGGACGGCCGCGGCCAGCTTTTCGTCGGCCAGTCGGGCGCGGGAAAAACGACGACGGCGCGGGTCTGGCTGGCCGACGCGCACTACGACATCGTGAGCGATGACCGCGTCATCGTCCGCTTCGTCGATGGCGCATGGCGCATGTTCGGTACGCCGTGGCATGGCGAGGCTGAACTGTCGTCGCCGCAGTCGGCACCGCTGGCAGCGATTCATCTCCTGGTGCAGGCGCAGCAAACGGAACTGGTTTCGCTGCCGCCCGCCCAAGCGGCGGCCGCCCTTTTCGGCTGCACGTTCCCGCCGTTTTATGACGCCGAGGCGCTGAGCTTCACGTTGGAGTGCCTCGACCGCATCGTGCGCGATCTGCCAGTGCGTGCGCTCCGCTTCCTTCCGGATCGCAGCGTCATCGACTGCGTCCGGAGCGCGGCGTGAGCGAATTCGAGCCGACGCTGCGCGACGTTTTGGCCGCCGGCCACACGGCGCGGTTTCGCGCGTCAGGAGACAGCATGTATCCGGCCATTCGAAACGGCGACTACCTCGAGATCGCTCCCTGCCAAGTTTCTCAACTTCGCCTCGGCGACGTCATCCTGGCGATGACGGAGCGCGGGTTAACCGCGCATCGCATCGTGCGGATTCACGGGACTCGGATCACGATGCGAGGCGATAATGCGCTGCGGTCCGATCCGTCCGTAGGTCCAGAGGATGTTCTCGGGCGGGTTGTGAACGTCGCAACGGAATCGGCGACAATCATGCGTTGGGCAACCGTACTCGTCCGCCGGTTGCGGTCCGCGTTTCAGCAATAAGTAACGCAGCGTGAGGCTGTTGCGGCGGATTCGGAGGGCCGTGACGAAATTTTTGCGGCGGCTCGCACGTGTTAGAGACGATACCGCTAATAACCTTTGCCCGCCCGAAACGGTTCACGAGAAGGAACAACTGTGAATATTAGAGACGCCGTCAGCCGGACGAGTGTGCGCGCGATCGCATGCGCCGTCGCCATCGTTCTCATCTCCGCCCGTGGTCACGCCCAGGTGGTCTTCGACGCAGCGTCGAACGCAACCCCAGCAGTGGTGACGACAGCAAATCCTGTTGCCGTTTCCTGGAACCACACGGTCGGTACCGCGAAAAAGTCGTACGTCACGGTCAGCGTCGCCATCGACAAGAACGGCGGCGCGCAGACGGTGACGAGCGTCGTCTTCGGTACGGAGGCTGGCGGACCGAACCAGGCGATGGCGGTGCTCGGCACCGCTACGAACGGCACGATCGATCGCGCGGAAATCTGGGGCCTCGCCGGGCCTACCGCGGGCACGCACCAGATCACGGTTACCGTCGCCAATGCCGGCGGACAGAACACAGCCCTCATCGCCGGCGCAAAGTCATTCTCGAACGTGTTTCAGACAGCGGCGACCGGAACGGTCGTCGCCGCGACCGGCACGAGCACGACACCTTCCGTGACCGTCGCCAGCTCGGCGTTCGGCTACGTGGTCGACGCCGTTGCGTTCAACGGCAACAACGCGCTGACCGCAACTGCGGGTCAGACCAATCCATTCAATGTAACGAGTGCTGCACCGGCATTTTCGGGCGCGGGCAGCATCAAGCCGGGGGCTGCCAGCACCACACTGTCGTGGACCGCGGGCGCGTCGCAGGCCTGGGCCTCGGTGGGTGTGCAACTGCAGTCGGCGAACCCGCAGATTCTTTTCGACTCGGCCAGCGGCACGACGTTCGCCTCGGCCGGCAATCCGGTCGTAGGTTCCTGGAATCACACCACGACGACCGCTGCAAACCGCTACATCGTCGTCGGCGTCAATATCGACAAGAGCGGTGGCGCCTCCGTGGTCAACAGCGTCCGGTACGGAACGGAAGGCGGCGGGCCGAACGTGCTGATGACGTCGCTCGGCGGTATCTCCAACGGGACCGCCGTTCGGACCGAGTTGTGGGGCTTGGCCGCGCCAGCTGCAGGCGTGCACCAGATCACGGTCTCTGTGAGTAACGCAGGCGCGAACGTCAACGTCATCGCCGGCGCGCAGAGCTTCAGCAATGTCGATCAGTCGGCGCCGACCGGAACCGTAGCCACGAACAGCGCCAATTCGACGACGCCTACCGTGAACGTGACGAATTCTGCGTACGACTATGTGGTCGACTCGGTCGCCTACAACACCAACGCCATGGGAACCGTCGGACCGCTGCAGGACGTCCGCTGGGGCTTCGTTACGAATGCCGCGGCACCGGTCACCAACTTCTCGGGCGCGGGAAGCGGAGCGCGGGGCTATACGAACGTTACGATGAACTGGACGGCAGCCGTGGGCGCGCAGCCCTGGACGATCGCTGCCGTTCCGCTCAAGCAGGTTGCCGTTGGCATCAGCAAGACCGCCTCCGCCGACGTCATCAAGCTCGGCGACAGCGTTACGTACACGCTGAAAGCGACCAACTTCTCGGCCGCCGCGGTCAACAACGTCACGATCACCGACGCGATCCCCGCCAACGCGACGTTCGTGTCGCAGACCGGATGCGGGGGCACGGGTCCGGTTACGTGCAACATCGGCACACTGGCGGCTGGTGCGACGTCGGCTCCGATCATGATCACCGTCGTCGCGAACGCGGCAGGGACGGTTTCGAACGTAGCGACCGTGACGTACACCGGTGCGGCGGCTCCCAATTCGTCGGAGACGATCTCCACGCTGGCCGAGGCGAAAGTCTGTGCGAACCCCGGCAAAGACGGCGCCGGCGGAACGCTGGCCGGAATCAAGAACGACTATTGGCCGGGCAGCTCCACGGTCGCTGCAGGAGCGACGGGGCTCACCGTCGGAGCCCGCACGGCCGGCGCTGGCGGAAACACGATCACCGCGGGCGATCTCCTCATCGTTATGCAGATGCAGGACGCCGCTTTCGATACGACGAATGATGAAACGTACGGCGAAGGTACCGGCTCGACGCGCGCGACGGGCACCGGCAGCGGCGCTGCCACCGCGCTGAATAACGCCGGCCGCTGGGAGTACGTCGTCGCGACCAATGCGGTTTCCGCAGCCGGCGGCGCGTTGACGTTCAACGGCGGCGGCTCAGGCGGAGGTCTGCTCTACGGCTACACGAATCAGACATTTGCCACCACCACGACGCAGGGGCAGCGCACCTATCAGGTCATTCGCGTTCCTCAGTACACGACCGCCACGCTCGGATCGACGCTGACGGCGCTGACGTGGAACGGCGCGACCGGCGGCATCCTTGCCATCGACGTCAGCGGTACGTTGACGCTCGGCAGCGCGAACGTATCCGTGAACGGCGAGGGATTCCGTGGCGGCGGCGGACGCATGCTCACCGGCGACGCGACTGTTGGGCTGGCCCCAACGGACTTCCGTACGCTGTCTACTCTGACCACGAACGGGTCCAAGGGCGAGGGCATCGCTGGCACTCCTCACTACATTTATCAACACGGCGCCACGATCGGAGCGCCTGCATCCGGCAATGCACCGCTGAATACGGGAGTAGAAGGTTACGTCGCGGGCAGCTACGGCCGAGGAGCGCCGGGGAATGCCGGCGGCGGTTCGACGGACGGCGATCCCACGGCGAACCAGGACAACAGCGGCGGCGGCGGCGGCGGTAACGCCGGCTTCGGCGGCGCCGGCGGAAACGGCTGGGCATGCAACTGCCCATCGGGGGGGCAGGGCGGCGGTGGCATTTCGCCGAGCCTCACCCGCATCACGATGGGCGGTGGCGGTGGCGCCGGAACGACGAACAATGCATCGGCAGAAACGTGTATCGCTCCTCCGACGTGCCGCGTCAACGTACCCGGCGATTGGACCGACACCGAGGCCGGTGCGAATGGTTACTACAGCAGCGGCGCGAACGGCGGCGGCACGATCATCATCCGTGCTCTGCAAGTTACCGGTACGGCCACGCTCACCGCGAACGGCTTCACGGCGTACAACACCGGCCGTGACGGCGCGGGCGGCGGCGGCGCCGGCGGCTCGGTGCTCCTCACCGTGCAGTCGGGCGTTCTGACCGGACTGACCGTACAGGCCAAGGGCGGCAACGGCGGCAACACCTGGCTCACGACTGCTCCGGCGGGCAACCCTGGCGAGCGTCACGGCCCCGGCGGTGGCGGCGGTGGTGGATTCGTTCTGCTATCGAGCGCCGCGGCGTCGACTGACGTCTCGGCCGGAACGGGCGGTATCACCACAACGGCGAACGACGACTACGGCGCGCAGCCCGGAACTCCCGGCACCGTCCAGTTGATCGCTGGAAACAATGTCCTCCCCGGTGGCGATGGCGCGTCATGCGCGATCGCCGATCTCGCCGTCACGAACGTGGTCAGCTCTCCGTCCATCCTGGCGGGCAGCAACGTCACCTTTACGCAGACGGTGACCAACAACGGACCGAGTCCCGCGGACGGCGTCGTCTACATGGCCCCAATCCCGGCCAGCGCGAGTTTCGTCTCGATGTCCGTTCCTCCCGGCTGGACCTGCATCACACCAGCCGTCGGTGGCAGCGGCGTGGTCACCTGCACGACCCCCACGATGGCCAACGCGACTACGGCGAACTTCTCGCTGGTCGTCAACGTCTCTGCCGCATCTCCGGGTGGGTACTTGATCTCGGAGACGAACTCCGTCTCCAGCAATACTCCTGACTCGAATCCGGCGAACAATCAAGCAACAGCCACCACGATCGTTGAAGGAACTCCATTCGCCGATATGGCCGTCACGATCAGCGAGAGCACCAGCGTTCCCGTCCCGGGAGCGAACATCAATTACACGCAGACGATCTCAAACCTCGGCAGCGGTACCGCCAGCGTTCCGACGTACAGCATCACGACGCCTCCGAACACCACGTTCCAGGGCATCACGCCTCCGGCCGGATGGACGTGCGTCACGCCGGCGATCGGCGGAACCGGCGCGATCAACTGCAGCGGCACCACGTTGGCCTCAGGCGCCAGCGTGAGTATGCCGATGATCTTCAAGGTGAATCCAGGCACTGCCGTCGGCACTCAAATCACGGCGACGCCTTCGGTTTCGAGCAGCTCTCGTGACCCATACCTGCCGAACAACACGGCCAGCGTTACGGCGACGGTCGTAGCTGCCGGCTCCGGCGATGTCGCGGTGACGATCGCCAATAGTCCGAATCCCGTCAGCCCGGCTCAGAACTATAGCTATACAGTCGTCGCGACCAACAATGGTCCGGCCGCGGCCGCGAACGATACGGTCTCTCTTCCGTTGCCGGCTGGGACGAACTTCCAATCGCTCACGCCTCCGCTGGGATGGGCATGCGTGACGCCCGCTGTCGGCTCAGGCGGAACGATCACGTGCACCATCGCCTCATTTGCCATCGGAGCCAGCGCGACGTTCTCGCCAGTGGTCATGGTCAATCCGACGACAGCCGCCGGAACGACGCTCACGGCGACCGCGAATATCACCACCACTTCCACCGACAGCATCCCGACGAACAACAGCGCGTCGACGACCAACCTGGTCGTTGCGCGCACCAGCGCGGACGTCGGCATCGTCAAGACAGACTCGCCTGACCCGGTCGGCGTCGGTCAGATGATCACGTACCGCCTGACGGTTACGAACAACGGACCGGCGCGCGCCACGAACGTTACCGTCAACGATCCGCTGCCGTCGAACGTGAATCTTGTCTCGGCGAATCCGAGCATCGGCTCGTGTTCGAACAACCTGCCTACGACTCCGACGACCATCAATTGCACGCTCGGCGCGCTGGCAGTCGGTAACTCGCAATTCGTCGATGTCATCGTGCAGGCCAACGCCACCGGCACCGTCACGAACACAGCCACCGTGACGCGCACGGAAGTCGACTCGGTGCCCGCGAACGATTCGTCCACCGCGACGACTACGGTGCTCGCCGTCACCCTCGTCCGCCTGCGCGACTTCACCGTCACGCAGGACAAGAAGAACGTTTCCATCGCCTGGCAGACAAGCTTCGAGGCCGACAACCTCGGCTTCAACATCTACCGCGAGGTCGGTCCGCAGCGGACGAAGATCAACAAAAAACTGATCGCCGGTACCGCGCTGACGTCGAAAGAACATGACGGCAAGGCGGGTTCGGTCTATCGCTACAGCGACAAGCTCGACGAAGGGACGTTCGCGCAGTACTGGCTCGAGGACGTCGACACCGCTGGCAAGCACACGATGCATGGTCCTGTCTCGCCGGTGAACGGCGCGCCGTCCGGTCCGCCGAACACGACGTCGCTTTCCGGCCTCGGCGCCAACGGCGATGTCATCGACACGCCGGCCGGCTTCGGCGCCGCGCACGCGACCGCGCAGGAAACCGCCACGAACGCGCAGTACAAGAAGCAGCTCGACCTGGCCGCGGATGCAGGCTTGCGCATCTACGTGTCGCAGGAAGGTTGGTACCGAATCACGCGTGCGGCGATGACCGCCGCCGGCTACGACCCAGGCTCCGATCCGAAGGACATCTCTCTCTACATGCTCGGCGACGAGCTCGATATCAATGTCGATGACGGGGGCGACGGAAAGTTCGATGCGAACGACGCCGTCGAGTTCTACGGCTATCCGGTCGACACCGTCTCCACCGGCGCGCGCACCTATTGGCTCCGCGCCGCCAAGAACGACGGCAAGAACAGCCGCATCGATACGCAGAAGTCGAAGGGTGGCGATCCCATCACCGGCAGCGTTCCGTTCACGTATCAGCGCATCGAGCGCGGTGTGTTCGCGCCGCTGGTGAAAAACAGCGAAGACGATGCCTTCTTCGGCACGCTCATCCTGAGCGACGGCGGCACAGAGCCGTTGACGGTTGCCAACCTCGACACGTCGTATGGCGGCAATGCCTCGCTGGAGTTGCTGATCCAGGGCGGCACCGACATGGACCACATCATCGATGTGGCCATCAACGGTCACTTCCTCGGCACGGCCACTCTGTCGAAGATCGACGAGAAGACGTTCACGTATCCCTTCCCGCAGTCATGGCTGACCGGCGGCACGAACAACGTTCTGCTGACGTCGCGGAACGGCGATGAAGATGTGAGCGTGGTCGCGAAGTCGCGGCTCACGTATCAGCATCTTCTCCGCGCCGACGCCGGCGCTCTCAACGTCAATCTCGTTGGCGGCCGCGCGGTCGCCATCGGCGGATTCACGACGAACAAGGTGCGCGTCGTCGACGTCACCGACGGACGTCATCCGGTCGAGATCCAGACCACGGTCGCCGCTGACCCGCAGGGCGGTTTCGCAGCCACCTTCACGAATGTCTCCGGCGGCACGCGAACGATCACCGCGTTCGATTCCTCGCGCGTCCTCGCTGCCGGTGAGCTGGCTACGAGCACACCGTCGACCTGGAGCGATACCAACGGCAAGAGCAACGGCGCGAAGGGGCCGGGCGACTTCTACATCGTCAGCAACCGCTCGTTCATCCCGGCCGTGCAAACGCTCAAGGCGTTGCGCGACGGTGAAGGCACCGACACGCGCATCATCGACGTCGACGATCTCTACGACGAATTCAACTTCGGTATCCGCAGCCCTGGCGCGATCAAGGCGTTCTTCCAGATGGCTGCAAGCTGGAAACACGCTCCGACTGCCTTCATGCTCGTCGGCGATGCCAGCATCGATCCCCGCAACTACCTCGGCACCGGCGCATTCGACTACGTGCCCACGAAGCTGGTGCCCACGGCGCTTCTTCGCACCGCGTCCGACGATTGGTTCGCCGACTTCAACAACGACGGCACCGCTGACATCCCGGTCGGCCGCATTCCGGTGCGCACGCCGGCCGAGGCGTCGCTCGTCATCGGCAAGATCACGTCGCGCGGGAAACCGAGCGGTGCATGGGCGCGCAGCGCGCTCTTCGTCAACGACGTGACCACTGACTACGACTTTGGTGCTGTATCGGCATCGCTCGCCAAACTCCTGCCGTCGGGCACGACCAGCCAGACGATCGATTTCTCGAAGACGTCGAATCCGCATGGCGACATCGTGAGCGCGATGAACTCCGGCAACCTTCTGACGACCTACGTCGGCCATGCCTCGGTGGAGATCTGGGGTGAGAGCATCTTCTCGTCGTCCGACGCGAGCGCGCTGACCAACGGCAACCGTTTGCCGGTGGTCCTGATGATGAACTGCCTGAACGGTTACTTCCACGACATCTTCACCCTGAGTCTGGCCGAGGCACTGATGACGGCACCGAACGGTGGCGCCGTGGCGGTGTGGGCGTCTTCCGGTTTGACGCAGCCCGATCAGCAGGCGCTCATGTCTCGCGAAGTGTTCCGTCAGATGTTCCGCAGCGGCGAGAACCTCACGCTCGGTCAGGCCACGATGCGCGCGAAGTCTGTCGTCGCCGATCCCGATGTGCGCAAGTCGTGGATCCTCTTCGGCGATCCGACGATGAAACTCGTTCCGTAAACGAACATTGATCGCGGGCAGGCTGCAAACGCCTGCCCGCGATTTTCAATGAAAATCGTGGCTGACGATTTCGCCGATTCCATCCAGCGTCCAGAATTTATCCGCGCGCACCGAGCACTGCCCGTCTTCGTTTTGCAGGATCCCTTCGACGATCAATCCCGGCGAGCCGACGATGAGCGCGCGATGTTCGCGAAAGAGATCCGGTTTCACGATCGCTTGTGAGATCCCGGTTTCGTCTTCGAGCGTGAGGAAGACGAATCCCTTCGCCGTCCCCGGTCGCTGCCGCACGATGATTGCGCCGGCGGTGGCGACGCGTTTTCCGTTCGGCAGCTTCTTGAGTTGCATCGCCGTGTAGACGCCGTCGCGTTTCAGTTGCGGACGGAAATGCGTGAGCAGGTGAGGGCCGGCCGTCAAATCCGTCGCTGCGTAATCGGCGAGCGTTTCTTCCGCCGCCGACATTTCGGCGAGCGGTGACTGGGTTGCAGAGGCAGGCACTGCATCTTGCGAAAGCACAGACAAGAGTGTCTGTGCCACACTGGCTCTCCCCTGTAGCGGCGTCCGCGCGAGTACGGCAGGATCAATGTGGCACAGACACTCTTGTCTGTGCTGGTGATGCTCGGGACTGCTGGGAAGATCGTCCGCACTCCGAGCGTCAGTGCGTTGTGCCTCGAACAACTCGCCGGCAGGTTTCGCCGCTTGTGCCGATTGCCACAACGCCGCGCGGCGTCGCAGTCCGAGCGATGCCAGTGCGCCGGCGTAGGCGAGCTTGGTGAGCTGATCGCCGCGAAGGTTTGCGCGAATGGCGAGATCGTCGGCGGAGACAAACGGCGCAGCTTCTTCGATCGCGTTCGCCGCGATCGCGCGCAAGCCTTTCACGAACTTCATGCCGAGGCGGACGGCGCTCCGTTCCCAGCGGCAGTGCCAGCCGGAGTGATTCACGTCGATCGGCAAGACCGTCACGCCGTGCCGTTCCGCATCCTTGATCAACGTCGCTGGATGGTAGAAACCCATCGGCCACGCGTTCAACAGCGCGATGTAGAACGCGGCCGGATGATGCGCCTTCAAATACGCGCTGGCGTAGGCGATGAGCGCAAAGCTGGCCGCGTGCGACTCAGGGAAGCCGTATAGCGCGAATGACGTGATCGACTTCACGATCTGATCCTGCGCGGGTCCGTCGATGCCGTTCTTCGTCATTCCCGAACGCAGGCGCTTCTCGATCTCCGCCATCCGCTCCATCGATCGCTTGAATCCCATCGCGCGCCGCAACTCCTCCGCTTCGCCGCCGGTGAAGTCGGCGGCGACCATGGCGATGCGCAGTAGTTGTTCCTGAAACAGCGGCACGCCGAGGGTTCGCCGCAGGATTGGCTCGAGGGAGGAGTGCGGATATTCGGGCTTCGCTTTTCCCTGCCGGCGGTCGAAGAACGGTTTGACCATACCGCCGACGATCGGGCCGGGACGGATGATCGCCACCTGCACGACGATGTCGTAAAACTTCGCCGGCGCGTTGCGTGGCAGCGACGCCATCTGCGCGCGGCTCTCGACTTGGAACATGCCGACGGTGTCGGCCTCATTCAGCATTTTGTAGACGGGCGGATCGTCTTGCGGCAAGTGCGCGAGGTCGACGTCGATGCCTTCGTTCGTGCGGATGAGCGGGATCATTTCTTCGATCGCCGCGAGCATGCCGAGGCCGAGGAGATCGACTTTGATGATGCCGAGGTCCGCGCAATCATCTTTGTCCCACTGGATGACGACGCGGCCCGGCATCGCTGCCGGTTCAAGCGGGACGACTTCATCGAGCCGCCCTTTCGCCATCACCATTCCGCCGGAATGCTGCCCGAGGTGGCGCGGCAGATTCTGAATCTGCATTTGGAGGCGCATGAAGTGCTGCACGCGCAGGTCGGTCGGATCGAAGCCGGCGCCTTCCAACTCCGCGGGCATCGTCTCGATGCGCTCGCGAATCTCGCCGAAGTTCCAGGTGCCGAGGGTTTTCGAGAGTTTGTCGGCCTGCTCGAGCGAGAAGCCGAGCGCTTTGCCGACTTCGCGCGCCGCGGAGCGGTCGCGGTACGTGATCACATTCGCGGTCATCGCCGCGCCGTGGACGCCGTACGTTTTGTAAACGTGCTGGATGACGCGTTCGCGTTGATCACCCGAGGGAAGATCGAGATCGATGTCCGGCCACTCGCCGCGCTCCTCGGACAAGAAACGTTCGAACAGCAACTCCATCGAAACAGGATCGACGGCAGTGATGCCAAGCGCGTAACAGACCGCGCTGTTCGCCGCGGAGCCGCGCCCCTGCACGAGGATTTTCTCGCGCTGGCAGAACTGAACGATGTCCCAGACGATGAGAAAGTAGCCGGCGAGGTCGAGTTTTTCGATCGTGTTCAACTCTTTCTCGATCTGAGCTTGTGCTTTAGCCGTGAGCGGCCGGAAGCGTGTCGTGGCGCCGTTCCATGCGATCTTGCGCAGGAACGACATCGCCGATTCCCCTTCCGGCAGCGGGTAGTCAGGAAAGCGGTAGCCGAGGTCGGCCAGCGTGAAGTCGAGCGTGTTGGCGAGCGTCCACGCGCCGTCGAGCGCCTCGGGAAGATCGGCGAACAGCGCGGCCATCTCATCGGCACTCTTGATGTGACGCTCGCGATTGACGCCGAGCAGCCGTCCGGCATTGTCGACGTTGCGCCCTTCGCGCACGCACGTGAGGATGTCGTGCAGCTCTTTGTCCTCGGCACGCGCATACCGGACGCCATTCGTAGCGATGAGCGGCAAGTGAAACCGCCGCGCGAGATCGACGAGCGCAATGTTGCGATGCTCTTCGTCGCGCCGGTGATGCCGTTGCAACTCGACGTGCGTTCGCCCGCTGAAGATGCCACCGATTTTGTGCAGCAAGGTTTCGGCTTCGACGATGCCACCCTTCGTCAGCGCATGTGCGATCGGACCTTCATCGCCGCCGGTGATGCAGTGCAATCCGGCGGCGTGCTGTGCGATGAGATCCCACGTGAACCGCGCTTCGCCCTTCGGACGATTGAGCGCGCCCGCCGTCAACAGCTTGCAGAGATTGCGATAGCCATCGTGATTCTCGACGAGCAACGTAAGCCGAGCCTCGCGCGCATTCGAGCGCGCCGCATCCATCCGTGTGAGCTTCAACCCTTTGACCGGCGTGTCGTTGTCGATGACGACCTCGGCGCCGACAATCGCCTTCACTCCCGCCTTCTTCGCCGCGCCATAAAACCGCGGCGCGCCGTAGACGCCGTTCGTATCGATGAGCGCCATCGCCGGAATGTCCTTCTGCGCAGCATTGAAAACGAGGTCCTCGGGGAGACTGGCGCCATCGAGAAAGGAAAATGCACTCGCCGCGCGCATCTCCGCGTACGGCCGCGTTGTTTTGACGATGTGCCACGGGCGCTTACGAGCACGCTCCTTCCTGGCGCCTGCTGAAAGACGCAAATGTTGAATGTTCAATGTTCAGCCCGCATCAAGAGTGTTTGACTCACGAGAAAGCCGGCATTCGTAGCCGCGGAGCGGCGATATCTACGTAGCCCACAGCGTGAGCTGTGGGATTGCGATTGCACCCCGTATTCAGCCGCGGAGCGGCGGCATCTCGAATATCGTCTTTCTCCCATCATTTGAGATGTCGCCGCTCCGCGGCTCAACCCAGGCTCGTATCCGGAACCCCACGGCTTACGCCGTAGGCTACGTAGATATCGCCGCTCCGCGGCTGGCATCGCGAGATCATCTGATCGCGTCCATCGAGCAGGGCGGATCATTTCGGCAGATTCGCGTTCCTGATGATTGCCGACAGCGATGCCACGATCTCCCTCGCTTCTTTCGTCAATGGCGCCAATCGCGGCGACTTGATCGTTCGTGTCGCGTCGAGAAGCCGCAGCCAGTAGAGCGTTTTTCGCGCTTCGCGTAATGACACGCGGCAGCGCGCGATGAAGTCCGCTTTGTCGTGAATCGACTCGGCTTCTTCGAGGATCGATCCGATCGAGAGGCCGAAGCGGAGCAGCTCGCTCACGAGCGGCGCGGCCACTTTGGTCGTGGTGGTCGTGCGATGGAGCCGCACCAGACTGCAGGCAAAATCGAATGCACGTCCCTGGATGTCTTTCATAAGTCACCTACATTTCGTATCGGGCATCGACAAACCACTCCGCGCCGCCGCGGAAAACGCGATAGACGCCACCGCGCTCCAACTCCACATCCCAGTACTCGCGAATATCGGGACGATCGCTCCACCAACCTTCTTCAATGCGCCACGGACCGGAGCAGATGCGGACCGTGCCGCCGATGTCGATCTTGCTTCCCACTTCGACGCGGTTTCGGGAGTTGGGAGTCGGGGGTCGGGGGTCGGAGTTTTGATCCGCGATGCTGCGGATCGACGCGATCTGCATGTCGTCACCTTCGGCTTCACGCGTCGTCACTTCGATCGGAATCGGAGGACGGAACGTGCGCAAAGCCAGCAGGCCGCGAGCGCGCGCCGGCGTCCGTTTCATGTCCGGCGGCGGAGGAGGGGAGAAGACGTTGATTGCGTAGCGCTCGGGAAGATGGCCATCGACGGTCATCGGCATCCCGACGCGGCCATCGCCGAGGATGGAGACGAGTTTCGCGATCGTCGTAGCCAATTTTTCCGGCGAGACGGCGCTCGGACCGAACAATGAAAGCTGCGCGCGGCGCGGGCGGTCGGGATGCGCGACGAACGAGAAGCCGACCACCGGCGCGCCGGGCGGCGTTTTCTCGAGGTCGAGGCGCATCAACGTCAGCATCGTTTTGACATCGCGCGTCGGCGCCGGCAGGTCGATGCCACGCGCGTCATACCCCTCGGGATCCAACGTCAGCGTGAACTCCAGGCGCTTGCACGCGAAGCCCTGGATTTCCATCCGCTTCGACAGCCGGTCGAGCGCGGCGTTGGCGATGAAGAGGAACGGTTCGAGCGCGACCAGCGGCCACTCCAGCTCCATCCCTTCGCGAAACTCGGGCGGCAACGGACGCGGCATGAGCGGACGCGGATCGATGCCGCGCGCGGCCCAGTGCAACTCGCGTCCGACTTCGCCGAGGCGGCTGGCGATTTCGCTCTCGGGAAGTTTGGCGAGGTCGCCGATGGATGCGATACCGAAGCGCTGCAGCATCGCGGCGGCTTCGAGCTCGGGCGAAAGACGCGTCAGCGGCAATGGCGCGAGGAACGTCGCTTCCTCGCCCGCCGCGACGACGGTCGGCGACTTCGGCAACTCCGCGGCGACGCGCGCCGCCAGTTTGCTGGCGGCGATGCCGACGCGGGCGGGGAGGGAGACGGCGTCGCACGCGCGAAGCGCGGCGCGGGCGAGGCGGAGTTCGGAACCTTGGGAGTCGGGGGTCGGGGGTCGGGGGTCGGAGAGGGAAGGCGCGGGATCTTCGCTCCGACTCCCGACCCCCGACACCCCACCCCCGAAATCAGCGAAGTGCCGCTCCATCCCGGTCACGTCGAGAAACACCACGCCTTCTCCCGCATCTTCGACGCGCGGGGAAAACGTCTCGGCCACTTCGAGCAACGCTTCCTGCGCGGTGCGCTCGCATTCGGCATCGCGGCCGCGGGCGATGAGCTTCGGCAGGAGCGAACGCGCCTGCGCCAGCGAGAGACCGGGCTGGATTCCCTTGTTTCGCGCGCGACGTGTAGCCGCGACGATATGCGCGTTGCTGCCGTTCCCTTCGACGATGCCGACCGCTTCATGGAGCAGATCGGGCTCGCTGCGCAGCCGTGCCGCGAGCACGAACATCGGGACGTAGAAGCAGGCCAGGCGGGTCATGATGCTTTTCGGGTGTCGCTTGTCGGGAGTCGGGTGTCGGAGAAAACGTCTTCTGAGATCCGACCCCCGACTCCCGACACCCGACCCCCGCGAATCGCTTCTTCGCATTGAAAAAACACTGTCGTCGTCTGTCCCGGACGCAGCCGGCGATGCTTCTCCAGTTTCAGCCGCGTCTCAACACCAGCGAGGACGCGCGGCGCGTTGCCGCGGCCGAGCCAGCGTGGGCGCGGCGCGTGCGCGAGGATCATCGCCTCCGAGGTCGTGCCGGTCAGGGCGTAGGGGGCGGAGACGAGGATCGTGGCGCCGTGCGATTCCGCCACGCGCGCCAAGCGCACCCACGCGGCGTCGGGAACGCGCCGGCCGGCCGGACGGCGAGCGCCGATATCAATGATGACGAGCTGGAAACCAGTCGCGCCGGTCATCTCGGCGGCGGTCACCGTCTCTTTCATCGTCTGCGGCCGCACCCACAAAAGCCTTCGCAGATCGACTCCCGCCGCCTCGGCGAGCTGTGGATCGAACGAGTCACTCGCATCGATGAGCGCCGCCGCCTCACCGATGCTCGTCGCGGCGGCAAGGGTGGCGATCACGATCGAGAAGCGCGTTCCGCGGCCGGCGATCTCGGTCATCTTGCCGCGCGCCAGTCCGCCACCGAGGAGCGCATCGAGTGGGGGGATCGTCGTCGGCAGGATTTCGTCGCGGCGTTGGCGGGCGACCGCGCGTACCAGTTCCGAGCCGCTGGTGAGTTTGGACGCGATCGAGGCTTCGAGCGTCGCCCGCAGGTTGCGGATGGCCTCGCCTTCTCCGGATTCTACGATCCGTGGAGTAATCGCCGGTTTGAGGATTTGGGGAGCTTCGAGGAGCTGGAACTGCAAGTCGAGACGGCGGGCAAGTACGGCCATGGGGAGTCGCGACGTCAACTTAGGCGGTAATCAGGCGTA
Source organism: Thermoanaerobaculia bacterium (assembly GCA_034663965.1). Classification (GTDB taxonomy): domain Bacteria; phylum Acidobacteriota; class Thermoanaerobaculia; order Gp7-AA8; family Gp7-AA8; genus JADGNZ01. Next base: position 296 of record JAXDIO010000044.1, on the reverse strand, counting down.
AGTCAATCTGCGGTTTTCGTGCAAATGGGGTGGATGCAGGATGGGTCACGCGGGTGCCGGGAGTCGAATGTCGGGAGGCGTAAAGAGTAAATGGGTCATTCGCGAGCTCCGCATCTCCGACCCCCCACTCCCGACTCCCTACCCCCGATTCACCTGTTATAATCCGCGCGTTCTTGGTAATTTTTTTCGATGGACGGTGAATACGACTCGACTTCTGTCGAGATCTTTGGTCAGACGTATAACGTTCGTGGAGAGGGAGACCCGAACTATTTAACGGAGCTTGCGCGGTTCGTCGA
>JAXDIO010000279.1:0-5286 GCA_034663965.1 Thermoanaerobaculia bacterium | reverse complement strand
GGGCCGGCAGCGAGACGCAGCCGGGCCAGCCGGCGAGGACGCCAGCGCTCCAGCCGCGAGCAGCGAGTGCTTAAGTTAAGGCCATTACGTAGTGTCGGGATGGCTCCTACACCTGAATCTTGTGGGTCGCCACGCCGACGTGGTCCGTCAATTCGTCGCGCACCGCCACCACCACGTTGTAGGTCCCTTTCCCGAGCGATAGCGGCGGGAGGGTGACCGTCATCGGGCCGGTGGCCGTTTCGTTCGGCAGGACGGCGATGTCGGCGAAGGACTTGGCGAGCGTGATGTTGCGGCCATCGCTGTCGAAGATCGACACGTAGACGTGCAGGCGCGTCCGCGAGCCGGCACCGTCGGTGATGTACTGCAACGATTCCATCGCCATCGCTGCCTGGAGCGACACGAGCGCGGTCACGCCGCGGTATTGCGGATCGCCTACGATCAGCGATACCGGCATCGTCTTCAGCTGCATTGCCGCCCCGAGCGGGGAGCGAAGCGCGCGCACGAGCTGGACGTCGGTCTCCGCGCTCGAATAGCCGTCGCGGTATTGCAGTTTGAGTCCCGAATGCCCCTTCAAGCGGACCATGAGCCGGTGGTAGCGCATATCGGCGGGATGCTTCGACACGAAGCCGAGCGAGTAGAAATTGGCCGCGCGGCGATCAAACTCCTCGAATGACTGCTCCATCCGGTTGCCCGGAAAATACGCGCCGCCGGTTTCGCTGGCCAGCCAGTACTCCGCCGAGTGGTCTTGGGCGGCCGAGCCGGGCGACAACCCGCCCATCGACGAGTACGTCTTGCCGTCCGACGACGGAGGCTCGAGGCCCTCTGCGTCGATGATGTAGAAGCTCGTGTTCGACGCGTTCCCCTCGTGGATGAGGTGATCCCGCAGCGTCGTGAGCTGTCTGTTGTTCCTGGCGATGTTATCCACGTGATTACCCAGCGTCGGGCCTTGGCCGACGCGGCTTAGCGGCGAGACGCTACCGAACGGCATGTGGCCTGTGACGAGGAGGATCATCTTCCGCCCTTCGCTGCTGCCGAATGCGCGCGCTGCCTCCACGATTGCAGCCGTCGACGATGCGGCGAACATCGTCTGTTCCGTAAGGCGCATCTCCTCATCGAAGTTCTTGTTCTGCTCCACGAATTGCTGGCTCTGCTTGCGTATCCGCTCACCGGAGGTGTCGTCCGGGGTGCCGAGGTCGGACTGCATGTGCGCCGCGGCGGAATCGCCGCGGCCGATCGACGCGCGCAGCTCAAGGCTCGTCCCGCGGCGCTGGATTTCCTGAACCACAGAGTGCAGCACGCGTTTGTCCGAGGTCATCGGAAGCACTAAATGAACGCGGCTGTCGACGGTGGCGATCGACCAGTCATAACGGCCGTCGTCGAAGTGAGCGTCGATGAACTGTTCCAACTTCGCCAGCGCCTCATTGCGGGCGTGTTTGGGCGTGTTCCGGTTGTCGATCAGGACCAGCACCTTGCGCCGGAACCGCTGCTCCGGAGGCTTGTTTTCTGCGGCTGCGTTCGTCGCTTCGTGTACTCCAGCATTCTCGACCAGATAAAAATTGGTGATCGTCTGCGGCTTGCCGTCTTCGAAGACTTCGAAATCGTTCCGCGTCAGTCCCGCCACCGGTTGTCCTCGGCGATCGGTGACGGTGACGTCGACATTGACGACCGAGACGTCGATTTTCTCGACGAGCGGTGGCGGCCCCGCAAGCGGTACCTTCTGTTGCGACTGGACTGACAAACTAAACAGCAGTGAGACGAGGACTAGCTTGCGCATGGTCGAGATTCCTTCTTACAACTCCAGCCTCTTCGTCGTAACGCCGATGTGGTCGGTCAGCTCATCGCGGACAGCCACGACGATCTTGTACGCCCCTTTCGCCAGCGCCAGAGGAGGGATCGTGACCGTCATCGGCCCGGTCGCCGATTCATTCGGCTGCACGGCAATGTCAGCGAACGACTTGGCCACCGTGAGGTTGCGTCCTTCGCTGTCGAAAATCGAGACGTACACATGGAGTCTTGTGCGCGATCCGCTGCCGTCAGTAATGTACTGCAGCGAGTCCATCGACATCGCCGCCTTGAGCGGGATAAGCGCAACGAGCCCGCGGTAGATCGGTTCGCCGAAAGTCAGAGAGATCGGCATCATCGACTGCTGCATCGACGCGCCGAGAGGCGAACTGAGCGCGCGGATGATCTGTATGTCTGTGGGTGCGCTCGAATAGCCGTAGCGATAATCGAGGCGGTAATCGCGGTGTTTCTTTACGTTCACCTTGAGCTTGTAGTAATGACCGTCATCCGTATGCACAGGCGAATATCCGAGTGAGTAAAACGCACCGGAGCGGCGGTCGAAGTCGACCAGCGATTGATCGATCCGATTGCCGGGCAGGTACGCGCCGCCGGTTTCCTTCGCCAGCCAGAGCATCGACGACGTATCGATTGCATTGGATCCCGGCACCGGCCCCGCCCCCATCGGATTCAGACTCTCGGTCATGTTCATGTCCAGTCCCTCGGAGGAAATGATGTAGAGGCTGGTATTGGACACATTCGCCTCACGCACGAGCAGCTCACGCATCTCGGCCAGCTCGTTGTTTTGTCTGGTCATGTACTGAACGTCGGCGTCCAGAACGCCGCGTGAGGAACCGCGAATCAGGGGCGATTGTGTTCCCAGCGGCAGATATCCGGTGACCAGAAGGATGATCTTTCTTCCTTCGAGATTTCCAAATGCGCGTTCGGCCTCGAGGATCGATTCCGTCGACGATTTCGCGAAGATCGACTGTTCCTTGAGCGACAGCTCGTCGCTAAAGATGTCGATGGTGTTCTCCGTGGTCAAATTGCGGTTCGTCGATATAACCTCGTTCAAATCCCTGCCGCCCTTGGCGCCCCCGGCGGACGCACTCATTGACGCAATATCGAACTCGCCATGTTGCATCGGCGCTCGGATTGCGTTGAGCGTTCCGGTTCTACGGACCTCGGCCACGACATTGTGCAGAACCTTCTTGCTCGACGTCATCGGAAGCACCATGTGGATCCGCTTGTCGATCGTCGCAAGCGACCAGTCATAGCGGCCGTCATCGAAATGCTGATCGATAAACTCCACCAAACGGTCGAGCGCAACATTGCGTCCATGAGGCGTCGTATTTTGATTGTCGATCAGCACCAGCACCTTGCGGCGGAAACGGTCCGCGGAAGCCGGGTTGGCGTCTACTGTCCCCGGACGGGTGTCGATCTTCGGTAGCGCGCTGTCGACAGCGTAGAAGTTTGAAATCGTCTGCGGCTTGTCGTCCTCGAAGATCTCAAAATCGTCGCGGGTCAGTCCGGAAACCGGCTGGCCGCGGCGATCGGTGACCGTGACGTCGACATTGACCACCGAGACGTCGATCTTCTCCACTAGCGGTGGCGGCGGGGCCACCGCATTCGGCTGCGGAATCGCTTCCGATTTGCGCCCCTGCTGCGACTGCGAAGAAACGGCGAACAGCAACACCACTGCTACGACGATCTTCCGCATGGATTCGGTCTCCTATGTTTTAGCTTGCGATCACCATACCTGACATGCCTTGCTGCGCACCATCGGCGAGTCCGCGGGGCAATTGAATGCCTTCTGGAACTGCGGCAGATCGGAAACAATGCCATTGATGCGGTACTTGCCCGGCGAATGCGGATTCGTGATCGCATTCGCGCGCAGATTTTCCGGACGCTGGTTCTCGCACGCCCACTGCGCGAAGCCGATAAAGAAGCGCTGATCGGGCGTAAAGCCGTCGACCGATTTGGTCTCATTGGGATCGGCCGCCTTCCACGCCAGATACGCGAGGAGAGTGCCGCCGAGGTCCGCGACGTCTTCGCCCGAGGTCAGCTTCGAATTGATCTTGATGTCGTCGACGATCGTGTAACCCGCGTACTGATCGCGCACACAATTGACGCGCTCTTCGAACGCCTTCGCGTCCTCCGGCGTCCACCAGTCCTTGAGATTTCCCTGCGCGTCGAACTGGCGGCCTTCATCGTCGAACGCGTGCGTCAGCTCGTGGCCGATCGTCGAGCCGGTGTTGCCGTAGTTCGGCGCGTCATCGAGCTTCGGATCGTAGAGCGGCGGCTGCAGCACGCCGGCCGGAAAGTTGATGTCGTTCATCTGCGGGTTGTAGTACGCGTTGACGGTCGGCGGCGTCATGCCCCACTCATTGCGGTCGACCGGCTTGCCGATCTTGTTGAGGTCGCGCTGCGATTCGAAAAGGATCGAACGCGTGCCGTTGCCGTAGAAATCGCCGCGTTCGATTCTCAGCGCGCTGTAGTCGCGCCATTTGTCGGGATAGCCGACCTTGTTCGCGACCGCGTGCAGCTTCTCCAGCGCGCGCGTCTTCGTGGCCGGGGTCATCCAGCCGAGGTGATTGATCTCATCCTCCATCGCCGTCTCGATCGCCTTCGTCATCTCGACCGTCTTCGCTTTCGTCTCCGGCGTGAACGTCCGCGCCACGAACTCCTGGCCGAGCGCTTCGCCGAGGTCGCGGTCGACGTACTGGACGCAACGCTTCCAGCGCGGCGGCATCGCCTTCACACCGCGCAGCGTGGCGCGATAAAAGTTGAAATCCTCCGCGACGAACTTCTTCGACAGGTATGGCGCGCGCGAATGCACGGCGTGCCAGCGGAAGTACGCCTTCCAGTCCGCCAGCGGAACGCTCGTCAGTTCCTTCTGCACCTCGGCGAAGAACTTCGGCTCGGTGACGTTGAGCGAAGTCACGTTCACGCCACCGGTGGAGAGATAGGCCTTCCACGGAAATGCCGGCGCGGTCTTGCCCAGCTGCGTCACCGTCATCTTGTGCGCCAGGTTGTGCGGATCGCGCCGTTCGACACGCGTCAGCGACGCCTTCGCCAGCGCCGTCTCGATGCGCATCACCGTCGCGGCGTCCGCTTTCGCTGCCGTCTTCGATTCGCCGATCAACTCCAGCATCGCCGCGACGTGCGCGAGGTACTGATCGCGGATCGTCTTCGATTTCGCGTCGGTCTTCGTGTAGTAATCGCGATCCGGTAATCCCAGCCCGCCCGCACTGGCCTCGGCGATGACACTCGACGCATCGCTGTAATCCTGCGTCGATCCGAAGCCGAAGAGCCAGCCGTTCCCGCTCGTGCGGAGATGTTGCTTGCCGAGAAACGCGCCGAGGTCCGACTTGGCCTTCAGGCCGGCGATCTCGTCGAGCAGCGGCTGCAAAGGCCTGACCCCAAGCTGTTCGATCTTGTCGATGTCCGTGCACGCATCGAAGTAATCGCCGATCTTCTGCTGCACCACCGTGCGGTCCGCGCGCG
>JAXDIO010000267.1:0-6626 GCA_034663965.1 Thermoanaerobaculia bacterium | reverse complement strand
ACTTGGTGGGATCGAGGAGCGCTTTTGCGTCGGATTTGTTTTTCAGGTACGAGTCCCAGAACATCAGCGAGATCGAGCGGATCGAGCCGAACGTGCCGCGGTCGCTGATGATGGTGCCTCGGGTGCCATCAGGCGGAACGCCGGGCAGGACCTGCCCGGTGCGAGGATCGACAATCGGGTTCTGGGGGGACCGGTCGAACACCTGCTGATCGACCAACCCCGTGGCCACGCCGGTGAAGGTCATGTGGCCGGCATTGCGGATCAGGACGAAGTACTTGTCGCCCGCGGGCGAGTTGTCGTACGCCGTCCGTCGCCAGTCGGGACTCTCCGTCTCGGTCGCGCCGTAGTCGCGCGTACCCGTCATGAACATTGCCGGGACGTGAACGTCGCGCCACGACTCCGTAGTCAGGCCGCGATTCGCCGCCACGCCTTGTGGCGACATCGCCACGATCGCTTTCACGCGCGGATCGCCGCCGGAGACGGGCGGATTGCTGAACGTCTTCGCGCCGCCGACGAGCATCGCCGTGAATGCGCCGTACGAATGGCCGCCGACACCGATGTTCGCGTGGTCCATCTTGCCCGCCAGCTCGGGGTAGTTCTTTTCCAGATCGTTGAGCGAATCGAGGATGACGGTGATGTCGCGGACGCGATCGCGCCACTGCGCCTCCCGTTCCTTGTCCCAGATCGCCTCGGTGAGATTCGTCCGCGTGCGCGCGACTTTGTCCGGATTCGGCTTGGTGCGGTCCCGATGACCCGGCCGTGAGTCCTGCGGCTTCATCTGCAACAGGTCGTTCATCGTGTCGCGCAGCGCACCGGAATCGGCGTGCATCGGCCGGATACAAACGTAGCCGTAGCTCGTCCAGTACGAGATCAGCGCTTCGTACGCGTGGCTCGATCCGCCGTAGCCCGGCGAAAAGATGATGATCGGAAACGGGCCGGCGCCGCGCGTCGGATAGTCGATCGACACCTCGACGTCTTTGTTGCGCGTCGCGTCGCGCAACAGCGCCGAGGGGATGACGCCGACCGGCGAGTTGCCCATGTCGTATGCGTAGGACGGTTGATAGGACGCCGGCTGCGGCGCCGGCTGCGTCCTCTGCTGCGGCGACGAGGAGCATCCAGCCGCGGCGATGATTGCAAGTGCGAGAGCGATTCGTTTCATGAAACCTCCGTACAGCCTGCATTTGAATGCAAAAACAGGAGACAGGATTTCTTGAAGGGTTACGGAGCGGCTACAGCCAGCCCTTTTCCCTAGCGATCCGCGCCGCTTCGACGCGGTTTTGCGCGCCGAGCTTGCTGATGGCCTCGGAGAGGTAATTGCGCACGGTCCCCTCGGACAGATGCAGCGACTCGGCGATCTCGCCAGTTGCCTGCCCCTCGCCTGCCAGCCGCAGCACCTGCCGCTCGCGATCGGTCAGCGGATCGGGCTCGCTCCATGCCTCGGCGGCCAGCTCCGGATCGACGGCTCGTCCGCCCGCATGCACGCGGCGGATCGCGTTCGCGAGCTGTTCGGCCGGCGAATCCTTGAGCAGATATCCCGAGGCTCCTGCTTCGAGTGCGCGGCGAAGATAGCCACCGCGGGCGAACGTCGTCAGGATCACCACGCGCGTCGGCAGGTGCTCATCGCGAACGAGTTGCGCGACTTCCAGGCCGGTCTTGGACGGCATCTCGATGTCCGTAAGGAGGACATCGGGACGATGCGTGCGAACGAGATCGAGCGCCTCGTCGCCGCTGCGTGCGCGGGCCACGACTTCGATGTCGGATTCGATCTCCAGCAGCGCCGAAAGTGCGCCGAGAACCATGGCCTGATCCTCGGCGATGACGACGCGGATCATGCCGAGCGCTCGATGGCGCTGACGGATTGCAGGCCGCTGGCGAGCGGCAACGTGACGGTGAGCGTCGTGCCGTGCGCTCCGTCGCGAGCGACGAAGCCGCCGAGGGCCGTGATGCGTTCGCGCATGCCGGAGATGCCCGCGCCGTCTTCGCGTCCGCCGCCGCGTCCGTCGTCGGAAACCGTGAGGCGGATGTCATCGCCGGTGCGATGGAGTGCGATCGTGCAGCGCGACGCCTCCGAATGGCGGACTACGTTCGTAACCGCTTCGCGCAACGCCAGCGCCAGGATTGCTTCCTGCCCCGCCGCGAGCGGCACCGGCTCGAACTCCGTCGTCAGCTCGATCGATGCCGCGCGCAACATCGCCGTCGCGCCGTCGAGCTCCTGCTGCAATCCGGCGCGATAGCCGCGCACCGCCTGGCGCACCTCGGACAATGCCTCGCGCGAAATTCGTTCGACGTCGCGGATCTCGTCGCGCGCACGTTGCGGATCGCGGTCGGCCAGCTTCGAGGCCAGCTCCGACTTCAGGATGATCAGCGAAAGCGTGTGGCCGAGGACGTCGTGGAGATCGCGCGCGATCCGTTCGCGTTCCGCGACTTTCGCGAGGTGCTCGATCTCGTCGTGGGCCATCGCCAGCCGTTTGTTGGCGCGTCCGACCTGCGAAAAGTGCGCGTTCACCGCGCCGATGACGACCGTGAAGAACGCCGCCCACCACCAGATCAACGGGCTGAGTCCGATCACCAGCACGTCCACCATAAGCACGATCAGAACGATTCCGATAATCGAGAACGCTTTGCGTACGCCGCCCGTGTTGCCCGCGAACGACGCCGCGAAAATGAAGAACGCGCCGGCGCCGTAGTTGATCGGCATGAAAGCGACGCCGAGCGCTGTGATGGCCGCGATGATCCACAGCAGCTTGCGGCCGCGGACGCGATAGCCGGCCAGGTAGATGACAGTGAAGACCGCGGTCGCGAACCAGGTGAGCGCGATCCGACCGGCGCTGGCGTTCGCCACCACCGGAAAGGCGGCGAACGGAACGACGTAGATCAGCCAGATGTACTTCGTCCAGCCGGCGTAATCGCGTTCGGGGGTCATGGTCATAGTCTAGCGTCGTAGCGCCGCCGGCTCGTCGGCTGGACCGCCGGCGGCTCGCCGGCACGTTGCGTGAGCAACCGAGACTCGCCGCCGAGCCGGCGGCGGTCCAGCCAGCGGGCCGCTGGCGCTACGCTTTCTCACTTCAGCCTCAACTCATCGATCGCAAAGTCGACCACGCCTTTGTCCGGACCGCAGAAGACCAACATCTGCACGTCCTTGCCATCCGTGTTGAAGGCAATCCACGGCAAGGTGATCGCGGTCCAATCAGCTCCGGCGTGGACGGTCGTCTGACGCGGAATGCGGCCCGTGCTGGCGGCGAAGAGCATGACGCGGATGTCGGTGTCGCCTTTCGCGAAGAACGACAGTCCGCTCTTCGATGACAGGTCGACCGGCTGCATCGGCGTCGCGCCGAGCAGCAGCATCGCGCCGGCCCACGGGAACATGAAGCCGGGCTTCGTGTCGGCGTGGATGTGAAGCGATTTCGGCGTGCCGTTCGCGCCGCCGTCGACGACGCTTATCGCCGCCTCCGATTTGCCGCCGGCGATTGAATCGGTCGAGACGTCCCAGCCGAAACCGAAGGCAGGCTTGGTCTCGCCGGAGTCGAAGTTGCTGATCATGCCGTCGCCGATGTTCGGAACGACCGCCGCAACGGGCGCCGCCTCGACGCGCTTCGGTTCCGGCTTGCGATCGAGCATCGCGCCGTTTTTCCAGACGCCGGTGATGTTGCGCGTCGCCATGATGTCCGTGGTCGGATCGCCGTCGACGAGCAGCAGATCGGCGCGAAGTCCGGCAGCGATGCGGCCGCGATCGTTCAACTTGAAGTGTTTCGCAGGCAGCGACGTGGCCGCGGTCAGCGCCTCGATCGGAGTCATCCCCGCTTTCACCAGCAGCTCCAGCTCGCGATGCATGCTCGCGCCGTGTGCCGTGCCGGGATTCGGCGAATCGGTGCCGGCCAGGATCGGGACGCCGGCGGCCTTCAACTGCCGAACGGCTGCGTACGCATTGTCAAGGCTCAGGTCCTTCGCTTTCGGGAAGGACGCCTTCAGGTTCGTCATCTCATCGGCATTCAAATAGGGCGCGAGATGCGCGTCCGTGTTCAGCGACGTCCCGCTGCCGATGCCGGTCGTGCTCTCGTTCACGGTCAGCGTCGGAACGACGAAGGCGTGATGCGCAGCTACGAACGCGCCGAAACCGGCGTCCGGAGTCTTGTCCGCGAAGATGTGCACGAGCGCATCCGCGCCGGCGTCGATGGCATCGCGCGCGCCGTGAAGCGTCGAGATGTGAACCACCGCCAGCTTGCCGCGCTTGTGCGCCGCGGCGATGAGCGCGGTGAGATCGCTCTTCGAAAGCGTCGGCAGGTTCATCCCGTACGCTTCCCCCGTCTCCACGATCAGCTTGATGTAGTCCGACCCCTCCGCGATCCGCGCATCGACGAACGCCTGCGGATCGTCGCCCGTCTTGAACGTCGGGATCGGGAAGTACTCGCTGCCATGTCCGCCCGCGACCGTGACCAGGGTTCCCGCCGAATAGATATCGGCGCGATTGGTGACCGGGCCCTTGGCCTGCTCCGCGCGAAGCGGATCAAGCGTACGGAGCGACGTGAACATGTCCAGCTCCGTGGTCACGCCAAAGCGAAGCGCGCGCTCCAGGCTGCCAGGGAAAACATGCGTGTGTGAATCGATCAGCCCTGGCAAAAGCGTCTTGCCATTGCCGTCGATGACCTTCGCATCGTTCGGTACGGCCACCTTCGAACCCGCGGCGACGATGCGGGTTCCGTCGATCAAAACGGTCGCGTGCGGGATGACTTTCGTCCCATCGAAGAGCCGCACGTTGGTGATGGCGGTTTGTTGCGCGACAAGAGGAGCGGCGAGAAGAAGGATCGCGAAGAGCAAACGTTTCATGACGGCAGTATCGGGCAACGCGAGCCGCGCGGCCCGTGCGAACCGTCAGCAGAAACGGATGACAAGTGTCATGTGTCGCACAGGATGGTGGGATAATCGGCGACTTCGGAACTCGATTGAAAAAAGCGCTCATCACCGGGATCACCGGACAGGACGGCAGCTACCTCGCCGAGCAACTTCTCACCCTGGGCTACGAGGTGCACGGGCTGGTGCGGCGCGTCGCGCTGGAGGCGCCGGACAGCCGCTTCGGCCGCATCAGCCACCTGCTCGACCGGCTGATCCTGCATCCCGCCAGCCTGGAGAGCTATCCCAGCATCTTCAGCGTGATCAGCCGCAATGCGTTCGACGAGTGCTACCACCTCGCGGCGCAGAGCTTCGTGGCCGAGAGTTTCATCGACGGCTTCTCGACGCTCAACACGAACATCAACGGCACGCACTACATGCTGGCCGCGCTTCGCGAGCTGCGCCCGGGATGCCGTTTCTACTTCGCCGGGTCGAGCGAGATGTTCGGCAAAGTGCGCGACGTGCCGCAAACGGAAGACACCCGATTTCATCCGCGCAGCCCGTACGGAATCAGCAAGGTGGCTGGATTCGAGCTGACGCGCAACTATCGCGAGGCCTACGGCATGTTCGCGGCCAGCGGCATTCTCTTCAATCACGAAGGCCCGCGGCGCGGATTCGAATTCGTCACGCGTAAGATCACCAGCACCGCCGCCCGGATCAAGCTCGGCCGCGCCGACGAGTTGCGACTCGGCAACCTCGAGGCAAAGCGCGACTGGGGCCACGCCGCCGATTACGTCCGCGCTATTCACCTCATGCTGCAACAGCCGGAGCCGGACGATTTCGTCGTCGCCACGGGCGAGACACATTCCGTCCGCGAGTTCTGCGAGCTCGCCTTCAGCGAGCTGGGACTCGACTACGAACAGTACGTGAAGATCGACGAGCGCTTCGTCCGCCCCGCGGAAGTCGACCTGCTTGTCGGCGACGCGAGCAAGGCGCGCCGCACGCTCGGATGGGCGCCGACTTACACGTTCCCTGATCTCGTCCGCGAGATGGTGCAAACCGATCTCCGGCTCCTGCAGGAAGGCAACGTTCCGGCCCTAGCCTGACCGTCCGCATTCGCTCACCTGCTACGCTTCCTCGGTGCCCGAGAAGATCCGTCGTTACACGCTCAAACAACCCGCGAAAGCCCAGAAGCAGTTTCGCGTCCGCTACGAGGACGAGCTCAATCAGGAGCAGCTCGACGTGGTCATGGCCGGCGAGGGACCGATGCTCGTCATCGCCGGCGCCGGCAGCGGCAAGACGCGGGCGCTGACCTATCGCGTGTCGCGGCTGATCGAAGACGGCGTCGATCCGTCCGAGATCCTTTTGCTCACCTTCACGAACAAGGCGGCGAAAGAGATGCTCAGCCGCGTCGAGCAGCTCGTCACCATCGACACGCGGCGCATCTGGGGCGGCACGTTTCATTCGATCGGCAACCGGCTGCTGCGGCAGCACGCGGACACGATCGGCTATCGATCCAGCTTCACGATTCTCGACGCCGAGGATGCGAAAGAGATGATGGAATCGTCGATTTCCTCTCTTGGGATCGCGACGTTGGAGAAGCGGTTTCCGAAAGGCGACGTCCTCATCGACATCTACTCCTACCTGATCAACACGCGCACGCCGCTGGAGCTGCACCTCGAAAACAACTACCCGCATTTCGGGATCTATCGCGACGAGATGATCAACGTTTTCCGCCGCTACAAGGAGCGGAAGCGCGAAGCGAACGCGATGGATTTCGACGACCTGCTCGTCAACTG
>JAXDIO010000030.1:0-28935 GCA_034663965.1 Thermoanaerobaculia bacterium | reverse complement strand
TGGATGCCGCGATGCCGAAAGAGATCGTGGCGCAGCGCGATTACAACGACCGGCAGATCAAGTACAAACGCGCCGAGGTCGAGCTGGCCAAGGCGGTGGACGTGTTGAAGTCGCAGCGGACCTCGGTGAAATCCGACCACGACAACCTTCTGCTCAGCTTGCAGAAAGCGCAGCGCGAGCTGGGCATCGCCGAGCGCGCCATCGATGAGCTGATCCTGCGCGCGCCGCACGACGGCATCGTGGTCATTCGCGATCATCCGTGGGAAGGGCGCCGCCTCCAGGAAGGCGACAGCGTCTTCATCGGCTTTCCTCTCGCGCAGTTTCCGGAGATGTCGTCGCTGCAGGTCGAAGCCGATCTTTCTGACGTCGACGACGGCCGGATCGGTGCAGGAATGCCGGCCACGATCGTTCTCGATGCGTATCCCAACATTTCCTTTCCCGGACGCGTGCAGACGATTTCCGCGGTTGCGCAGGAGAGCAGCCGCACGTCGTTGCGACGCTCGTTCCGCGTGATCGTCGCGCTCGATCGTCTCGATATCGCGCGCATGCGTCCCGGCCTTTCGGCGCGCGTGGTCGTACATGCGATGCGGCAGACGAATGCGTTGCTCGTGTCGCGCGCGGCGATCGATTTTTCGGGTAAGAAGCCGCGCGTGTATCGCGCGGACGGGAAGCTGATCGACGTCGTCCTCGGCGCGTGCAACGCGCAGGACTGCGTGGTGAAAAGCGGATTGAACGAAGGGGAGACGCTCGGGCATGCGTAGAAAATCGTTGCTCGCCATCGGCATCGCAATCGCCGCCGTGCTTGCGGGCGCGGGGTGGACGCGCAACAAACTCGCGGCCGATCGGCAGGGCGATTGGGTTCGCGTCACGCGCGGCGATCTCGTCACCGGCATCGACGTCACCGGGACGCTCGGCGCGGTCGACTCCGGCGGATTCGGCCCGCCGCAGGTCAACGACCTCTGGGAGTACAAGGTTTCGATGATCGCGCCCGAAGGAACGGACGTGAAGGTGGGCCGCCCGGTGCTCGCATTCGACACGACGGAACTGCAGAAGCGCCTGGACGAGAAAAGCGCCGAGAGCGAGCAGTCGCGCAAGGAGATCGAGAAGGCGCATGCTGATCTGGCTCTGCGCCGCGAAGACGAAAAGCTCAAGCTCGCCGATGCCGAGGGACGGCTGCGCAAGGCGGAGTTGAAGCTGCAAGGGCCGGCGGAAATCACCAGCAACAAAGACCGCAAGCAGGTCGAGCTCGATTTCGGACTGGCGAAGCAGGAGACCGAGTCGATCCGGCAGCGCATCGCGTCGTTTGAAAAAGCGGCAGCGGCGCAGATCGCGCTGTTGACCAGCAAGCAGACCACCGCCGCCGCGGTGGTGACCGAGACGCAGAACGCGATCAAATCGATGACCATCCTGGCGCCGCGGAACGGAACGATCGTTTACGTGACGAGCTGGCGCGGCGATAAGAAGAAGGTCGGGGATACCTGCTGGCGGAGCGAGCGCGTTCTCGAGATTCCGGACCTTTCGCGCATGGTGGCAAAAGGTGAAGTCGATGAAGCCGATGCCGGCAAGATCGCGGCCGGCCAGCGCGTGATTTTCAATCTCGACGCGCATCCGGACGAGGAGTTCGCCGGCACGATCAAGGAAGCCGCGCGCACGGTCACACAGCAGCAGGGAACGAAAGATCCGATCAAAGTTCTCAAGGTCAACATCGTCCTCGACCGCACCGATCCGGCCAAGATGCGTCCCGGCATGCGCTTTCACGGGACGGTGGAACTCGGCCGCGCGAAAAGCGCGCTGCTGATTCCGCGCAACGCCGTCTTCGTGACGGAGCGCGGTCCGGTCGCGTATCGGCGCGGCACATTTTCCGTCACCGCGATTCCGCTGAAGCTCGGACGGGAGAATGAAAAGTCGGTGGAAGTGCTCGGCGGACTCTCGGCGAGCGATCGCGTGCTCGTTCCGAAGAGCGCGGACAAGGAACAGCAAAAGTCATGATCAACGGAGCGCTGGCGTCCTCGCCGGCTGGCCCGGCGGCGTCTCGCCGCCGAACCGCCAACCCCTCAACTTTTGCTGGTAACACGACGCTCGCGCGAGCCTCCCATTCGGCAGCGAGGACGCAGCCGGGCCAGCCGGCGAGACGCCAGCGTTCCGGCGCAAAATCGCTGGTTGCATTCCTCTTTCTACTTGCCGGTTGTCATCAAGCCAGCGACGTCCCCACCTTCCGCGTCGAAGCCATCCGTTTCTCGCGCCGCGTCACCGCGGACGGCAACCTGAAATCGACCAAAGCCACGACTCTCGCCGCGCCAACCGACGCGCCCGGCCAGCTCAAGATCGCCTGGATCGTTCCCGACGGCGCGCTGCTGAAGAAAGATGAAGTCGTGGTCCGTTTCGATCCGACCGATTACGAAACGCAGTTGCAGGCCGGACGCGAGGATCACGACACCGCCGGCAACAAGCTGTTCAAGACCGACAGCGAGGCCTCGACGACGCGGACGAATCTTCGCCGCGATGCGCGTCAGGCCACCGACGAGTTGCTGGCCGCGAGAATGTTTAAGTTTGACGACGCGGAAGTCTTTTCGCGTTTTCAGCGCGTGGAATCGCAGATCGACGAGACACTCGCCGGCCGCAGGAAGGAACACGCGGAAGGCGTCCTCGGCGTTCGCGCGAAGCTCTCCGCCGCCGATCGCGATCTCGTCAACATCGAGCAGCGCAAGGCCGACCTCAAGATCCGCAACGCCCAACAAGGCCTGCACGCCCTCGAGATGCGCGCGCCATACGACGGCATCCTCGTTCTGCAGCACGACTGGCGCGGCGACATCGTTCGCGTTGGCGATACGGTCTGGCCGGGCAGTCCGATCGGCGAGATCCCCGATCTCAATTCGATGAAAGCCGAAGTCTTCGTGCTCGAGGCGGATGCCGCGGGGCTCGCAGTCGGCGAAAAGGCCACGCTGACGATCGAAGGGAAGCCGGGCTCGCTCATCACCGGAAAGATTTCGCAGGTCGACAAACTGGCGCGTCCGCGATTTCCGCGCGTGCCGGTGCAGTACTTCGGCGCCACGATCACGCTCGATCACACCGATCCGGCGCTGATGAAGCCGGGCGCCCGCGTCCGCGCAACGCTCGACGTCGAGAATCGCGAAGGCGCCTTCTCCATCCCACGCCAGGCCATTTTCGAAAAGCAGGGAAAGAAGCTCGTCTACCGCAAGCACGGCGACAAATTCGAGGCGGTCGTGATCGAGATCGGCTCGTCATCAGCAGGCCGCGTGGTGGTGACGAAAGGCCTGGCCAAAGGCGACGAGATCGCGCTGCGCGATCCCACCGAGGAAAAGGATGCGTAGCAACGTCGTAGCGCCGGCGGGTGTCGGGCGTCGGGTGTCGGAGCCATGTCACTACGACTCCCGGCTCCCGACCCCCGACCCCCCAAGAGCCGCCGGCGCTACGTTGGCTACGTCCACACACTCATCATGACCACGCCCGAAACCTTCACGATCGCGCTGCAGAATCTCGCCACGCACAAGCTGCGCACGGCTCTGACGATGCTCGGGATGATCTTCGGAGTCGGAGCGGTCATCGCCATGCTGTCGATCGGCGCCGGCGGCGAGAAGAGGGCGCTCGAAGCGATCGGACGCCTCGGACTTCGCAACGTCATCGTCCGCGCGAAAACGGTCAAACCGGAGGAGCGCGCGGAGTTGCGAAAGAAATCGCTCGGCGTTTCGCTGCGCGACGGTGAAGCGATCAGCGAAGCCGTGCCGCGCGTGGAGATGGTCCTGCCGCGCGTCGAAGTGAAGCCGTACAAGATCATCGCTCCCGGCGCCAAAGCCAAGGCAAAAGTTCTCGGCGTTTCGTGGCGCTACCCGCGCGTGGCCACCGTGTCGCTCGCCGACGGACGCATGTTCGACCAGCGCGACGAGCAGGAGTACGCGCAGGTCTGCGTCATCGGCCAGGAAGTGCGGCGCAGTCTGTTCGGCTACGGCCCCGCGATCGGCAAGCACCTCAAAGTCAACGACGTCTGGCTCGAAGTGATCGGACTCTTCACAGGCGAGGAGCCGGGCGCCACGTCGTCGAAGGATGTGCCGGTCGCGTCGAACGCGCAGGAGATCTGGATTCCGGTGTCGACGGCCATGCGGAAGTTCGACCGCGATCCGCTCGATGCGCCGGTCGACGAGCTGCTCGTGCAGGTGCAGGACGGCGTCTCCACGCGCGACGCTGCGACGTTGATCCGTCCGCTGCTGGAGCGGCTGCACGGCGGCGCCGACGACTACGAAATCGTCGTCCCCGAGGCGCTGCTCGAACAGAGCAGGCAGACGCAGAGGATCTTCTCGATCGTGATGGGATCGATCGCCGGCATCTCCCTCCTGGTCGGCGGCATCGGCATCATGAACATCATGCTGGCCTCGGTGCTCGAACGGACGCGCGAAATCGGCATCCGCCGCGCCATCGGCGCGCGCAAGCAGGACATCAAAGCGCAATTCGTGATCGAGTCGTTCACGATCAGCCTGATCGGCGGCGTGTCGGGAATCATCATCGGCGTGATCCTGGCCAAACTCGTCGCCGCATACGCCGGCTGGCCGACCGTGATCACGATCGGATCGCTGCTGCTGTCGTGCGGCGTGTCGATCACCGTGGGGCTGGTTTCGGGGATCTATCCGGCGGCAAGAGCGTCGGAGCTCGATCCGATTCAGGCGCTTCGGTACGAGTAGCGGCTCAGAAAAACGAATGTTCAATGTTGAATGTTCAATGTTGAATGTTGAATGAAAGGCGGCCGGTTCTCTCATTCAACATTGAACATTCAACATTCAACATTCCACATTTGCTTTAGAACTTCCAGGCATTTCGACCGTAACTAACTTCTCGAACCCACCGGCGTCCAAGCGCCCAGGAGGAGTTATGAAGCTTCTACGCGTAGTTGCCGTCCTCGCTGTTGCTGCCGTTTCTGTGGCGATGCTTCCGAGCGTGCAGGCGCTCCCCTACTTCGGGATCGACTGGCCGGACGCGCCGCCCACGCCGCCCACTCCACCCTCCCCTCCCGCCGCCCCCGCTCCGCCCGCGCCAGCGATGGCGTCGATGTACGTCGTCGCGCCGGCGCCGCCCGCACCTCCGGCTCCTCCCGCTCCGCCGGAGCCCTGGACCTACGAACGCGATGACGACGGCGACAAGTACGTCCTTTCCGCCGGCGAAATGAACGTCGTCAACGGCGACGGCGACACCGACATGGACGACATGCGCCGCGCGTACGGCCGTCACTTCTTCTGGTTCCGTCACGATGGTCGGGCGTACGTGGTCCGCGACTCTGCCTCGCTACAAACTCTCGTCGATCTCTATCGTCCGCAAAGCGACCTCGGACGCGAGCAAGGTGCCCTCGGACGGAAGCAGGGGGCACTCGGTCGGAAACAGGGCGAGCTCGGACGCCGTCAAGGTGAGCTCGGACGCGAACAAGCCCGCCTCGGCGTCGAAGAAGCGCGTCTGGCGATGCGCTTTCACGATGACGACGATCCCGCAATTCAATCGCGCCGCCGCGAACTCGAACGCCGTCAACGCGAACTCTCGCGCAAGCAGGACGACCTCGGCCAGCAGCAGTCAGAACTCGGCCGCGAGCAGTCCCGACTCGGCGAAGAACAATCGCGTCTCGGCGATCGCCAATCCGCACTGGCACGCGACATCGAGCACAAACTCCTGCCTATGCTCGATGACCTGATCCGTAAAGGCATCGCCGAAAGAGCGCGTTGATATAGTTGCGAGATCGTAGCGTCGGCGGCTCGCCGGCTGGACCGCCGCCGGCTCGGCGGCAATCTTAGAAGCGCCAGCGAGCCGCTGGCGGTCCAGCCGCCGAGCCGGCGGCGCTACGTTCGTCGCTGAAAGAGGTGCTCACGAATGCTCGTTCGCCGCGTCACGATTGCTGTCCTCTTCATTGCCGCGTCCGCGGCGGCCGCCTCGTTCCCGCCGATCAACTACCGGCATCGCACGCTTCCGAATGGACTCGAGGTCTACTCGATCGAGGACCACGCCACGCCGACGGTCGCGATCAATGTCTGGTATCGCGTCGGGTCGAAGAACGATCCCGAGGGGCGCAGCGGGTTCGCGCATCTCTTCGAACACATCATGTTCAAGGCCACGGCGCACATGAAGTCGGAGATGATGGACCGGCTCACCGAGGACGTCGGCGGGATGAACAACGCGTACACGCATCCCGATCGGACTGTCTACTACGAAGTGATCCCGTCGAATTACCTGCAGACGCTGCTGTGGGCGGAAGGCGACCGGATGGGAGCGCTCACCGTCGATGACGCCAACTTCAAGTCGGAGCGCGACGTCGTCAAAGAGGAGTACCGCTTTCGCGTTCTTGCGCCGTCGTACGGGCGCTTCAACAACGCGCTGTCGAAGGACTCGTACGCGGTGCATCCGTACAAACGGCCGGGCATCGGCTCGATCGAGAATCTCGATGCATCGACGCTCGCCGATGTGCAGGCGTTTCATTCGACGTACTACCGGCCAGACAACGCGGTGCTGATCGTGGCCGGCGATCTCGATCCGAAGCAATTCGACGCGTGGGTCGATCGCTACCTCGGTGCGGTCCCGAAACCATCGACGGATATCCCGCGTGTCACGGTCAAAGAGCCCGCGCGCGCGGAAGAAAAGCATTTCGACGAACACGGCGCGAACGTGCCGTTGCCGGCAGTCGGACTGACGTGGCTCATCCCGCAGGCGCAGAACGACGACACCGAGGCGCTGCAGGTCGCGTCGACGATTCTGTCGGACGGCGATTCGTCGAGGTTGTATCAGTCGCTCGTCTACAGGAAGCAACTCGCACAAAGCGCAAACGCGAACGCCGACACGCGCGAAGACACCGGCCTCTTCACCGTCACCGCGGTCATGGCCGGAGGCAAGAAGCCGGAGGACGGCATCGCCGCGCTACGCCAGGAGATCGACGCGCTCGGCGCGAAACCGGTCACCTCGGCGGAGCTCGACAAGGCGAAGAACCTGATCATCACCGGCGCCTTGCGCGAGCGCGAAACCAACGACGGAAAAGCCGGCGCGCTCGGCGAAGCGATCACGCAATTTCACGATGCCGCGTATGTGAATCGAGGGCTCGAACGATTGCAGGCGGTCACCGCGGCCGATGTTCAACGCGTCGTTAAGAAGTACTTAGTCGATGCAAAGGCAGTCGTCATCACATACACGCAGGAGGCGAAATGAAGACCACACTTCTCACCGCCGCCGCACTCACGCTCGCTCTGAATCCTGCATTTGCGCAAGTTGAAACGATGCCACCACCTCCCGCCGCGCCGCGGCAGTTGCAGATCCCGAAGCCGGTCGAGAAGACGCTCGCGAACGGATTGCGCGTCATCGTCATCCAGAAGAAAGGTGTACCGCTGGTGGCCGCCCGGCTGCTCATCAAGAACGGCGGCGAAGCGGATCCCGCCAATCTGCCTGGCCTCGCCGATACAACCGCGTCGCTGCTGACAAAAGGGACGACGACGAAATCGGCGGAAGAGATCGCGCGAGGAATCGAAGCACTCGGAGCGACGCTCGACACCGGCGCCGGGTGGGACGAATCGTCGGCCGACGTCAGCGTGATGTCGTCGAAACTCCCGCAAGCGCTCGGATTTCTTGCAGACGTCGTGCGCCATCCGACATTCAAGCAGGAGGAGATCGATCGCCTGCGTCAACAGAACGTCGATGCGCTCTCGGTCGCGATGAAGCAGCCTGGGCGACTGGCCAGCTTCGTCATGACGCATGCAATCTTCGGCGCCAGTCCGTACGGCCACTACCTCGGCGGCACGCCGCAGTCGCTGACGCGGATCAAGCGCGATGACATCGTTGCGTTCCATCGCAACTACTACCGTCCCGACAACGCCATCCTCGTCCTCGGCGGCGACATCGCGCCGGCCCAAGCGTTCGCGGCCGCGCAGGAGTTGTTCGGCGGATGGAAAGCGCCGGCGGATTCGCATCCCGCTTCGTTGGCGTCGACGAAGGAGTTCCCGTCGCCGCATGTGATCGTGGTCGACATGCCCTCCGCCGGTCAGGCGGCAGTCGTCGCCGGCCGTCCCGGGCTGCGCCGCGCCGATCCCGCGTACCACCTCTCGCTCGTCACGAACTCGATCCTCGGCGGCGGCTATTCGTCACGGCTAAACGAAGAAATCCGCATCAAACGCGGACTCAGTTACGGCGCGAACAGCTCGTTCGATCTCCGCCGCGACGTCGGTCCATTCACGGCGACCGTCCAGACCAAAAACGAATCGGCCGGCGAAGTCGCGGGACTTGTCGTTGATGAACTGAACAAGCTCGGAACAACTCCAGTCGCGGACGACGAGCTGGGACCGCGCAAGGCAGTCCTCATCGGGGGATTCGGACGCCAGCTCGAAACGAACTCCGGTCTCGTCGGCCGCATCGGCACGCTCGCCCTTTACGGACTGAGCCTCGATGAGATCAATCGCTACATCAGCGGCGTACAGGAGATCAGTGCCGCCGACATCCAGAAGTTCGCCGCAGCACACCTCGGCGGCAACGATGCCAGCATCGTCATCGTCGGCGACGCAAAGAAGTTCCTGCCGAAACTGCAGGAGCGTTTCAAGAACGTCGAGGTGATTCCAATCGACGAGCTGGATGTGAATTCGGCGACGTTACGGAAGGCGAAGTAAGCCGCGGCCGGTGGTGAGGTAGACCGCGAACGAACCGAGCCAGTGGCCGCCTTCGTAATGCTCGCCGGTGACCGAGGCCAGTCCGGCGTCGCGATGCGCTGCAGCGATTTTTCGCAGCGCCGCGACGCGCGGATCGCTCTTCGGCAATCCTGACGCGATTCCTTCGAGCATCCACGCGCGGCTGAGATTCAGTCCATCGAGATGCGCGAGCTTCGGATCGCTCGGATCGACGACGACCTCGGGGCGCAACGTGCCGAAGCGCGGCAGGAACGCCGTGAGCCATGACGCGTACTCCTTCGCAGGCATCACGCGGCGCATCACATCGCCCTCGGCGATGCACGGCGAGAGGAAGTCTTCACCCGACGGTTCGTATGTCAACGGACACACTTTGTCGTTTGTGTAGAAACGCTTCGCGGCGTCGCGCGCGAGTTGCTTGAGCGTTGCATCATTCGTCGAATCGATGATCAGTCCGAGCGCGAACGCGGTCTGACTGTGCTCGCCCGATCGCACGGGATGCGACAACTTCGGCAGCCACGTCGCCAGCCGTTCATTCGCCGCCTGCTCGAGCGGACGCAGATTCGCCGACAACTCGCGTCCGAGCGGATCGTCCCATTCGCGAAGTTCGGCCGCGAGCTGCAGCAGCCACGCGAGTCCATACGGCCGCTCGAAACTGGCTCGCCCCTCCTCGCGCAGATACGCCGCTTCCTGCGCGACGTTCGTCGCCGTGAGGCTCTGCGCCAGCGCCGCACGCGCAGCCGAGGCAAACGATGCATCCGGAAACGTCCGCGCCAAACGCGCCAACAACCAATGACCATGCACTGACGAATGCCAGTCGTAGCACCCATAAAACGCCGGCGTCAGCGTACGAGGCGGCGCGACGTCCGCATCGCTGTTCAGATTGTGCGCAATCTTGTTCGGATACTCCTTGTGCACACACGCGAGCGCGAGATTTGCGAAGCGCTCCGCGGCTTTCGCGTCAAATTCGGCGGCGTGGAGGGATGTCGACAACAACAGGAGGGCGGCAAGCGCGAAGCGATTCATGCGCGCACTTTACAGCGTCGCAGGATCTCGTCGGCGAATGCCGGCGTAAAGAACCGTAGCGCACGCCTTCAGGCGTGGGGAAAGGGCGATCCATCCCGTTGTGAGCCCGCTTGAGCGGGCGAAAGATCGCCTTCTGCGATCCTCGCCGAAACCTTTCTTTCGCGCGCTCAAGCGCGCTCCGGAGTCTACGCGCATCATCGTCCCCCGCCTGAAGGCGGGGGCTACGGTTCTTACGCCGCCTACGGCGACGATACGAATCCCGGCTCGTTCTACTCCGCCGCGCGAGTTGCGTTACCGTTGCCACAGATGAACGACATCGAAATCATCGAACACGATCTTCGAACGCACTTTCCTGGTGCAACCGTGACGATCGATGCTCCTGCGGATCCGGCCGGCACTTGGTATGTCGACGTTCGCGGCAAGCAACAAGCGTTAACGATTCAATGGCGACGCGATCGAGGCTTTGGAGTCTCCACCGCGCCCGGCGGGTACGGTGAAGGCGCGGAAGAGCTGTACTCGACGATCGCGCAAGTCCAAGACCGCGTGGCAGAGTTGCTCCATCCGGCGCCCGCCGTTACCCGGTAACAACCGACCTACCGGTGCACGTGCATCAGGATGTAGCCGACTAGCGCCAGCGCGAGGACGACGATCACGATGATCGTGATCATCGCTGAGTGGGAGGAGCCGCTTGTGGCGGTGTGTTCGTAGACGACTTTGCGCGATACGCGTTCGTCGTCTTCAGGTGGAAGTTCTGACATGCTCGGGTTCGGCAGCAAGTGAAGTGCCACCGAGGCGGACCGAGGTCACGGCAAAGATCGGAATCGCGAAACAGCTCAGTGCCGCGGCGATCAGGAACGCAGTCCCGAGACCGTAGCGCTGGCCGATCGCGCCGATGCCGAACGAGCCGAGGCCGATGCCGGTGTCGAAGGCCCAGACGATCGAGCCGAACGTGCGCGCGCGGCGGGCGGGATCGGTGCTGCCGAGAATGATCGTCACGAAGGCGGGATAGACCGCGCCGAAGCCGATGCCGAAGAGCGTGGCCGAGGCGATCATCTCCCAGCGCGTGTGCGCGATGCCGAGCCAGCCGAACGCCAACGGCACCAGCACTAAACCTGGATACAACATCCACTTCGGTCCGATCCTGTCGCCGAGGTGCGAGAAGCAGACGCGGAAGAGGACGAGCGAGATCGCGTAGGTCGTCAGGTAAATCGCCACGGGCGTGATGTGACGTTCGATGGCGATGATCGCTGCGTAGCTGGTCATGCCGCCGTAGCCGAATGAGGCGACTGCCAGCGACAGCGCCACGGTGATGACGCGCCAATCCCAGGCGTCGGAGACAGCGAGCCGGCGTTTGGCGGGAGCTTGCTGGTCGGAGCGGATCATCAGGGCGCCGAAGACCATCATCACGGAGATGATCGTCAACTCCGTGCAGAGCGTCGTCCAGCCGAAGTGAAAGACCCACAGTCCGACGGCCGGCGCGACGGCGATGGCGCCGCTGCTCGCCAAACCCCAGTAAGCCATCCCCTGCGTGCGCCGCGATTCGGGGATGTATTCGCTCATGAGCGCGGAGGCCGAGGCCATGAGGCCGGACCATACCGCGCCGTGAATCGCGCCGATGACGAACAGCAGCGGAAGGTGCCGCACCACGGCGTACGCCGCCGAGAATGCGACGAAGAGAATCGACGAGATGATCAGAAACCGGCGCCGTCCGAAATGATCGGCGAGACTTCCCATCACCGGCGCGGAGAACGCGCTTGCGAAGGTGTAGACGGAGAGGAACCATCCCGCCTCGGCCTTCGAACCGCCGAGGTCGAGGATGCGAAACGGAATGGCCGGGAGCAACTGAAACGCCGAAAAGAACGTGACGAATGCGTACACCCACAGCATCGCGAAGCGGGGCGTAAACAGAGGATCGCGGGCGGGCGGCATGCGCCGCGATTGTACGTGGAGGTCTAGTTCGCCTCGCCATCCGCACACGCTTTCGCCTCGGCGAGGAGTGCGTTGAGCTCGAACGGCTTCTCGATGACACGCACGACCGGCGGACAAACTTTCTCCAGCACGTTGGGGCCGTACGCCGTGACGACGATGACGTTGGCCAGCAACTCCGGGCGATGTTCAGCGATGTACTTCACGACCGCGAAGCCATCGATACGCGGCATCATCAGATCGAGCGTGATGACTTTGTAATCGTGCTGCAGCACCATCTCGATGGCCTCGGCACCATCGCGAGCGCTCTCGACGATGAAGCCGTTGCGCGTGAGGATGCGCGTGACGAGGATGCGAATGCTCGGGTCGTCATCGACGACGAGCGCCCGCCTCTTGCCAACCACAGCCTCCTCAGCATGCGACCCAGTCATACCGACCTCGGTAGCAACGGGGGAGCCAAAGTGCCCAAGAGGCGTTGCAATCGAGTTACGGAGCCATCTCCGCGGAATGCATCCCCAGGACCGGAAAGGCGTTCTCTGCCAGCGTGACAAGCGCTTGCAGATCGAACGGTTTACCGAGAACACCAGCCACCATGTCCGAGGGCACTTTGTCGACGAGGCCGGGGACGGCGGCGGTCATGACGATGATCTTCGGGCGGTTGCCGTCGAGCGTTTTGAGATACGCGAGGACGCCAAAACCGTCGGTGCGCGGCATCATCAGATCGAGCACGACCAGGTCGAAGCGATAGGCCTTGAGGCATGCGATGGCCGCCTCGCCATCGAGCGCGCTCCGGACCTTGTCGCCGCGCCGCGTGAAGACACGCGTGACCAGCGCGCGAATCGATGCATCGTCATCAACGACCAGGACCTTCATCGATCAGTTCCGCTTCAGCGACTCGATCGCACGAGCCAGTTCCACCGGCTCAACCGGCTTCTGAATGTATTTTTGAAATCCGGACGCGAGGATGCGGCTGCGATCCTCGGGCCGGCCGTACGCGGTCAGCGCCATCGTCGGGATGTGGCGTCCCAGCTCCGGCTCGATCTCGCGGAGACGCCGCATGAGCGCGTAGCCGTCTTCGCCGGGCATGGCGATATCGCTGACGACGATGTCTGCGTGGAAACTGCGAAGGATCTTCACGGCCGCTGCTACCGACGTGACCGCGCGTGCATCTGCGCCCAACTGATTGAGCACCAGCGCGACCAGGTTGCCCGCCTCTTGGTCATCGTCGACGACGAGGACCTTTACGCCGTTCAGCTTCGGTGTGTCGGGTTTTGCGCGCAGTTGCTGCAAATCCGCCGGCTCGACGCGCACGGCCAGCAGCGGCAGCGTGATCGTGAAGGTCGTGCCGCTGCCGATTCCCGCGCTTTCGACGGAAACCTGTCCTCCGTGCAGCGTCACGAGGTGCCGGACGATGGCGAGGCCGAGTCCGAGGCCGGCCTGCTGGCGCACGGTGGTGTTGTCGAACTGGCGGAATCGCTCGAAGACGTACGGCAGAAACTCGGGACTGATGCCCTGCCCTGTGTCGGAGACGCGCAGGATCGCTTTGCTTTCGGAACAGTGCAGCGCCACGTCCACGCGTCCGCCCTCGGGTGTGAATTTGATGGCGTTCGAAAGCAGATTCCAGATGACCTGATGCAGCCGCGTTTCGTCGCCGAAAACGCTGAGCGGCCGCTCCTCGATCGCGGTCTCGATAGAGATGTTGCGCTCCGCGGCGCGCGCCTGAAACATCTCCACGACCGCCTCTACGACCGGCCGCAGCTCGACCGGCGCGAGGTCGACGCGGAGCTTGCCGGCGATGATGCGCGAGACGTCGAGCAGATCCTCGACCAGCCGCGCCTGCACGCGCGTGCTGCTCTCAATCATCTCGATGGCGGCCGCGACGTCTGCCTGCTCCATCCCCTCGGACTTGAGCATCTGCACCCATCCGAGGATGCCGGTCATCGGCGTGCGGAGCTCATGCGCGAGCGTGGCCAGGAAGTCGTCCTTGGCCCGATTGGCGTCCTGCGCTTCGCGATACAGCCGCGCGTTCTGCACGGCCACGGACGCCATCTGCGCGAGTTGCGTGAGCACCGTTTCGTCGTCGTTCGTGAAGGCGGCGTTTGGTTTTTCAGCGAGCATCAGCAGACCGGCCGGCTCCCCTTCGCGTTCCAGGAGCGGCGCGGCGAGAAGCGTGCGAAGTCCTTCGAATAGTGGAGTGCCGCCGAATTGATTCAGCTGCTCGCCGGTCAACTTCACCGAGCCGCGGATTTGATGCGCGATCGCGTCGAGCAGTTCTTCCGAGCGCTCGTCAATGCTCTGGCGCGATCCGCTCGCGTCCGCGGACATCGCCACGATCGTCCGCCGGCTGGAGTCCTCGGTCACTTTCAGCCAGATCAACGCGAACGCCGAGTTGATGACCTTCGCGGCCTGGTCGGTGATCATTTTCAGGACGTCGTCGAGAGAAAGCGCGGAGGCAATGGCCAGCGACGCCTCGGCTAATCCCGACAGCCGCAATGCCGATGAGCGCTCGTTCTCCAGCAACTTCTGCTGCTCAGCAAGCAGGTCGCGGATGTCGTACTGCCGCGAGCGGCTGCGCAGCGACGTGCGAACGGAGCTGAGCAGCGTCTTGACGTGGATCGGGCGATCGACGAGCGTCACGTGCGCATGTGGCCCGAGCGCCTCGAATGAACGCGCGGCGCGATCCATCTCCGGCTGCGCCACGAAAATCATCAGCGGGATTTCCGACCATGGCGGCTGCGTGCCGAACGTTTGCGCGAAACGGCGCATCGCGCGCGGCGACAAGGCTTCGGCAGTGACGATGGCCAGGCCGGCGCCTTCTTCGATCGCGCGGCACAACTCTTCGGCGTCCGCGCATGCCTCGGACGCGAAACCGGCGCGCGACAGGATCTGCACGGTCGTTTCCGCATCCCGCCCCGTGGGTGCGAGGAGCAGAATGCGAAGCGGCCGGTGGCCCGCCTCGATCTCCGGTTCGATCAATTCAGTCATCGGTCTTCGACGATGGGAATCCCGGTAAGAATGCCGCGGAAGCCTTTTAGCGGAGGACCTACCTTCAGCCCTCCCTCTCCCATGCTGAACTCGCGGATGGCTTTCTCGTGGTCGCCACTGCGCTTCTTCATGACGGAAACCGCTTTGTGCAACTCGCCGTCCGCTTCGTAATAACGCAAGAGCACGACGCAATCAGCGAGGTAGCTGACGTCGACGGACGAGATCATGTTCGAGCCGATCAGTCCGTGCTGCGCCATGACCAGAATCGTGGCCACGCCGTGATCGCCGAGGTATGTGAGCATTTCGTGCAGGTGAAGCGTGAGAAAGCGCTCCTCGGGCATGGCGTTGAGGTAGCCATTCAGGCTGTCGATGACGACAGTTCGCGCCCCATGTTTTTCGACCGCCTCACGCACGAGGTTCGCGAACTCGCCCGGCGCAAGCTCCGCGGGATCGACCTGTTGCGCGGTGATGAGACCGTTCTCGATCGCCTCGGCCAACTCCATTCCCACGGCGGCGGATCGTTTGATCAGACTGCGCCGGCTTTCGTCGAAGATGAAGAGCGCGGCCCGTTCGCCGCGTTCTGCAGCCGCGACGGCGTATTGAGTGGCGAGTGTCGACTTGCCGGCGCCGGCCGGACCCATGATCAAGGTGCTCGATCCCCGATCCAGACCGCCGCCGAGGAGCGCGTCGATTTCAGCGATGCCGCTGGCGAGCTGACCTTCGCCTCCATCGCCGCCATCTTTCGCCGCCACCAGGCGCGGATAGAGCTCGATGCCGCCGCGGCGGATGGTGAAGTCGTGATAGCCGCCGCGGAAGTCGACGCCGCGCAGCTTGATGATCTCCAGCCTGCGCCGCGGCGATCCATACAACGGCGCGCGGCGCTCCAGCACAATCACGCCGTGCGGCACGCTGTGAAGCTGAAGATCGTTTCCTTCCGAGGTGCGGTCATCGAGGAAGAGCGACGTCGCGCCGCGGTTCGTGAAGTACTGCTTGAGCGCGAGAATCTGTTTGCGATAACGAAGATTGCTCTGCGACAGCAGCCGGATCTCGGATAGCGAATCGAGCACGACCCGCTGCGGATTGACGCGCTCCACTTGCTCCAGCAGACGCGAGACCGTTTGTCCGAGCTCGATCTCCGAGGGATGGAAAATCGTCGTGTCTTCTTCTTCGCTGAGCGTCTCTTCGCGCACGAGATGTTCGTGAATCTCGACGCCGTCGAGCGACCATCCGTGCGACTTCGCCACCGCATGCAGCTCGCGCTTCGTTTCGGACAGCGTGATGTAGAGCGCTTTCTCGCCGAGCTTGACGCCTTCGAGCAGGAACTGCAGCGAGAGCGTGGTCTTGCCCGCTCCGGGGTCGCCCTGAATCAGATAAACGTGATCTTTCGGAAAACCGCCGCCGAGTATCGCATCCAGTCCGGCGATCCCTGTCGAGGCCACCGGCTCGTTTGAAACCTGCATTACTGCCCTCCCAGCCGTCTTTTGGCTGGGAGGGCCATTGCAATTGCTGAACCTGTTTTTTGCGCGGCTTAGCGGCTTTGAATCAATGAGTTAGCGATGCTCAGTGTCGCACTGCTCGATGTTTCGGCGGCGGCGGCGTGCCGACCGTTACGGTCGCCGTGGCGGTTGCCGTCCCAGCGATATTCGTGGCCGTGAGGCGGTAAATGGTCGTCGCCAGCGTCGGCGACACGGTACGCGTTCCGAAGGCGAAGACGGTACCGATGCCCTGATCGATCGTTACGAAATCGACGCCGGTCACGGCCCATGTCAGCGTGCTCGAACCTCCCGCGGAAATCACAGTCGGAGTTGCGGTGAAGGTAATCGTCGGGGCGACCACGATCGTCACCATCGCAGCCGCGGTCGACGTGCCGCCGGGTCCGATCGCGGTGAGCGTGTAGGTCGTCGTCTGCGACGGCGAGACGCTCATGGAGCCGCTGGCCGCCTGCGCGCCGATGCCGTTGTCGATCGATACGGACGTGGAGTTCGTGACCAGCCATGTCAGGGTCGACGAGGAACCGCTAACGATTGAGGCGGGAGTAGCGACAAACGCGATGCTCGGCCGGTTGCTGACGGTGACGGTGGCCTGACTGGTCAGCGTCCCGCCGGGGCCATTCGCGGTCAGCGTGTACGTCGTGGTCGCAACCGGATTGACTGTGACCGAACCGGATACGGGCTGCGATCCGACGCCATTGTCGATCGTGACCGACGTCGCGTTGGTCGTGTTCCAAACGAGCAACGAGCCCTGACCCGCGGCGATGTTGGAAGGTGTCGCCGAGAAGGAGATCGTCGGCGCGGGTTGGGCGACGGTAACGGTAGCCGTCTTCGTGATGGTGCCTCCGGGACCGGTCGCCGTCAGCGTGTAGGTCGTGGTGGTCGTCGGACTGACACTCGCGGTGCCCGACGCCGGCTTGCTTCCGACGCCGTTGTCGATCGTGATCGACGTCGCGTTGGTCGTGGACCACGTCAGCGTCGATGATTGGCCCGCATTGATCGACGTCGGCGCCGCGGAGAAGGTCGCGGTAGGCGCCGGCTGCGTGACCGTGACCGTGGCGGTCTTCGTGGTCGTGCCTCCCGGTCCGTTAGCGGTGAGCGTGTACGTCGTCGTCGAGGCCGGGCTGACGCTTACGGATCCGTTGAGCGCCTGACTACCGACGCCGTTGTCGATCGATACGGAAGTGGCGTTGGTGCTGGTCCACGTAAGCGTCGACGATTGGCCGGCTGTGATCGATGTCGGCGATGCGGAGAACGTTGCCGTGGGTGCTGCCGCGCCAACCGTCACGGTCACCTGCTTGGTCGGCGGCGAGGAGTTGGCGGTGGAAAACGCGCTCAACGTGTAGGTCGTGGTGCTGGTCGGACTGACGTTGGCCGAACCATTCGCAGGCTTCGAACCGACGCCGTTGTCGATGCTGACGCTCGTGATGGAGCCCCCGCCGGTGGTCCACGAAAGCGTCGACGGCGATCCCGACGGAACGGTGGTCGGGCTGGCGGTAAATGAGGTGATGCAGCCGCCGCCGATGTCGAACTTCAATGAGAAGTTGCCATAGTCGCGCTGCGTCCAGGTGCCGCTGACGTTCTCTTCCAGCACCAGCGCGATGCTGTAGCAGCCGGTGGGCGGTATCGTGAACGGGACGGGCGTATTGCCGCCGTTCACCGGCGCGATCGACGAGCTGGCGGCCAGCGAGGGCGTGATGTCATACGTCGCCACGATGTTCCCCGCCGAGGGATACGGCGTGGGCGTGAACCACAGCGCGAATCGCAACGGCCCGCTCGCGCTGGCATTCGGATTCGTGACGTTGTCGGCCTTCAGAATCGCCTGACCGCCGCCGAGCGAGTAACTGAATTGGCCGCTGAAGAAGATGCCCGCCGCCTCGGTATGCACCGACTTCGATCCGATGATCATTCCGCGGGAAGCCGCCCGCGGCCGGAGGGTTACTGCGAATGATGGGACTGCCGTGAGGAACAACAGAAACGCCAGAACGCCGCGACGTGCGTAGGACATGCTCTCTCTCCTGTTCTGTGACCTTGCCGGGTCCGGCAAACGGGATGTTTGCCTTGCAGGAGTCAAGACGGACAGTGGCCGCGGTTTCCCAAAAATGTGTGTTTCTACCGCGCTACAATCCCTCCCCTTTCGCGATGAGCAAGTTCTACATCACCACCGCCATCCACTACGTCAACGACGATCCGCACATCGGACACATGTACGAGAACGTCGTCGCCGACGTGATCGCGCGTCATCGCCGGCGGATGGGCGACGATGTCTGGTTCCTCACCGGAGCCGACGAGCATGGCCAAAAGATCGAGCGCGCCGCGGCGAAGGAAGGAATCCTGCCGATCGAGCTGGCCGACCGCGTCGTGGCCAAGCATCACGAGATGTGGCGCAAGCTCGATATCAGCCACGACGATTTCATCCGCACCACCGAGCAGCGCCACCGCCTCGGCGTGTTCGAACTGATCCGCCGCATTCAGGAACGGATGCCGGACAACATCTACCTCGGCGAGCACTCCGGCTGGTATTGCCAGAGCGAGGAAACGTTCATCCCCGACAACCAGGTCCGCGACGGCAAAGACGAAAGCGGCCATCCCGTCGAGATGACCGCCGAGCGCAATTTCTTTTTCAAACTCTCGCGCTTCACTGAGCCGCTGCTCGAGCACTACCGGAAGAATCCGAACTTCGTCTATCCGCCAACGCGCATGAACGAGATCGTTTCGTTCGTCGAGCAGGGCCTCAGGGATCTGTCCATCTCGCGCACGGCCGTCAGCTGGGGGATCCCGTTCCCCGGCTATCCCGAGCACGTCATCTACGTCTGGATGGAGGCGCTGACGAATTACATCTCGGCCCTCGGCTTCGGCAACGCGGAGCACGCGCGCTTCGATCACGATTGGCCGGCGGACATCCACCTCGTCGGCAAGGACATCACCCGCTTCCACGCCGTCTACTGGCCCGCATTTCTGCTGGCCGCGGGGCTGCCGCTGCCGAAACAGATCGTCGGCCACGGTTGGTGGCTTCGCGACAATCAGAAGATTTCGAAGTCGCTCGGCAACGTGGTGCGCCCGTACAACATCATCGACGAATTCGGCGCCGATCCGCTGCGCTACTTCCTGCTGCGCGAGATGGTCTTCGGCCAGGATCAGAACTATTCGGACGAGGCATTCCTGGCCCGCTACAACGCCGACCTCGCCAACGACCTCGGCAACACACTTTCGCGCGCGATCAAGATGACGGATACGTACTTCGGCGGAAAAACACCGCCGGTGTCGTGTCCCGCGAATGAACTCTTGCGCATGTCCGAGCAGGTCGTGCCGGAGTATCTGAAAGCGATGGACGAGCTGGCGTTCGGACGCGCCCTCGACGCCGCGTGGAAACTGCTCGTGGCGGTGAACAGCTACATCGTCAACCGCGAGCCGTGGAAAAAGTTCAAAGAAACCGGCGCCGATGAGTCGCTCTCGCGCATCCTCTGGAACACGCTCGAAGCGCAGCGCATCGTTTGGGTGATGATGGCCCCCTTCATGCCCGCCACCACGCGCGAGGCCCTCACCCGCCTCGGCGCCGATCCCAATTTCATCACCCGCGACGCGCTGCAATGGGGAAGCTTGCCCACCGGCGCGCCCGTCCGCGCTACCGACGCGATTTTTCCGCGCATCGATGCCGCCGCCTACATCCACGGAGGAACAATGGAAAAGAAACCTGAAACGACAGAACCGGCAAACGCCGGTCCTCCGATCGAAACCACGCAAGCCGCGCCGCCGGACATCGCGAAAGTCACCATCGATCAATTCATGGAGATCGACCTGCGCGTCGCCGAAGTCCGCGCCGCCGAACGCGTCCCGAAATCGAAAAAGCTGATGAAGATGAACGTCTTCACCGGCGACGAAGAACGCACCATCGTCGCCGGCATCGCCACGAAGTACACGCCGGAGGAGCTGGTCGGACGCAAGATCGTAATAGTCGCCAACCTCCAACCCGCCAAACTGATGGGCATCGAATCCAACGGCATGATCCTCGCCGCCTCCCTCGACGGCGAACCGTCGCTGCTAAGCGTCGACGCCGGGGTTCCCGCGGGAACGAAGGTGAAGTAAGAGGCCGCTGACCTTTTGGAAGAGGCTCCGGACCTTTTCGAAGAAGCTCCGGACCTTTTCGAAGAGGCTCCGGACCTTTTCGAAGAGGCTCCAGACCTTTTCGAAGAGGCTCCAGACCTTTTCGAAGAGGTCCCAGACCTTTTCGAAGAGGCTCCAGACCTTTTCGAAGAGGTCCGCGATCTTTTTGAAGAAGCTGGGAACCTTTTCGAAGAGGCTGGGGACCCGCACACTGACCGCCGTTTTGAGGCGGCTCGCCAGCCCGTTCCCTCCACTCGTTGAAAAACTCTCGGGTCTGTTTCTGTGGCCGCGTCTACTGCTGCCGCGCCTTGCGCGCTTACAGGAGAACGACCGTGAAACGATTTGCCTTTTCTCTGCTGGCGGCTGCCTTTCTTACAACATCTCTCTTCGCCGCCAGTGCCGGCGTGGTCCGCGGAAAAGTCCTCGGGCCCGACAACCGGCCGATGTCCGGCGTCGTCGTCCAGCTTCGCAACGACATAACCGGATTCAAACAGGACGCCGCGACCAATACCGACGGAGCCTTCTACTTCAACAACATTCCGTACAACCCATACGAGTTGCACATCGACGTGCAGGGCTTTCAGCCGTCGCATGTCGCGGTCGACGTCCACTCACCGGTTCCGGTCGAGGAAACCGTCACCCTCAAAGTGGCCGGCGTCTCCGAGTCGATCAACGTGACCGCCGAGCCGCCGGCCGCGCAGCTCGAGACCGACAATTCGCAGAGTCACATCGACATCGACAAGTCATACATCGCCAAGGCGCCGGCCGCCGTGGCTTCGCGCGCCATGGAGCAGATCGTCACGTCGACGCCCGGCTTCGCCAAGGACGAGAACGGCCGCTTCCACTTCCAGGGTGCGCACAGCCAGAGCGAGTACGTCATCGACGGCCAGACCATCTCGGACCAGACCGGCGTCACCTTCTCCAACTCCATCGACCCAGGCATCGCCCAAGGCATTGAGATCATCTACGGCAACGTACCGGCCGAATTCGGCGAGAAGGTCGGAGCCGTCATCAATCTCACTACGAAGTCAGGCCTCGGCGCGGGCGCTCCGAAGACCGAGGTGTTCGTTGGCGGCTCGAAGTTCGCCACGGTAGAAACGGGAGCCGCGGTGGGTGGCGGTTCGCAGACCTTTGGCTACTTCGGCTCGATCAACGGATCGAAGTCCGACCGATTCCTCGATCCCGTCAACTTCGACAATCTCCACAATCATGGCGACACCTATCGCGGCTTCCTGCGCCTCGATACGCAGTCGCCCGATTCGAAGAGCTCCTTCCGTATCACCGCGCTCCTCGGTCAGACGCATCGCGACGTTCCGAATACCTTCACGCAGGAAGCGGCAGGTCAGAACGAGCGCGTGCGCAGTGCCGATCAGAACTTCAACCTCGGCTGGCAGAGCATCCTCTCGCAGACAGCGGTCTTCGAATTCGTCGGGTTCGGCCGCTTCTCCAAGTTCAAGCTCGACGGAACGCCGAATGACACGCCGGTCATCGTTGCCTCGAAACGCTCCCTCAACAACTACGGCATCGCGCCGGCCTTCAGTTGGACGAATGCGAACAATGAGGTGAAAGTTGGTCTCAACCTGAAGCGCTATCCGATCAAAGAAACGTTTTCGTTCGGCATCACCGATCCTGGTCTGAACGATCCAGCCAATCCCGATGCGTTCAACCCGAATCTCGCGCCGTATGACCTCACGCGCGGCGGCCATCTCTTCAACTTCAACGGCAGCAAAACAGGCAGCTACAACGCAGCCTACATTCAGGACAACGTCAAGTTCGGCAATCTGACGGCGAACCTCGGCGTCCGCTACGACAGGAACTCAATCCCGCTCAGCGAGTCCGCGGTTCAACCGCGCCTCGGCGTTGCGTACTTCATCCCGTCGTCGAAGACCGTCTTCCGCGCGTCGTACAACAAGGTTCTCTACACGCCAGAATTCGAGAACATCCTTTTCGGCTCCTCGGCCGCGGCAGCCGCCCTCGCACCGCCCGCCGTCCAGGAGTCGCAGGCGCTCGGCGGCGGCGATCTGCTCGTCCATTCCGAGCGCCAGACGGCCATCACCATCGGTATCCAGCAGGCGCTCGGCAGCCGCGTGCGTTTCGACGTCGATTACTGGCGGCGCCGGTCGCGCTTCGCCGGCGATCAGTCGCAGTTCCAGAACACCGGCATCGTCTTCCCCCTGGCTTTCAAGGCGGGCCATCTCGACGGATGGGACATGCGCCTCGATCTTGCCAAGACCGCAGGCTTCCGCGGATTCCTTTCGCTCGGACACACGCACGCCGAGTACGTACCGCCTCTGACTGGAGGACTCTTTCTCGACACCGGAGCGATCGACACATTGACCGGCGGTCCGTTCCTGATTGACCACGATCAGAAGCTGCAGGCACAGGGCGCGTTGAGCTATGACTTCGGTTCATCGGGCGTGTGGGTAGCCACGAACGTCCGCTACGACTCGGGCCTTGTGACCGGCGCCGATATCGCTTCGCTTCTCACCGATCCGGACAATGCGTTCGCCGCGCCATTCATCACGGAGAATTCGGGAACGGATCTCGACCCGAACCGCGTCAAGCCGCGGACGATCGTCGACTTCTCCCTCGGCGCGGATCTGATTCAGTACCACCTGCCCCTCAGCATCCAAGCCGACCTTCTGAATGCGACGAACAAGAAGGGCGTCTACAACATCCTGTCTACCTTCGGAGGAACGCACGTGATCCCGCCGCGCATGCTCGCGATAAGGGTGCGCTACACGTTCTAACCCGATGGCCGAGGTCCAGGGCGTCTTCGAGCAAGCCGTGTTGATCGCGGTGGCGACCCTGGACTCCGGCTCGTCCGGTGCAACGATCCTGGCCGAGGTGCGCGAGCGCCTCGGCCGCAACGTGCACTCCGGATCGGTGCACAGCACGTTGCAGCGATTGGAGCAGAAACGGCTGATCATCTCGTGTCGTGGCTCAACCCCCGACAACGGCGGCCGTCCCGCCCGCCGCTACACCATCGCCGAGGAAGGCCTCCGCGCCCTTGGCCGGGCTAAAGCGGAGATCCAGAAGGCTTGGGGAGATTTCGCGGTGGTGGAGCGGTAAACCCAGATCACAACCGCAGCAAACGCTCGCGCAAGAGTCGCGAGTGAAATCTGCTCGTCTGCAGCTCCTGTCCGTTTGCCAGCGACAGCACGAACGTTCCGCCGGGCATCGGAATCGCGCTGGTGATGGCGTTGATGTTTGCAAGCGTTCCGCGGCTGAGGCGGATGAATTCTTCGCGGTCGAGTCGCGCTTCAAGATCTTTCAGCCGATAGGAAATGGTGTGCTTTGCGCCTTTGATCGTGGTCAGGTGGAGCAACTCGCCGTCGGCGATGATCGAGGCAACTTCGTTGACGTTGACGAGCAGGATGTCGTTCTTGCGGCGGACCGGGATGCGGCGCAGTGGTGCGGCCGTCGAAGCTTCGAGAGCCATGACGGCGGAGCGGACGTTTTTCGCCGAGGCGGCGCGGGCGTCGTCGCGGTCGAGACGGTCGATGGCGCGGCTGACCGTTTCGCGCAGCCGCGCGGCATCGACCGGTTTGAGGAGATAGTCGACAGCATTCAATTCGAAGGCGCGGACGGCGTACTCGTCGTACGCGGTCACGAAGGCGATCATCGGCATCGGCCCACGTCTCAGCAGGCGCACGACGCCGAGGCCGTCGAGTTCGGGCATCTGCAGATCGAGCAGCGCCAGATCGGGTTTCTCGCGTTCGATGAGTTCGACGGCGGCAGCTCCATCCACAGCCTCACCGACGACTTCGACGTCCTCGAACCCGCGCAGCATCGACAGCAGCAGCGATCGGGCCGGCCGTTCGTCGTCGGCGACGATGACTCGCAGGCGGTCTCTCACGATGCCCGCCTCACGAGCGGCAGAACGATCTCGGCGCGCGTCTCATCGGCGGTCGCCACGAGCGTGAGACTGGCGGAGTCGCCGTACTGATGCCGAAGGCGCGCGTCGAGATTCGAGAGGCCCATTCCGCTTTTTCTGCCGCGCGTGATGTCCGCATCCGTGACATGCGCGCCGCTGTTGCGAACCGTGATGGCGAGGTTGTCGCCATCGGATCGGCTGACGATCGTCACGTTCCCGCCGCTGCGGCTGTTCGCGATTCCATGCTTGATAGCGTTCTCGACCAACGGCTGGATCATCAGCGCCGGAACGCGAATCCCGCGCAACTCTCGTGGGACATCGATGTCGACGAGCAACCGTTCCTCGAATCGCGCGCGTTCGATCTCCAGATATGCGCTGACGAGATCGATCTCGTCGCCGAGTGTCGTTGCGACGTCAGCGGAACGCAGAACGCCGCGCAGCAGCGCCGTCAGCTTCATCAGCGTTTCGTGTGCGCGCGCCGGCGAGGTCTGAATGAGGTAGCCGATCGTGTTGAGCGCATTGAACAGAAAGTGCGGATTGACCTGCGCGCGCAACGCCCGCAATTCGGCCTCCGTGGCCAGCCGGCTCTGCTGATACCGCTCGCGGGCCAGCCGAATGGCATCGATGCGGCGCGCAGCGAGGAGCGCCATGTCATCGAGCACGCCTGTATCGTCGGAGAGCAGGCGCCGTCCTCCGGCCAGCGGACCGACCATGAGCGCGTAGTGCGGCGGTTCCGTGGTCGGGACGATCTTCACGGCATCGCCGATCGCGTCTTCCGGCTCGACCCAGCGCATCTCCTCGGCCGCAAGCGGCGCGCGCAACGCATCGACGAGCGCGTTCATCACCGAGGCCGGCTCCTCGAGCGCTGCGATCCTCCGGTCGAAGGCGATACGCAGCTGTTTGTAATCGACACGGCGCAGGACGATGCGTTCGACGATCCACGTGGCGGCACGGCAGAGCGGCGGATAGAGCAGCGCCAGCGCGACCCAGAGAGTGACAGAACCGCCGACGGCGATCGGATCGGCGCGAAAGTCGTGTTGCGCGAGAAGCGGTATCTCAACGCCGACATAAAGTCCCGACGCGATCGCGACGAGTGCGAACAGCGCGAGTGCACGTTTGAGAAAGAGGTCGGCCAGCGCGAAGCGGAAGTCCTGATACAGGATCGCGAAGATGAGCGGAATCGAGGCGTGGTGGCCGGCCAACTCGACGAACCACGATTCCGTCGCTCCTTCGCGATGGCTGAGATGCAGTGCGGACACGGCGAAGACCGCGAGAGCGACGATCGACCACGCTCGCGCTGAGCCCGTGCGCCGGCGCGTCAGCAGAAAGATCGGAATCGTCAGCGCGAGATAGAACCAGGTCAGCGTCTGCAGCGCGGCGGCCGAGGGAACCGGCCCGCCGCGCAGAGCGTTCCAGAACATCAGCGTTTCGGCGATGCCACTGACGATGTAGGCCGCGCTGATGATGACCGCGGCCGTCCGCCGGAACCGCGCCTCGGACTGCGAGCGCAACACGGAATGGACGACGACCGCCGGCAGAAATCCGAGCGCGCTGTAGGCGGTGGCAACCAGCAACGCGGGCGGATCGACGCCGGCAAAATCGCGGATCCCGAATGCCGCCAACCCGCTGACGTTCCACAGCAGTCCGAGGATGGCCGTTCCGAGTGGAAGCCGATCGTCACCCACCCGCCGCCGCAACACAAGCGCGAACAACATCGCGTAGAGCGCCGCACCGGTCAGAAAGCCAACCAGGTGTACGAGGGCCGCGACATTGTGCGGAGGCATCGGGCGATTATGACCAGAAGAGTCTTTGCAGCAAGGCAAGGCCGGTGAACGGTCGGGTTGGGACGGTGAGTGGATGGCAAGGCAGTCTGATCGGCTTACTCTCGTACATCGACGATGTATCGATGGTCAAGATAGCGCGCGCACTTTTTCGACGTTCGTTCCGAGGCCGATGCTCAGGGTGTGGAATCCGCCGCTGCCGACACTCCGTCATAGGAACGTAATGGTCGTCCGTATCCGCGAGGAACAGCTCGAGGCGCTCCGCGAAGCGGCGCGCCTCGACTTCGAACGTGAGTGCATCGCGCTCGTGCTCGAGCGCTGGCGTGACGTCCACGCCGGCTGGAGCGCCGAGACGATTGCGGCCGAGGTGCGCGAGCTCCTGGCCATTGCACCATCGTGGGGGTACACCGGTGAGCGCGAGCGCTATCGCCTCGTCAACGCCGCTGCGCTCCTCGGCCTCGGGTTTCACCGTCGTGGCGAAGGCCACTGGGCTCTGCAACTCCTCCGCGACGAGCGCCTCCCGGTGGATACCCGCATCGGCGCCGTCATCGAGCGCGTGCGGCGCGGAGAGAAGACCCGCTGATGTCCGTAGATTCTGGTTCCGGCTCCGGCTCGGCCGACCTCAGCGTCCGGGCAATGGAGATCGAACAGCAGGAAAAGCGCAATCTGAAACGACGCGACCGGGATGATGATGACGTCGTTGCCACCTGCAGCAGTGAGAAAAAATCGAGGTCCGAGCCCTCCGCCGCACCGACCGTACAGTTTCAACCCGGCGTGATCCTGTTCGACCGGCGTTACGCCGTCCGGTTTGCGGCAGCCAATCCGCCCCCGCCGACAGCCGGGGTCCTGCTCGCCGGCGTCGTCGCCGCGGGCGCCGTCTACCCCGGAAACGGCACCATTTCCCTTATCGCCGGTGATGCGGAGTTCTTCACCGACGCGAACTGCACGATCGCATTCGTCGATCCGAACGATGGAGGCGCGCTGACGCAGGCGCATCCCGTTCAGATCCCGAACGCGAGTTTCCCGAACATCATCCTCTACGTCCGCGCACACACCGCCGGTCCGCTCACGGTGCAACTCGCGCTCGACAACGTTGCCAACTGGCAGATCGCCCCTCCGGACGCCGATACCGCCGCTGTCGTTCAGCTCACGCTCGAGGCCTCACCGTTCGCGCCCAACAATCCGGCACGACTGCTCACCGACGCGCAGAAAATCGTCTACGGCAAGTACGCCGGTGTCCCCGTCGCGAACGCGCTCAGCCTGCGCGCGCCGATTTGCATTCGCGCCGGCAACCCGCAGGGACACGGCTTGCTCGTGCTGAGGAATGCCGCAGGCATCAGCGTCCACACCGACGAGTTTGGCGACGGCGTGGCACCGGACCTCCTCACCGTCCCGCAGAACGACGCCGACCAGGATCTCTGGATCCAGGGCACCCAGGCCGGCGCGGCGGTCTGGCTCAGTCTGGGCCTGCAGCTTGCCGACGGCACGCTGCTCGACCACGGCGATCTACTCAAGGTCATTCCGGTCGCGCAGGGACAGATCTCGGTCGGTTTCGAATGGGAAACGACGCCGTTGTTGGTCGAGCGGCATCACGACACCAACGTCAAGCGCCAGGCGGCCCAGTTCGAAGGATTGCCGTCGAAAGCGATCGTTTTCAGAGCGGCTGCCGCCGCGATGCAGATCGACACCGAGGTCTCGTCCGGGGCTGAGGCGGAAACGTATGCCGAGATGGTGATCGGCCCTGCATACGACTACGGCGAACTGGAGGCCCAACTCCTGGAAATCTATCGTGTAGAGAGGGCCGTCCGCACGTACAATCCTCTTTACGTTCGCACTCCTGCCGATATCGCGTCACGGGAGGCCGGCCACTTTCACGAGATCTGGATGCCAGCGAACCACCGCGTGGCGCTAGTGAAGAAAGAAGGGAACCTGCGCGGCACGGCGCAATCGACGTTCGCGGTTCCGCTCTGGATGCTGTCGACGTTCCTGTACAACCTGGCCGGTGCCGAGGGACAGCGGGCGAAAGAAGTCGCCGATGCGTTTGCGTCTGCAACGGCCGACGACCTGGTCAACCACGCCAACCGTGACGCCGACGATCTCGTCACCGGTCTCATCGCCGCCTGTCAGTATTACATCGAGGTCTTTCGCATCCGGGCGCACATAGCCGACGACGACGGTCCCAAGACCGCACTGCCGGTCATGTTCCGCACCGACTTCCACGCGATGTACTCGTTGCTGCAGACTGCCGGACAGCAGAACGCGTTTGCCGCCTGGGCCGCGGCACACCCACACGCCGGCTCGGCGCTCATCCCCAACGGGCATAAATATGGGCAAGCTGGCCCCACCATCGCGAACTGGCTCGCTTCGGTGATTCAGCCGCCGGTCGATCCGCAGCTCGTGCTGCCGGATGGTTCCGTATACGCGCCGCATGTGTCCGCGACTCAGAAGGACCTCCTCTCGCCGCCGCCCGGCATGCCGCGCCACGCCACCAACGGGCCGATTCAGTACGGCATGGGAAAGATGAAGACGGATACGACTACCGGGAACGTCATCGCCGAATGCCGGGCGGCCATGGGCGGCAGCGGCAACACGGGCCTGCCGACGTTTGTCGAGAATGCATTCAAATTCGCCGACTGCTGCCTCCTCGGCGGCATCCGGACCTGGGTCGACCTCCCATTGTACCGATGGGGGCCGCCCGCCCATCAGGGCAACTTTGTCGCAGTAGTGGTCGACCAAGACAACGTCCTGGCGCCATGAACAAAGCGCGGGCGGGCTTTGAGAAAAAGCACGCCCGAGCGTCCTGATTTCAAACACTCCTCCGAAATCCGCACAGGCGAGTGAGCACTGGAAGATGCAGCTCTGCTTATAAATCAACCATTTAGGCGAGTTGCACCCATGGCAGAGCCCTTGGACTAACGGCATCCGAGTCCATGAGCGGAAAGGGGTAGCAACTATGAGCCTTGCTGAAATCGCAGTTCCTCGGATGCCGTATCTCGAAGTGGCGGCGGCGCTGCCGGTGGTGCTGGTCGTTGAGGACGAGCGGAAACTGCGCTGGTCGCTCATCGAACAGTTCCGGGCGATGGGGATCGAAGCGCTGA
>JAXDIO010000189.1:0-8931 GCA_034663965.1 Thermoanaerobaculia bacterium | reverse complement strand
GATCACGTCAAACGCTGCGGCGCTCGTCGAGATCACTGATGACGCGGCGCTGCATGTCGACCCAACTGCCGCCTCGCTCGCCGATGCGATGGCGCGCATCGCTTCGGACGAATCGCTGCGCGCCGCGCTCGCATCACGCGGCATCGCGCGCGCGAAACACTTCACGTGGACGCGCTGCGCGGAGCTGACACGCGCTGCGTATCTCGCCTCCATCGCGCGCTGAAATCGCCGATTTCCGTGGAACGGACGTGGAACAACGCGTCTCGATTACGATTTTCATAAACAATTGCTTGACAATATGAGTTAACGATCGCATATTAACGATCAAGTTAAAACGATGATCGCCACGAACTGGACAAACAACCTCGAAGCTCCGGAAAGTGTTGAAGGTCGTCGTCTCTCCCATCCCTGCCGCACCCCCCACCCGAAAGCAAGTTGGCCGGAGAGATCCGGCGTTGTTTGCCAAGTAGGCGCGACCGTGAGGTCCCGTACGGCATGAAAGGTGGTGAGCTTAATGGCCGCAAAGAAAAAGGCTGCAGCTAAGAAGTCAGCGAAGAAGTCGTCGAAAAAGAAGTAAGCATCATCATCGACTTTTGGGGAGTCGTAACTGCGTGGGGCCTTCGGGCCCCTCGTTTTTTTTTTCGATAACCTTTTCGGCGCTCCGCCGTTCTCACACGTGGAGGATTTCGCCGATGCGCAAACGACTCTTTCTCAGCCTGGCTTTGAACACGGCCCTGCTGCTCATCGCCGGCGCCGCGATGGCCAACGATGAGGTATCGCATCCGTTTTCAACAGCGGCGCGCAGCGGACACGTGCGCCGCGTGATCATCGATATCCCCGCCGGCGAAGTGCGCATCCGCAACGGCGCCGGCGATCGCATTGCAGTCAGCGGCACGGCCGAGCGCCACTTCGATGGACATAACCGCCGATCGAAAGAGCAGCAGATCGTCGACGACATCTCCGCCGAAGTAGTGGTGAATGGCGACGAGGCCATCGTGAGGCGCCGGTTTGGTCCGAACGCGCAGAGCTGGAGCGCGCGAAGCTTCCACTCAACCGTCGATCTGACGGTGGAGCTGCCGGCCGGAGTCGATGTCGACGTGAACACGCGCTACGGCGCGGTGAACATCGACGGCGCATTCGGCAGCATCGACACCGATCTCCGCGCCGGCGAGGTCCACGTCCGCACGCCGCGTTCGAATGTTCGCGACCTGACCGCGTCGGTGTCGATCGGCGAGGTGCACACCTACTTCGGCGATCACTACATCGAGAACGAGGGCGTCTTCCCGCGCGTGGCGCGATTCCACAACGCGAGCGGGCGGTCGGATGTGAATGTGCGCTCGACGTTCGGCGAAGTGCACGTGACGCTGACGAATTGATCCGCAGATAACCGCAGATAAAACGCAGATAAAACGCAGATTAAAGCGTCTGGATGAACTCCTCGGCGGCTTCGCGCGAGGTGATGCGGCCTTCCAGTTCCGCTTCGAGTAGCGCGCGCTTCA
The DNA here is from genome assembly GCA_034663965.1 of Thermoanaerobaculia bacterium. Classification (GTDB taxonomy): domain Bacteria; phylum Acidobacteriota; class Thermoanaerobaculia; order Gp7-AA8; family Gp7-AA8; genus JADGNZ01. Next base: position 7,432 of record JAXDIO010000189.1, on the reverse strand, counting down.
ACACTCCGATGCGCGGGCCGGCTTCGATGTTCGTGATCGCGGCGATCTCGTCGCCGGTGAGCAGCGGCTTGATCGCGAAATCGGGGAAGGTGATTCGATCGTCGCGGCCGAGGGCGCGAAGCATCGGCGGAAGCTGGCGGGCGATCGGTTCGCCGGCGTCGTAGAGAGCGAGCAGCGAATGTGACTCAATCAATCGCTGCAGGGTTTGGATTTCGCGCATCAACGCGTCGCTGAGGCGCCAGCGTTTCGCGAACGCGTGCGCGTCATCCACGAGCAGCGCGAGCGCGGCGGCGAGCGGAACATCATCCGCGTGGAAATCGAGATCGAGCGAAAGGCCGAACAGCGGGACGTCGAGTCGCGTTTCGCGAAGCAGACTAACCGCGCGGCGGAACGCGTTCGCGGAGAAGATCACCGTCAGCTCGTACGCGACGCGCTCCACGGCGACGGTGACGATGCGAGGCGCGCGGATGCGGATTGCGTCCAGCGTTTCCTCGTCCACTTCGAAATCGAATCGCACCGCCATCCGAATCGCTTTCAGCATGCGCAGCGGGTCGTCGTCGAAGTTCGATGCGTCGATCATGCGCACGAGGCGCCGCACGAGATCGGCGCGGCCACCGTGCGGATCGAGCAGTTCGCCCGATTCCAGATCGACGGCCATGGCGTTGATGGTGAAATCGCGGCGGGCGAGATCGGCGTCGATGTTTTCATCGAGGAGTCCAGCGAAGTCGTAGACATGCGGGCCGTCGACGACGCGGTACGCGCTGAGATGCTCCTCGCGGCCGAGCCGGATGACTTTGCGGCGCAGTGTGCGCGCGCAAGCGAGAGGATCGAGGCAGGCCACGTCGACGTCGGCGGGAGCGATGCCGAGGGTCAGATCGCGGACGGCTCCGCCGACGACGTACGCGTGCGTTGGCAGATCGCGCAGGCGCGGGAAGAGGCGGAGGAGGTTATCGCGGAGCGTCATCGCAACTGCATCAGCGTGATTTTTCAGCCGTCCCGAGCCTCACCAGCACAGACAGGAGTGTCTGTGCCACATTGACCCTGCCGAGCCAGTGTGGCACAGACACTCTTGTCTGTGCTTTGGCAAGTTGCACTGCCTGATGTTGAATCACGCGACGCGGTTCGCTAAAACCCCAATCCCCTCGATCTCCACCTCCACGCGATCGCCGGCGTCGAGCGGGCCGACGCCGGACGGGGTTCCGGTGAGGATCACGTCGCCGGGGTTCAGGGTCATGACCGCGGTGATGAACTCGATGATCGTGCCGCAGTCGAAGACCATGTCGCGCGTGTTGCCGTTCTGTTTTGTCTCGCCGTTCACGCGCGTCCGGAGCGAGAGCGCGGCGGGATCGAGATCGGTTTCGATGCAGGGGCCGAGGGGGAGGAACGTGTCGAAGCTCTTGCCGCGCGTGAACTGCACGTCCTTCTTCTGCAGATCGCGGGCGGTGACGTCGTTCGCGCAGGTGAAGCCGAGGACCACGCTGCGCCAGTCATCGCGGCGGATGTTGCGGGCGGACTTGCCGATGACGATGGCCAGCTCCCCTTCGAAATCGACGCGCTGCGATTGCGGCGGGCGGATGATCGTGCCGTTCGGATCGAGCACCGCGCTCGGCGGTTTCAGAAAAATGATCGGCTCGGACGGAGCTTCGTTGCCCAGTTCCTTCGCGTGTTCAGCGTAGTTGCGGCCGACGGCGACGATTTTCGACGGCGTCACGGGCGCGAGAAGCTCGGCATCCGCGAGAGCAATCGAGTCATTCGTGGCGTCGCCGAGCGCTAACGCGTCGCTGCCGCTGTAACAAATGATTCGGTCGCCATCAGCAACTCCGACGGATGGTTTGCCGGCATGAACGAAGCGATAGATTTTCACGGCGGCGAATTGTAATCGTAGAATCCGCGGCCATGGCGCAAACGACGTTGTTCAGCAAGTCCGATATCGAGAGACGTGTGGCCGAGATGGGCGCAGAGATCACCCGCGATCTGGCCGGCAGCGAATTGATCGCGCTCTGCGTGCTCAAAGGGGCGATGTTTTTCTGCAGCGATCTGATGCGGCACATCGGATTCGACGTCGCCCTCGACTTCATCCAGGTGTCGTCGTACGGCGATCAGAAAACATCGTCCGGCGTGGTGACGTTGCTGAAGGAACCGCAGCTCGACATGCACGGCAAGTCGGTGCTGATCGTCGAGGACATTATCGACAGCGGTCTGTCGATGAACGAGGTCTTCCGCTACATCAAGCTCGATCGTGGCGCGCGCGAAGTGCGCACGGCGACGTTTCTCGACAAACCGACCGCGCGCAGGATCCCGTTCAAGGCGGATTACGTCGGCTTCTCGATCGATCCGAAGTTCGTGATCGGGTATGGGCTCGACTACGCGGAGAAGTATCGGAACATACCCGACATTCAGGTCCTGTCGGAAGAGTGAAGGGTGAAGAGTGAAGAGTGAAAGAAAGGCGAAGCGAAGTTTTCACTCTTCACCCTTCACTCTTCACCCTTTCAAGTATCCCGTCATCAGCATCGCGATCATGGCGATCCCGAGCGCGTAGCGGTAGTAGATGAAGACGTGCGTAGTGTGCGTGCGCAGGTAGCGGATCAGGAACCAGATCGAGGCGTATCCGGAGATGAAGGCGACGGCGATGGCGACGGCGATCGGCGTCCAGCCGAGCGCGCCGAGGGCGTGGCGCTCCTTGAACAGTTCGAGCACGCCCGCGCCGCCGACTGCAGGGATCGATAGCAGGAACGAGTAGCGCGCCGCGGTTGGCCGGTCGATGCCGCGGAAAATCGCCGGCATGATCGTCGAGCCGCTGCGCGACGAGCCGGGGATCAACGCCAGGCACTGACCGAGTCCGATGACGACGGCGTCCATCACGGTCATGTCGTCGAACTGCCGGAGTTGTTGCCGCTTCGCGTACCACTCGGCGATCTGCATCAGGATGGCGACGACGATCACCATCGTGGTGACGATCCACAGTCCGCGGAACGTCGACTCGATGTGCTTTTTGAAAAGGAGGCCGAGGACGACGATCGGGATCGTGCCGATGACCACCAGCCACGCTTCGCGCGAGTCGACATCCGCCAGCGGCCGGCGCGTGATCAGCCCGCGGAAGAAGCCGCCGATGAGCCGGACGATGTCGCGGAAGAAGTAGATGATCGCCGCAAGCAGCGTCCCGAACTGGATGACCGCCGACACGGCCGCGCCGGGATCGCCCCAGCCGAGAATCGACGGCACGATCAGCAGATGCGCGGTGGAACTGACGGGGATGAATTCGGTCAGGCCTTGCACAAGGCCGAGGACGATGGCTTCGATGATGGTCATTGGTCTCTACATTTCCCAGATCACCGGCAGAATCATCGGACGGCGACCCATCTCTTTGCGGAAGTAGCGTTTGAGCAGGGCGCGCATTTTTTCCTGGGCAACGTCGTGGTCGAGCAGTTCATCGGGCCGGCTCGCGTGCAGCATCTGCACGAGTTGTGCGCGGACATCGGCAAGGATGTCCTGGCTTTCATCAACGTGCAGTAAACCGCGCGTGATGATCTCCGGCTCGCGTCCGACGTGCCCACTTGAATCGATCGCAACCACGACGATGACAAACCCATCCTCGGCGAGATGTTGCCGGTCGCGTACCACGATTTCCGGAACTTCTTCCGCCTCGCCATCGATGAATACTTTGCCGTGGGCGACGCGGTCCGGCAGGACGGCGATCTCGTTGTTTTCGATCGACGCCACTTGTCCGTTCGTGATCACGACGCCGTGCGGCACACCGACGCTCTTCGCCAGCCGCGCGTGATGGATGAGGTGCCGCAACGTGCCGTGAATGGGGATGAAGAACTTCGGCCGCGTGACGTTGAGCATCAGCTTCAGCTCTTCCTCGCACGCATGCCCGGAGACATGTACGTCCGAATTCTCCCAGTTCAGCACCTCGGCGCCGCGGCGATAGAGGTTGTCGATGACGTGCGAGACCGCGCGTTCGTTGCCGGGAATGACGCGCGCCGAGATGACGATGAGATCGCCCTTTTGCACCTCGACCTGTTTGTGCTCGCCGACGGCCATTCGCGAAAGCGCCGATCGCGGCTCGCCCTGCGTGCCGGTGGTGAGGATCACAACTTCGTCATCGGCGTAGTCGCTCGGCTTCGCGTTCGCGCCAGGCCGCTGCTCGCGCGCGATGCGGAGGTAGCCGAGGCGCTCGGCGGTTTCGGCGTTGTCGACGAGCGAGCGGCCGATGAGAAAAACTTTTCGCTTGTACTTGCGGGCGGTATCGACGATCTGCTGCACGCGATGGATGTGCGACGCGAACGTGGTCACGATGATGCGGCCGGTGGCGTTTGCGAAGATGTTTCCGAGTCCGCGTCCGACGCTTTTCTCCGAGGCGCCGTGGCCGGGAACGAGCGCGTTGGTGGAATCGCTCATCAGCGCGAGCACGCCCTCTTCACCGTACGCGGCGAAGCGCGCGAGATCGGTGCGCTTGCCGTCGACGGGCGTGTGATCGATCTTGAAATCGCCGGTGTGAATCAGCGTTCCGGCCGGTGTTCGAATCGCTAGTCCGATCGCATCGACGATCGAGTGTGTGACCTGGATGGCCTCGACGTGGAACGGGCCGACTTCGATGACGTCGCGCGGCATGAACGCGCGAAGTTCAACGTCGGGAATCGCGAACTCCTCCAACTTGTCGCGCACGAATCCGAGCGTGAGCGGCATGCCGTAGACAGGCACGTTCAACTTCTCGACGAGAAATGGAACAGCTCCGATGTGGTCCTCGTGGCCGTGCGTCAGAAAGACGGCCTTCACCCGCTCCGACCGCTCGAAGAGGTACGACATGTCCGGCACGATGACGTCGACGCCGAGCGTGGTCGCATCCGGAAACATCATTCCGCAGTCGACGACGATGGCCGCATCGCCATATTCGTAGACCATCAGATTCATCCCGATCTCGCCGAGGCCGCCGAGCGGGATGATTCGCAGCGCCGGTTGCTGGATTGCGTCGATCGCGATCTCGGTCACGGATAAATCCGGTTCAGCATGCGCGGGTACGGAATCGTTTCGCGGAGATGCGGGACGCCGCTGATCCAGGCGACGCAGCGTTCGATGCCCATGCCGAAGCCGGAGTGCGGGAAGGTGCCGTACTTGCGGACGTCGAGGTACCACTGGAACTTCTCGACCGGCAGGTTGTGCAGCTTGATGCGTTCGAGCAGCAGGTCGTGATCGTGGATGCGCTGCGAGCCGCCGATGATTTCGCCGTAGCCCTCGGGCGCGATCATGTCGAGGCCGAGAACGACCGAGGGATCGTTCGGATCGGGCTGCATGTAGAAAGCTTTGATGTCGGTCGGATAGCGGCTGATCATCACCGGACGATCGAACGAATTCGCGATCACCGTCTCTTCATCGCCGCCGAGGTCATCGCCGAATTTCGCCTCCATCCCTTTCGATGCGAGGAGATCGATGGCCTCGCGATACGTGATGCGCGGGAACGGGCGCTTAACGTTTGCGAGCTTCGACTGATCGCGCTCCAGCGTCTTCAATTCTTCCTGACACCGTTCCAGCGCGCGCGTGACGAGGTATTCGACGAACTCCTCCGCAAGCGACTGCAATCCTTCGAACTCGAGGAAGGCGACCTCGGGTTCGACCATCCAGAACTCCATGAGGTGCCGGCGCGTCTTTGACTTTTCCGCGCGAAACGTCGGCCCGAAACAGTAGACCTTTCCGAACGCCGCGGCAGCCGGCTCGAGATACAGCTGACCCGACTGCGAGAGGTACGCCTTCTCGCCGAAGTAGTCGGTCTCGAACAGCGTCGACGTCCCCTCGGCCGCATTGGCGGTGAGGATCGGAGAGTCGATGAGAACGAAATCGCGATCGTAGAAAAAGTCGCGAATGCCTTTCTCGACTTCGTTGCGGATACGCAGAACGGCGTGCTGCTTCGATGACCGCAGCCAGAGATGGCGGTGGTTCATCAAGAAGTCGGTGCCATGCTCCTTCGGCGAAATCGGATACTCAGCCGCCGTGCCGAGGATCTCGAAGGTCTCGACGCCGAGCTCCACACCGCCGGGCGCGCGTCCCTCCTCGCGAACGGTTCCGGTGACGCGCACCGACGACTCCTGCGTCGCCGCATCCGCCGCCGCCCACGTCTCCTCGGTCACTTCCTTCTTGAAGACGACGCACTGCAAATAGCCGCTGCCATCGCGAACGATCGGAAACTGCAACTTCCCCGAGGTGCGCTTGTTGTACAGCCACCCATCGATGGTGACCTTTTCGCCGACGTGCCGAGACAGATCCTTGATACGAACAGTGGTCATAAGGGGGGCGGATTATACCTAGGCGCGTCGTAGCGCCGCCGGCTCGGCGGCTGGACTGCCAGCGGCTCGCTGGCAGTCCAGCCAACTACACGCGCCGCCGAGCCGGCGGCGGTCCAGCCAGCGAGCCGCTGGCGCTACGACTCGCGAGGCACTTTCACGCTGAGCGACTGCGGGACGATCGTGATTACCAGCGGCGTATTCATCGTCACGACTTCGCCGTCGATGCCGAGGTGGAGGTGGGATTTGGAGGATTGGATTTTTACGCGGGACGTGCGGAAGGAGCGGAAGCCGGGGGCTTCGCGGACGCGGCCGGCGAGGTAGTGGGCGACGAAGCTGGTCAGGGCGAGGCGCGGGACGTGCGGGAGCCAGTAGATGGAGAGGCGGCCTTCTTCGAGCGCGCCGCGAGGGGCTTCGATGCCGAGACGGGAGAGGTCGTACGTGTTGTTCGAGATCATCAGCACGTGCGTGCGGAGGACTTCGTGGTGGTGTTCGGTGTCGAGCGTTACCGCAACGTGCGGATATTTCTGTAGCGTCGCGTACGCGGCATAGAGGCGCGCCTTCCAGCGCGGGTAGTCGCGCCCCTTTTCTTCGCGGCGCGCAACGAGCTCGGGGTAGAGGCCCATGGAGACGTTGTTGACGAAGAAGCGGTCGTTGATGCGCGCGGCGTCGATCGGTTTCGTTTCGCCGCTCATCACGACTTCGAGCGCTTCACGCCACGCGAGGGGGATGCCGAGGTCCTTCGCGAAATGGTTGTACGTGCCGACCGGGATGACGCCGAGGATTGCCTCGGTGTGGATCAGCGGCTGGATGACGGTGTTGATCGTACCGTCGCCACCGGCGGCGACGAAAAGGCGGCGGCCTTCGCGAAGGCGATCGCGGATCAGCGATGCGCAATCGAGATCGCGCGTGACTTGAATGACCTCGAGTCCGGCGTCCGAGGCGGATTGTTGGAGCGCCGACAACTCGGACGTTGGGGTTTTCACGCCCGATGACGGATTGAAAAACATGACCCCTCGGGTTTTTTGCTCGGGCAATTTCGGCTCCGGAAGAGGCGTTTGCGAAACGTCAATGAAACGGATCGCTTTTCTACTCGCTCTGCAAGTTTTCGTCCTCCCGCTCGCCGCCGCTGAACCGCCGAAAGAATGCGCGCT
>JAXDIO010000172.1:0-5240 GCA_034663965.1 Thermoanaerobaculia bacterium | reverse complement strand
GCGCGCTGGACGTTCTAAGCAGTCCGTTTCCTCGTTGTATCCTGAGGGCCCCGTTCGCGGGGCCCTCTTTTTTATGCGCGCTAAATCCCTGCTGATCGCCGCGTCGTCCCTGGCCGTGGCGATTCTGGCGGCGATCTTCGTCCGCGTTCAGCCCGCCGGTTGCGCGATGGTGTTTCGACGGGCGGATTCGATCGTGGTCCGCTCGCAGCGCATCTATCTCCGGCCACTTTTCACGGGCCTTCAGTGCTGCACAAAGACCAGCGATGGCCGGCTGGAGTTCGATCAGTCCGTGATCGCGATCAGTGCAACGGCCGACGAGGTGCCGCTGCGTGTTCGCTTTACTTACGTCGCGCCGGCCACCGTTCCACCCGATTGGCCCGCTGGCGACTGGTGCGGTTCGCTGCGTGCCCGTATCGCAGCGAGCGCTTCGCGCACGTCTGCGGCGGAGACTGCCGAGGCTCTTCTCTCTGATCGACGTGCTGCCGGCGACCGCATCGCTGCCGGAATCGCTGCAGAATTGACGCGCGCCGGCGTCCGCGTCGATGCCGTTTCGGCCCGCGTCGATTTGCCGCCCGGCTTCGAACGGCTACGCGCCGTTCCCGTGCTTGCGAAACAGGCACTCGCCGCGCGGCCCGTCATCTTCATCGGCCTCGACGGCGCCGATTGGCAGCTGCTCGACGAATACATCGCTGACGGATCGATGCCCAACCTCGGGCGCCTTGTCGCAACCGGTGCCGGCGGCGTTCTCGAGACCGACTATCCGCCTCTTTCACCGCTTGTCTGGACGACGATGATGACCGGCGTCGGACCGCTCGATCACGCCATTCTCGATTTCACGCGCTTCAATCCGTTCACGCACGACAAAGAGCCGATCACCAGCGACGAGCGTCGCGCGCCGGCGGTGTGGAACATGCTGACGTCCGCCGGCAAACGGACCGCCGTTTTCGGACTCTGGGCCACCTACGCCGCGGAACCGGTGCACGGCCTCAACGTCTCCGATCGCCTCTTCACGTTTCTCTATTCAGACGCGCATCGACCTGCGGGCGTGATCTGGCCGGCGTCGCGACAGGCGTGGTCCGATCAAACGCTCGCCGATGCCGAACGCAATATTGATGTCCGCCGCATGCGCGAGTATCTGCCGTCGCTGACCGACGACGAGTTCGCAGCCCTTTCAAAACGGGAGAATCCGTACGCCGATCCGGCGGCCGCCCTCCGGCGCATTCTCGTGGAGACCGAGGTCTACGACCGGCTGGCGACGAGCTACCTTCACGGATTGGCAGCGCTGCCCGATCTGACGATCATCTATCTGCAGGGAACCGACACGATCGGCCATGTCTTCGCGCCCTTTGCGCCGCCGAAACAGCCGCAGGCTTCGCAGTCCGACTACGATCGCTACAACGCCGTTCCGGCCCGCTACTTCCGCGACATCGACCGGCTTCTCGGCCGCTACGCGGAGATCGCCGGCCGCAATGGCGCGACCCTCATGATCGCTTCCGATCATGGATTCTTCTGGCGCGAAGGCCGGCCTACGCAGATCTCGAGTACGGCTACGGCCACCGCCGCCAAGTGGCATCGCAAACAGGGCATCTACGTCATTCAGGGTTCCGGCATCGCCGCCACACCGGGCCATCCGCTGCTCGGAAGCGTCCGTCAGGTCTGTGCGACGCTTCTCGCGCTCACTGGAATCCCATCCTCGCCAAACGCCCCCTCGCCGTTGCCCGGCGCACCGAAGTCCTATGCACCGTTTGACTACGCCCGGATCTTCGTTCGTGCGGCGTCACCGCCGCCACCGTCAACCGGACGCGCCGCCTCCGAGGAGATCGCGAAGCTGAAGGCACTCGGCTATATCGGGTCGGGCGAGTCGACGCGCGCGGCCAACGGCACGAACGATACGAAGACGGCGGGCGCGTTCAACAACGAGGGGCTCATCCTGCGCAACGAACATCGCATCGATGAGGCGCTTGCCGCGTTCGAACGCGCGCTGGCTCTCGATCCGAACTATGCCTCGGCCATGTGGAACGAGAGCGAGACATTGTTCAACGCCGGCCGCGACCTCGATCGCGCCGATGCGCTTCTGATCGGAGCGTTGCGAAACGGGATGGCGGACGCGGTCACGTTCGTCATCACGCGTTCGATCGCCTACGAAAAACAGCAACGCGGCGATCGCAGTCTCCGCCTGCTCGACGGCGCGGTTGCGGTCAACGCCAATGAACCGGAACTGCGGATGTTTCGCGGCAGATATCGGATGGACGCGCACGACTGCGCCGGCGCACTGGACGACTTTCGCGCCGCACAGGCAGGACGTCCGAACGATCCCCTCGCCTATGCATCAGCAGCGCTCGCGCAGATGTGTCTCGGCGACGGCGCAGGCGCGCGAGCGAGCATCGAGCGCTCGCTGCAACTCGACCCGAATCAGCCGATGCTTCAGAAGATGCTGCGCCCGTGACGCTCTACAGCCGCACCTCTTTCACTGAGCTTCCCAGCTCATTGGAGAGGTCGTCGCGAAGCGTGACCACGACGGTGAAGTTGCCCTTCTGCAGACGGACGTTCAGGGTGTAGCGGAAGGGATCGGCCGCTGCCTGGTACTGCGCTGTCGTCATCGTGACTTCCTGCAGCTGGTGGGAGAACCCGACGTTCTGCCCCTGCGCATTGAACACCGAAACGTAGATGTGCACGCGGCCGACGTACGAGCCCTCGCGGGGAAGCATCGTCAGTTTTCCGATCGGCAGAGCAGCCGTCAGCGGCAGAACGATCTTCGCTTCCAGTGAGTGGGGCTGGCCCATGTTCACCTGAACGGGGAGCGGACCGGTCGGCAGATCGAACGTCATGCGAGCGCGCAACGTCTGCTCGAGCCGGTCGTCCGAAGTCAGATCGTAGTAACCGACGCGATTCGCGACGAGCACGCCCGCACGTTTCACGTGCACGCGGATGTGGTGATATTGACGGTCGCCGGTGTGATTTGGCGAGTAGCCGAGCGAGTAAAAGTTGGACGTCTGCGCGTCGATTACCGCGAATGAGTGGCCCACATCTGTCGACGGCAGGTACGACCCTCCGGTGCTCAGAGCGATGGAGAGCGGGATGGAATCGACATTCGAGACGTCGATCGGATCCGAGCCGCCGCCGCGCTGAAAGAAATTGGGCGACGACATGTCGATGCCCGAGGACTTGTTCTCGACGTCATGCTGCGGCGCCTGCATGCCGCGGGCACGTGCGTTCACGATGTGGATCGTGAAGTTCGCGGCGTTCGCCTCCTGGACGATGGCGTCGACGATTTTCGCTTTCTCCAGCTGCAGGGCCCGCATGTACGGATCGTTCCCCTTGTCGTATGCGGTGTAGGTGGTGTTGTTCTCGATTCCGCCGGTCACGAGAATCATGTACTTCTTACTGTCGTCGGCGGAGTTCGCGCGCGCCATCTCGGCCACCGCACGTGCGGTGTTCTGCAGCGAGGCGATGCTTTGAAACGTCTGCTCGCGCGATTGGAACCGCACCGTCTGCCCGTAGTCGTAGCCGTCCGTCTCGAAGTCGAGCTGCTTGCGCGTCCGGTCCGACAGGATCGAGCGGTCCATGTCGTGCGAGTTCATGAAGGTCGGGGAGTGTTCCACCTTGCCGATGGCGGCGTGAATCAGCGCTTTGTCGTTCGTGAAGGGCTGCACGACTTCGAGTGCGTGTCCGATCGTGGCCACTGCCCAGTCGTAGTCGCCAGCGTAGATGGTGTCGAGTTGCTTTCCAAAAACCCGCAGAGCCGCATTGCGCTCGAGATTGCCGACATAGTTGTTGTCGACCAGGAGGACGATCCGACGCCGGACTTTTTCCGCCGCGGGTGCCAAGGCCTGCGATGCTTCACTGGCCGGCGCGGGCGTTTGCCGGACGAGCGCTTTCTCGATCACAGAAAAGTTCGTGACCTTCACCGGCTTGCCGTCTTCGAAAACCTCGAAGTCATTTCTGGTCAGGTCCATGACCGGTTTTCCGTGGCGATCGGTGACGGTCACGTCCACGTTGACCACGTTGACGTCGACATGCGCGGTGAGCGGCGGCAGCGGTCCGAAGTTCTGTGCGATGGACGGTACGACGAAGAGTACGAACGACACGACCGCGGTCAGCAACCGGCGCATAAATCCTCCCCTGAAGTGCAGTGACGGATTGTACGTCCGCACGTGATGGTGCGGGCGAGCTGTTCCGTAAGCCGTAACAAGATCGTGCGGCGGTCTACAGCGGGATGTTGCCGTGCTTTTTCGGCGGATTGCGATCGCGCTTGTTGCGCAGCATCGCAAAGGCGGTGATCAGCTTGCGCCGCGTGAAACGCGGCTCGATGATCTCGTCGACGTAGCCGCGCTCCGCGGCGATATATGGATTCGCGAATTTGTCCTTGTACTCGGCGATCTTCGCGTCGCGGTCCTTTGCCCCTTTGTACAGAATGTTGACCGCTCCCTCGGCGCCCATGACTGCGATCTCCGCCGTCGGATACGCGTAGTTCATGTCGGCCCGGATGTGCTTCGAGTTCATCACGCAATACGCGCCGCCGTACGCCTTCCGCGTGATCACTGTGATCTTCGGCACCGTGGCCTCGGCCAGCGCGTACAGCAGCTTCGCGCCGTGGATGATGATGCCGCCGTACTCCTGATCGGTGCCCGGCAGGAATCCGGGAACGTCTTCGAGCACCAGCAGCGGGACGTTGAAGGCATCGCAGAAGCGGACGAAGCGCGCGCCTTTGCGCGAGGCGTTGATGTCGAGGACGCCTGCCAGGAACGCCGGCTGATTCGCGACGACGCCAACCGGATGGCCGTTCAGCCGGATGAATCCGACCACGAGGTTGCGCGCGAAATGCTGGTGAACTTCGAGGAAATGATCTTCGTCGGCAATCGTCCGGATCAGATCGCGGATTTCATACGGCTGATTCGGAGAGTCGGGGATGAATGTGTCGAGCTGCTCGTCGACACGGTTCACGTCGTCCGTCGTCGGCACGTGCGGCGGCTCTTCCATGTTGTTCGACGGCATGTACGAAAGCAGCTCGCGGATCGTGGCGATGCAGTCTTCGTCCGAATCGGCCGCGAAGTGCGCAACGCCCGAGGTTTGATTGTGTGTATCGGCGCCGCCGAGTTTTTCCTTCGTTACTTCTTCGTGCGTCACCGTGCGAATCACGTCCGGGCCGGTCACGAACATGTAGCTGGTCTTCTTCACCATCAGGATGAAATCGGTGATGGCGGGGGAGTAGACGGCGCCGCCGGCGCACGGCCCCATGA
>JAXDIO010000156.1:0-35574 GCA_034663965.1 Thermoanaerobaculia bacterium | reverse complement strand
CCAATTCTCCACACTTCTTCTGCGTGCGAATTCAGCGACTTACCTCGCTGCGCCGCAGTTGAATGCGAGTGGCTAAGCACCCGACCCCCATTCTCAGGCAACTGCCGGTTTCGGGTCTGTGCCACATCGATTCGTTCGTATCGCGAAGATCTCGCTAGACGGGAGAGCCGGTGTGGCACAGACACTCTTGTCTGTGCTGGTGAGGCTCGGAGCACTGGATAAATTCAATCCACCCACTTCGCGATAAACAAATTCATCTCGTGCCCCTCCGGCTGCGCGCGGCTCGAAGCCCAGATCAAGTACTGACCGTCCGGACTGAAAACACAGAAGCCGTCGAAGCCCGGCGCCGTAGTGATGCGCTCCAACCCCTGCCCATCCTTCTCCACCGTCCAGAGATCGAAGTCGAATCCCTTCGTATTTACATTCGACGCGAAGATGATCCGCTTCCCGTCGTTCATAAAGTACGGACAGAAATTTGCCGCGCCGTTGCTCGTGATCTGTCGCTGGTTCGTGCCGTCAGCGTTCATCAGGAACAGCTCCATGTGCAGCGGCTTGACGAGGTCCTTCGCCAGCAGCGCGCGGTCCTCGTCGAGCGCCGGGCCGACGGGATGATTCGCGCGCCAGACGATCTGAGTACAGTCGGCGTTGTAGAACGCGCCGCCGTCGTAGCCGGGCGTGTTCGTCAGGCGCTTCACCTTTCCTGACGCCGCGTCCATCTCGTACAGATCGAGGTCGCCGTCGCGCATCGAGGTAAAAATCATCTTGCCGCCCTGATGGCACCACGTCATCTCCGCGTCGTAGCCGGCGGTCGTGGTGAGTTTCTTCGCGTTCGATCCATCGACATTCGCCTCGACGATGTCGAAGCTCGGATAGACCGGCCACACGTAGCCATGCGACATATCCGGCTTGGCGGGACACTCCGCCGCGCCCCCCTCGGTGGTCGCATAGACGATGCGATCACCTTGCGGATACTTGAAGTAGCCGCACGTCGTGCGCCCCTTCCCGCTCGAGACCAGCTTCGTCTCGCCGGTGGCGAGATCCATCGTGTACTCCTGATCGCATCCCGCGCCGGGCACCGTGGCCTGGTAGATGATCCTGGTCCCATCCGGACTGAAATACGCCTCGGCGTTCTCGCCGCCGAACGTGAGCTGGCGGATGTCTTTGAGATGCTTCTCGCCGTCGAACGTTTTCTCGTACGGCTTGCCGGCTTTGATCACGAGCGACGAGACTTTCGGCGCGGGCGGAGCGACGCCGCGCGTGGTCAGCGTGGCGCGCAACGTTTTCCGTTCGCCGTCGCGCATGACGATGATGTCGACCGTGTCGCCCGGCTTGTGATCCTGAAGCGCGTACGACATGTCGTAGAGATTTTCGATACGCGTGCCGCCGATGGAGACAATGCGGTCCTTGCCGCGAATACCGGCTTTGTCCGCCGGCGAGCCGGGACGCACGTCTGCGAGCAGAACGCCGCCGGTGGTCTCGCCCATCGCGCTGTAGTCGGGGACCGTGCCGAGGTACGCGCCGTAGCCGCGCGAATCGCCTTCCATCGCGGGCGCCGAGGCGGCGCGTGCGTACTGCGGCGTCACGCGGCCGGAGGCGAGGTGCATCATTACGCTTGTCCCGAAATCGACCACGTGCTCCATCCCCGCGTAGTTGAGGCTCTCCGCCACATCCTCGGGCGTGTGATAGCGATCGTGCGCGCCGGTGAAGAAGTGCAGCACCGGAATCTGCTTCGCGTAAAAGCTGGTCTGATCCGACGGCCCGTACCCGTCGCCGCTCGACGTCACATTGATCGCCGCAAACGACCTGGCAGTGTCGACGACCTCTTTCCATTGCGGCGCGGAATCGGATCCGAAAACAATCAGCCGGTTGTCGCGCATCCTCCCGACCATGTCGAGGTTGATCATCGCCACCACGCGCGGAATCAGCGGCGAGTGGGCGACGAACCATGACGATCCCGCCAGTCCGACTTCTTCGCCGGAGAAGAGCACCACGACGATCGTGCGTCGGTTGTTCACGTCGTCGGTCTGCTTCAGCCGCTCGGCAATTGCCAGCACGGCCGCGTCGCCGGAGGCGTTGTCGTCGGCGCCGGGATGGATGGCGTGTTCGTTCGGCTTCATCGATCCCTGACCGCCGTAGCCGAGGTGGTCGTAGTGCGCGCCGAGGACGACGATTTGGTTCGCGAGCGCACCGCGGCCCGGCAGGATGCCGGCGATGTTCTCGGCGTCGACGAATTGAGGCTTCACATCCGCGACGCCGGTGATGCGCGTTTCGAGAACTTTTGACCGCGGCTTCAGATCGGCGTCGACACTTTTCTGCCACGCCGTCAGATCGCCAACCCATTTTTCCGCGACCGACGTTTTGACTTGCAGCACCGGAATGCCGGCCGGACTTTCCGGGCCGTCATTCACAAGCGGCGGAACCTTGTCCTTCCCTTCGTCCTGCAGCGGACCGGTCGTGAAAATCACCGCAACCGCGCCGCGCTCGCGCGCCTGCAAAACCTTGTAGCGCATGGCCGACCAGCGGCTCGGCTTGCGGCCGTCGAACTTCGAGGCGTCGTCCTTCTCCTGCGGCTCGTAGCGCAGCATCACCGCGACCTTGCCCTTCAGATCGATGCCGTCGAAATCGTTGTAGCCGATCGGCGTCGCGTCGATGCCGTACCCGACGAAGGCGATCGGACCCGCGAACGCGCCGGGGCTCGAGAAGCCGAGCGGCGTCCAGTCGCCGTCCGCGACGCCTTTGAGCTTGTTGCCGTTGCCGAGTACGACACCGGTCTTGATCGGGAACTGCTCGCGATACGACTTCCCGAACGCCGGCTGCAGTCCGATCGACTTCAAACGTCCCTCGATGTAATCGGCCGCCTTGTGGATTCCCTGCGTGGAGATTCCGCGGCCCTCGGTGGCGGGCGCTGCGAGAAAGGCCACATCCTTCCGAAGCTGCGGCTCATCGGCAAACGCGACGGTAGACAGAAGGATCGAGGCAGCAGCGGCGAAGCGGCGGAGGTTCATCCGCTCATTCTAGCGGCGATGGATGTGCGGCACGCATGTCGCACGCGGAGCGGCATGACCAGCGTCGCACTTGTGACCGGCTCCAGCCGCGGCATCGGATTCGAAGTGGCGAAGCAACTCGCCGCGCGCGGCTACCGCCTCATCGTGACGAGCCGCCGCGAAACGTCCGCGGCCGCCGCGGCGGCGAAAATCGGCGGCGATGCCGTCGCCCATGCGCTCGATACCTCCGATGCTGCGTCCATTCGCGAGCTTGCCGCGTGGATCGCGGGCGAGTTCGCCCAGCTCGACGTCGTCGTCAACAACGCGGCGATTCTGTTCGGCGAGGGGACGGGTATCCTCGATACGCCGCCGGAAACGTTCGAAAAGACGTTGCGCACGAACGCGCTCGGTCCGCTGCTGGTCACGCAGGCCGTCGCGAACCTCCTCCGCCGCAGCAAGGCCGCGCGCGTCGTCAACGTCTCCTCGGGTGCGGGACAGATTTCGTCGATGACCAGCTACGCACCCGCCTACTCGATTTCGAAGACGACCCTGAACGCGATCACAGTCATGCTCGCGCACGCGTTGCCGTCCGCTCGCGTGAACTGTGTCGATCCCGGATGGGTCCGCACCGACATGGGCGGCCGCAACGCCACGCGCAGCGTCGAGGAGGGCGCCGACACGATCGTGTGGCTGGCCACGTTGCCGGACGACGGACCGACAGGCCGCTTCTTCCACGACCGCCGCCCCATCGAATGGTGATGGTAATCTTCGCCGCGTTTTTGCGGAGCTGACGACCATGTCCGGACCGATCACGGAGTTCATCCAGCATCACTATCGCCACTTCAACGCGGCGGCCCTGCGCGCGGCGGCGGACGACTACATCAAGCACCTCGACGGCGGCAACAAGATGCTGATCACGCTCGCCGGCGCGATGTCGACCGCGGAGCTCGGGATCTCGCTCGCCGAGATGATCCGGCGGGACAAGGTCCACGCCATCTGCTGCACCGGCGCGAACCTCGAGGAGGACATCTTCAACCTCGTCGCGCACGATCACTACGAACGCGTCCCGCACTACCGTTACCTCTCCGCGCAGGACGAAAAAGCGCTCCTCGACCGGCACATGAACCGCGTCACCGACACCTGCATCCCCGAAGGCGAGGCGATGCGCCGCATCGAATCGGCCGTGCTGAAACACTGGATGCAGAAGGACAATGAAGGCCGCCGCCTTTTCCCTCACGAGTTCATGTACGAGATCCTCCGCGACGGTTCGATCGCCGAGTTCTACCAGATCGATCCAAAGAATTCGTGGATGATCGCCGCCGCCGAAAAAAATCTCCCGATGTTCGTCCCCGGCTGGGAGGACTCGACCCTCGGCAACATGTACTCCGGCCACTGCATCTCCGGCGACGTGAAGAACGTGCACACGGTCCGCACCGGCATCGAGTACATGATCGAGCTGGCCGATTACTACACGAAGACCTCGGCGTCCGGCACGATCGGCTTCTTCCAGATCGGCGGCGGCATCGCCGGCGACTTCCCCATCTGCGTCGTCCCGATGCTCCACCAGGACCTGCAACGCACCAACGTCCCGCTCTGGGGCTACTTTTGCCAGATCAGCGATTCGACGACGAGCTTCGGTTCCTACTCAGGCGCCGTCCCGAACGAGAAGATCACCTGGGGCAAACTCGGCGTCGATACACCCAGGCACGTAATCGAGTCGGATGCGTCCATCGTCGCGCCGCTGATGTTCGCGTATGTGATGGGTTGGTGATCGCGATTTTCTACTGCAGCGCCAGCGAGACCTTCGCCCCGTTCGTCGCAACGCCGTCCTGAGCGGCGTGCGGGTCGGACGGATTTTTCGTCAGAGGGTCGCCGTCGGAATCGATGCGGGCTTCGATGCGGATGGTGGCGGGGAGCGGCTGGCCCATCATCGAGTCGGCGGCGCTGAGGTCGATGTCGAGCGGGAACGTTGGGCCGGCGATGCGTTTGACGGCCGCGGGGGGGCCGGCGGTTTGGCCGGCGGCGCGGGCGATGATGAAGAGGACGGCGTTCGGGGAAGGCGCCGCGCCGGCAAGCGTCAGCGTTACGTGGACTGACGGACCGGAGACGGGAGCGGCGGCAGGAGTCGACGCTGCGGCGGCGGCAGGCGCCGGATTCTTGGCCTGCTCTTTCATTTTGGCCAACACGTCGTCGAGGCGCGCTTTCTGTTCGGGATGGCGGCGCGTGGCTTCGGCGATCTGCGCTTCGGCCTCGGCTGTCTTGCCGCGCTGGATGTTGTCCCAGGCCAGGGCCACGTAGGCGTCGAGAAGCTGCGGGTCGGACTTGATGGCGTGCTGCAGCATCTCGGCGGCGGGATCGCGCTGGCCCATCGACATGCGCACGAGCGCCTGGTACGTCAGCGCGCGGGCGTCGTCGGGAGTGCGCGCGAGGATGTACTTGGTCTGCTCGAAAACGCCCATCAGGTTTTCGCGTTCGAGGTAAGCCTTCGCGAGTTGGTTGCGCATCTCCAGATCGTCAGGCGATTTCGCGACGGCCGCTTCGATCTGTTGCAGCGCGGGATCGGACTGCTGCGGTTGCGACTGGGGCGCGGACGCCATTGGAGCAGAAGCAGTCTCCGTTTTCGGCGTGGCCTTTTCCGTGACGAACCATGCGATCCCGCCGAGGACGGCGACGGAGGCTGCGCCCCAGATGAAGCCGCGGATGGAGGCGGCGCGGGTCAGCGCGGCGATGTTGACGTCGGCGGCGGCCGGAGTCGGAGCGGCAGCGGTTTTCGACGGAGCGGCTTTGCGTTTGTCGAGAGCGCGCAACACATCGGCTGTTTCGCGCTCCAGGCGGCGCTGTTCTTCCACGCTGCCGCCGGTTTCTTTCAATTCGCGCAACTGCTGGAGCAGCACGTCGCGTTTCGCTTCGAGGTCGAGGCGCTCCACGTCCGGCTTCGGCGCGCGGCTTTTCATGCCGTACCAGAACATGAAGCCGACGATGAGGCCGGACAGGATCATCCCGCCGGCGCTGAGCCAATCGGTCATGGTTTCTCCACCATCTCGCGGACGCGGGCGAGGTAGGGATCGTCCGCCGGTTCTTCTTCAGCGGCCGCGTGTACCGGCTCGACTTCGAGTTTTTTCGCCTTCGAAACGACGAGTACGAATCCGATGGCGAGGACGGCAACCGGGAGGATCCACACCAGCGCGTTCACGCCCTGAAACTTCGGCTTGAGCAGGACGAACTGTCCGTACGACTTTTCGAAGTAGCTGAGGATCTGCTCCTCGGTGTATCCGCGTTCGAGCAGTTCACGCACCTGCGCCTTCATGTTGGAGGCCATGATCGACGGTGAGTCGCCGATGGCCAGTCCCTGACACACGGGGCAGCGAAGCTCGTGCGAGATCGCCATCGTCTGTTGTTCGAGTTGTGCGCCGGCGAGCGGACGGCCCTGCGGCTGACCGACGAACTGCGCGGCATCGGGCACTTTGATTTGCAGCAGCGCGAGAAGAAAGAACGTCGCGATCATCGCATCGCCTTCGCCAGATTCTCCTGCAGAATCTCGGTGTTCATCGGCCCTTCAAATTTCGCCACGATCGTCCCGGCCGCGTTGATGAAGTACGTCTCCGGCACGCCGCCGACTCCGTACGCGATCGCGGTCTTGCCATTCGTATCGAGCAGCGTCGGATACGCGCTTCCGCGCTCGGCCAGGAAGTGGTTGATCTTGTCCTCTGTATCGTTGAACACCACGCCGACGAACTGGACGTTCGGCAGCTGGCGCGCGTTGGCGACCAGCGTCGGGTGCTCTTCGTAACACGGCACGCACCACGTCGCCCAGAAGTTGACGATGACCGGTTTGCCGCGCAGCGACTCGAGGTCGATGGTCTCGCCGGTGTTGACCGCCTTCAGCGCGAACGGCGGCGCGGGCTTGCCGACCAGCGGCGAATCGATGTGCTGCGGATCTTTGCCGAGGCCGGCGAAAAGGACGACGACGATCGCGGCGACGATGATGAGGCCGATGATCAGAACCGTCCGGTTCACGCAATCGCCTCATCGTCGATCGTTGGAGAGCTCTCCGGGACGACGACATACGTGCGGCGACGCATCGGGATCAGCGCGATCAAACCGCCCGCGCCCATCAGCAGCACCGCGCCCCAGATCCAGCCGACCATCGGCACGTTGATGATCAGCAGTCCAACCTGATCGCCCTGGATGTTCATGATCGAAAGGTAGTAATCGCGTCCGATGGTCGAGTGCACGTCTGGCGTACCGACCGGTTCGCGCATCGCCGCGTACTGATTCATACGCGGCTCCATCGTCGTGACCGGCTGGCCGTTTTTCGAAATGTTGAACCGCGCGATCGTCGATCGCCGATGCGGTTCGGTGCGCTCCTCGGTGCCGAGAAACGTGACCGTGTAGCCGGCGAAGGTCGTGCTCTGACCGCGCGTCAATGTCACTTCCTCCTGCGTGCGCATCGTGCTGCTGACGGCGATGGCCACGAAGACGATGACCGCGCCGGCGTGAACGACGTAGCCGCCGAAACGGCGACGTCCACGGCGGAGTTGCGTGTCGATCAGCGCGGGCGCAAACGCGTCGCCCTTTTTCAATCGCTGACGAAGCGGAAGCCACATCTGCGCGAAGGTCACATGAATCGCGTAGCCGCCGAAGAACAGCGTGATGAGCGTCAAAGCGTTGCGAACGCCGAATGCGTATCCGATGATCAGCGCGATCGCGCCGGTGATCATCGGCGGCAGCAACGCGCGCAGCATTTCCTTGCGATTCGTTTTGCCCCACGGCAGCGCAGGACCGACGCCGAGGAGAAACAGCAGCGCCGTTCCGACCGGCACGACCATCGCGTCAAAGTACGGCCGCCCGACACTCATCTGCTTCCCTTTGATCGCTTCGACGACAAGCGGGAAGACCGTGCCGACGAGCACGGTGAAGGTGAAGACGACGAAGAAGAGGTTGTTGACGAGGAACATCCCCTCGCGGCTCACCGCGCTCTCGATCCGTCCGTCGGATTCGAGCGAGTCGATGCGGAAGGCGAGCAGCAGGACGGAGAAGAGCAGCACCGCAGCGAGGAAGATGAGAATCGTCGGCCCGATCGCACTCTGCGTGAACGAATGGACGGAGTTGAAAACACCCGAGCGCGTCATGAACGTGCCGAGAATCGTGAGGAGAAAGCTGGCCTGAATCAGCGTGACCGTCCACCCTTTGAGCACGCCGCGGCGTTCCATGACGATGGCCGAGTGCAGCGCTGCCGTGGCTGTGAGCCACGGCAGCAGCGATGCGTTTTCGACCGGATCCCACGCCCAGTAACCGCCCCAGCCGAGGACTTCGTAGGCCCACCAGCCGCCGAGCATGATGGCGATGGTCAGGAACACCCACGGCAGCAGCAGCGACGCGCGCAGCGGTCGAAGAAAGGATTGCCCGAGGCGGCCGCGGAGCAACGCGGCGGCGGCGAAGCCGAAGGGAATGGTCATCCCGACGTAGCCGAGGTAAAGCATCGGCGGGTGGATGATCATCAATAGATGGTTTTGCAGCAACGGATTCGGTCCCGGTCCGTCGAGCGGCACCGGATTGACGCTGAGGAACGGATTGGCAGGTCCAGCGATGAGGAAACTGAAGAACGCGCCGCACGCGAGCCAGGTCCCGATCGCGAACGGCATGTACTCCTGATGTTCATTCCGGTTCACCCACGTCGTGCCCGCGATGTAGATGCCGAGGATGAATCCCCAGAAGAGGATCGACCCTTCGAGCGACGACCATAGGCTGACGATGGTCACCCACAGCGGCACCTGCGTCGATCCGACATGCGCAACATATTGCACGCTGAAGTCGTGCGTGATCAGCGCGTACTCCATGACGCCGGTCGCGATCACCATCAGCCCCGCGAACGCATACGCGAAGCGCTGCGACCACTTCAGCCCCTCGGGCGAACGCTTCGCGCCGGCCGCGTAGGCGATGAACGCTCCGGTCGTCGAGACGAGGACTGAGGCGAGGATGAGGAAACGTCCGAATGTGGCGGTCATGTGTGTGTTCGAGTGGTCAGTGGCTGGTGGTCAGTGGTCAGCATCCCTATTGGTTCTGACCACTGACCACTGACCACTGGCCACTTCATTAGTCCTTCAATCCTTCCGTCGACTTCATCATCTTCTGCAGCTCTTCTTTGTTCACCGCGTGGCCGGCCTTCGGGGCGCGGTATTCGTTGTTGTGCGAAACCATCAGGCGGTTGCATTGAAAGTAGCCGGACCGGGTCATTGTCCCTTCGACGACGACGCCGATGTTCTCGCGGAACATCTGCGGTGGGACCCCGGACGATTTCACGTGCACGATACCGCTGGCGTCCTTCACGTCGAACTCGAGGCCCGAGACGCCGTTGCGGCCTTTCACCGAATGCGGCGCAACCATGCCGCCGAGGCGGATCGTGGCGCCGTAGGCCTTGTCGCCGGCGGCGTGGAGATCAGTCGGCGTCCAGTAGTAGACGAGGTTCTTGCTGATGCCGCCGTACGCGATCACGAGAAACGCGGCGATCGCGGCGGCGAACGCCCCGACCATGAAGAGGCGCGTCTTGCGGCGCATGGCATCGCTGGCAGTTGGTTCAGTCATGGGTTCTCCGATTGATTTCGTTGCGCAACCGCGCGATGACGCTGGCGCCGTAGACGGCCAGCACGATCGCCGTCACTGAGTAGGCGGCCACGACGAAGCCCCAGCCGCCCGGGATCATTCCGTTCATACGTTTTCTCCCACCGCTGGCGGCGGCACAAGCTCCTGCGCGAGCCGCATCGACGCGACGCGCGCGCGCAACATGATGAACGCCGTCATCAGAAACAGGATGCCGAAAGCGTTCATCCGCAGCGGCAGCCAGAACTGACGCGAGACGGTGCTCGGACTTGACTGCAACTGATGCAGCGAGTTCCACCAGCGAACGGAGTAGTAGACGATCGGGACGTCCACCGAGGCGATGATCGTGGCCACGGCTGACCAGATGGCGCGCCGTCCGGGATCTTCGACG
Source organism: Thermoanaerobaculia bacterium (assembly GCA_034663965.1). Classification (GTDB taxonomy): domain Bacteria; phylum Acidobacteriota; class Thermoanaerobaculia; order Gp7-AA8; family Gp7-AA8; genus JADGNZ01. Next base: position 25,599 of record JAXDIO010000156.1, on the reverse strand, counting down.
AATTTCCGAAGGGCCAGGATGCCGAGAAAGGCGAAGACGAGAACCGCGGTCGTGGTCAGACGCGGATCCCAATCCCACCACACACCCCACGTCGGCTTTGCCCAGATCGATCCCTGGCAGCAAAGCAGAAAGCCGAGGACGACACCGACTTCGATGGCCGCCTCCATCCGCGCATCCCACTTCCAGTCCGATTTAAAAAGAAAGATGACGGCGCAAACGAACGCGAACGTCAGGGCCAGCAGCGCGTTCCACGCCGTCGGCACATGCACGTACATGATTCGCTGCACCTGTCCCATCAACGCCTCGGGGGGCGCGACGAAGAGACCGATGTAGGAGCCGATCGCGAGGAAGAGAATACCGATGCCGAGGATGATCCACGGCAGCCGCGGAAAGCGATTGTTGTCAACGTGCATTGTTTTGGGACCGCTCACTCTTCAACGACGTATCCAAAAAGAAGTCCGCACAGGGACCAGTAAATTGCATCAAACGAGGCCAGCAGGACGATCCATGATCGCAGCTGATTCATCGGGTCGCCGAGGATGATCAGCGAGGTCGCTTTTACGGATGCCAGTAATGCAGGAACGATAAGCGGAAACAGCAGTAACGGCAAGAGCGTCTGCTTCGACCGCACCTGCGCGGTCATTGCGGCATAGAGCGTTCCGGGTGCGGATAAGCCCGCAGTGCCGAGGGCGATGACCAGGATGAGCATCGGGATGCGCATGGTGCCGGCGTCGTAAAGAACGACCATCACCGGAATCAGGGCGATGCCAAGGAGGGTGAGCTGCAACCAGTTGGCGATCGCTTTCCCGTAGTAGAGCGCACGCGGATTTGCGGGCAGAAGCAGCAACCCTTCCATAGCGCGATTCTCCATCTCGGCGTGAAAGCTTTCGGCGAGGGTGAGCGTCGATGAGAGGAGCAATCCCAGCCAGAGGAAGCCGGCGGAGAATTGGCGAAGCAGTTCGGCGACCGGTCCGACGGCGAAGCTGAAGAGGAGCAACGCGGCGGCGCCGAAAACGAAGACGGCCATGAATTGAGCACGGCTGCGCCATTGCAGGAGCAGTTCTTTGCGGAGGGCGGCGGTCAGCATGATCCTGCCAAGCCTCCCAAAGCACAGACAAGAGTGTCTGTGCCACACCAGACACGGGTTTCTCCGCACCAGCAAGTTGAATCCGCCGCCGAATGTGGCACAGACACTCTTGTCTGTGCTGCTGGGAGGCTCGGCAGGATGCTCAAATCGCCACCTCCGACGCCTTCCCCCGCCACGCCACCCGCCCCGCTTCGAGCAAGAGGGCCTCGTCGGCGAGTGCGGCGGAGCGTTCCATTTGGTGCGTCGCGAAAATGACCGTCGTTCCGCCCGCCTTCAACTCGCGCACGACGTCATCGACAAGATCAAATCCCGCGGGATCGAGCTGGCCGTAGGGCTCGTCGAGCAGCGCAACGCGCGGCTCCTGCAGCAGAACGCGCGCGAACGACAAGCGCTTGCGCATGCCGGCGGAGAAGGTGGCGACAACGTCGTCCGCGCGGCGCCCGAGTCCAACGCGATCGAGAAGCGCGGCGATGCCCGAGCGAGGATGGCCGAGGTGGTCGGCGACGATGGCGAGGTTTTCGCGGGCGGTGAGCGAATCGTAGAGATACGAAGCGTGGCTGAGGAGAGCCACCAGCTTGCGAACATCCTCGCGCTCCGTGACCACATCGAAGCCGCCGACGCGCGCGGAACCGCCGTCGGGACGAACGGCGGTAGCGATTGTCCGCAGCAGCGTCGACTTCCCCGATCCGTTCGGACCGGCCAGCATCAGCACCGAGCCGCCGGCGAGATTGAAAGAGACGTCCGCGAGCGCCCACCGGCGTCCATACCGGCGGGCCAGATTCTGTGCTTCGATGCCGGCGGACGCGTCCATGCACGCGCAGTGTCGTTCAGGAGGCGGTGCGGGGCAAGGGCGGATGCGCTACACGGGCATGTGTCGCGCGTCACCGCGCTATCATCCCGCGCGATGCGCACCACCATCATCGCGCCCCTTCTGATCCTCGCCGGCTGCTCGATCATCGCGCCTCCTCCGCCGCCGCCGCCCGCGGCTGCGCCGGTTCCCGCGGCACCGGTCGCGTATGGATTCAAGCTCGAGGAGGAAGTGAAGATCCTGCAGATCGAGGACCGGCGGCAGTACTACGCGCCGCTGGTGGATTGGGGCATTCATCATCCGAACGCGCTGCACCGTGCGCGCATGGCGCTGGCGCTGGGCCGCATCGGTCCGCAGACGTTCGATGATGCGAATGGCAACGGCGTGCGCGACGAAGGCGAACGGCAGGCGGGAGTGGCGCAGCTCGTAACGCTAGTCCACGATCCCGATGCGAACGTTCGCGCGACTGCGGCATTCGCACTCGGCCAGATCGGCGATCCCGCCTCCATCGACGCACTGCTGCAGTTTGCGAATGACACCGATGGCGACGTCGGCGGGGAAGCGGTCGAGGCGCTTTCGAAACTGGCGGCCAAGGTGCCGCTGGCGCGCTACGCGGCATTCACGACCGCGCAGGTGCCGGAAGGGATTCGCGCGCGGGCCATCCGCTTCCTCTTTCGCTTCAAGAGCGACGAAGCATCGACGATCGCCGCCGACGCGCTCGCATCGCCGTCGCCGCGCATCCGCGAGGAAGCGACATACGCCTTGGCGCGGCGCGCGTATGCGGCGGCGCGGCCGCGGCTGGAGCTGCTCGTCAACGATCCGAATCCGCAGACGCGCGCCAACGTGATGTCCGCGCTCGGCCGCATCGCCGCACCGGAGTCGCTGCCGCTGTTGATCGAGGCGCTGCGCGATCCGCATCCGTGGGTGCGCACCAACGCGGTCGTCGCCATTGCGCGGCTTGCGGCGAAAGAGCGCAAAACGATCGAGCGCCCGGAGATAACGCAGGACGCGCTGCGCGTGCTGGAACTGCTCGACGATCCCGATCCCGGCACCCGCGCCTCATCGATCGACACCCTGGGCTACTACTCCGTCCGCAGCGAACCGGCACGCCGCCGTCTGCTCGACGTCGCTGCGAATGGCTCGCGCTGGGACCGCGAGATCGCCGCCGGCGCCATCGCCAAAAACCTCAACGACGAGAAGCTGCTGCCGGCGGAGATGAGCGGATGGGCGAAGGTGCGCGTCCTCGAAGCGGCCAGCGCCGTCTCCGACGCCGTTCGCGAGCGCTACGCGCATAATCCCGATCCGCTCGTCCGCGCGCAGGCGCTGGCGACGATCGCGGACGATCACATCGACGCCAACCTCCCGCTCATCCGCGCCGCGCTCGACGATCCTGACGTGATCGTGCGCGGCTATGCCATCGGCGCGTACGCGAAATCGCACGATCCCAACAAGCTCGCCACGCTTCAGGCCGCGGAAAAACGCGCGCGGAGCGACAAACAGAACGATGCGCGATTGGCCGCAATCGGGTCGCTGGCCGAGATCGACTACCCGGAGCGCGAGAGCGTTCTGCGCGCGCAACTCGGCGACGCCGATCCGGTCGTCCGCCGCATCGCCGCGGATGCAATCGAACAGAAACTGAAGAAGCCGCGTCCGCAATACACGCCGCTGCCCGTGACGCGCACCGATTACGCGCAGATCGTGGAGTGGTCGCACCATCCGCACACCGCCACCATCCACATGACCCGAGGCAACATCAAGGTCGCGCTATTGACGCAGGACGCGCCGGTGACCACCTGGAACTTCGCGCAGCTTGCCCGCGGCAAGTATTTCGAAAACAGCTCGTTCATGCGCGTCGTGCCGAACTTCGTCATCCAGGGCGGCGATCCGCGCAACGATATGGAAGGCGGCCCGGGCTACGCGATCCGCGACGAGATCAACCTGCAAAAATACACGCGCGCCGCAGTCGGCATGGCGTTATCCGGACCGGACACCGGCGGCTCGCAATTCTTCATCACCCACTCGCCGCAACCGCACCTCGACGGCGGCTACACGATCTTCGGCCGCGTGACGGCGGGCATGACGGCGGTGGTCGACCAGACCGAGCGCGGCGACCGCGTGGAGACGATCGCGATCGACGAGTAAAGGCTTTTCACCACAAAGACACAAAGGGCACAGAGGAAACCCTTTGTGCTCTTTGTGTCTTTGTGGTGAGAACTATTTGTTCTTCGCCATCAGCCATCCCACCAGAAAAATCGTGCCGCCGATGAAGAGCAGGCGCACTTCCAGCGCCACGTTGTCTTTCAGCAATCCGGTGAGCAGGCCGATCGGAAGGATGATCATTCCGATCAATTGAAAGAGGCGGCCAAAGAGGGCGGACACGCGCGGAGTTTACCTGTGGCGGGATTCGTGTAGTGTTTTCGTCCATGCCGAGACTTCATCGCGCCGACGCCTTCCTCATCGTCATCGACGTGCAGTTGAAACTGATGCCGGTCATCAGCGAGCGTGAAGCGGTCGAACGCAACATCGAACGGCTCGTACGCGGCAGCCAGATCGTCGACATCCCCGCGCTCCTCACCGAGCAATACGTCAAGGGGCTCGGCGCGACCATTTCGATCATCCGCCGCGCGTTCGAGGAAACATCCGGATATGTCCCGATCGAGAAGTCGTGTTTCTCTGGCTACGGCTGCGCCGAGTTCGTCACCGCCACGCGCAACCTCCATCGCAAACAGGCCATCGTGGCCGGCGTCGAAGCGCACGTCTGCGTCTATCAAACCGTCGGCGATCTCATCGCCAACGGCTACGACGTCACCATCGTCGCCGACGCCATCTCCTCGCGCACTCAGGCCAACAAGGACATCGCCATCCGTCGCATGATCTCCGACGGCGCGCGTCTGAGCTCCACCGAGATGGTCCTCTTCGAGCTGACGGCCAACTCAGGAACGGACGAGTTCCGGGAAATGTCGCGCCTGGTGAAGTAAAGGCAGAAGGCAAAGGGCAGAAGGGAGAAGTAGAACCAATCGACTTCTGCTTTCTGCCTTCTGCCCTTTGCCTTCTGATGGGCAGCGAACTTGCTGATAGAGCGCGAGATGCCGACGAATGACAAACGCATCCTGATCGTCGACGACGATGACGCCATCCGCGCACTGCTGTTCACGATCCTGCGCCGCCGGCGGTTCGCCGTCGACGGCGCACGCAACGGCCTCGAGGCGCTGGCGCGGCTGCGGACGTGCGTCTACTCCGTGATGCTGCTCGACCTGATGATGCCGATGAAGAGCGGCTGGGACGTCCTCGACGAGCTGAAGAAGCTTCCCGCCGACGCGCGGCCGGTCGTCATCGTTCTCACCGCCGGCAACGAACCGCGTGACCTCGATCCGTCCATCGTGGCGGGCTCGATCCGCAAGCCCTTTGACGTTGAGCTGCTCATGGCCACCGTCACCGCGTGCATGAACGCGCTCACCGAACGACCGCAACTTCCCGATTGCCCGCCGCCTGACACTGCGGCAGTACCGACCGACAAAGTGAACTGAACTGGCATAGCTCTTGACATTCCCTATCTGCAAAAAGGACGAACGAAATGTCAGCCACTGAAGCGAGAGTGCTCATCATCGAAGACAACGATGCCCTTCGCGCCATGCTCTTCACGATCCTTCGCCATCAGCCCCTCGGCGTCGACACATCGATCAGCGCGGAGGACGCGCTCGAGAAAACGCGCAAGTGCGACTACGCGCTGATCCTCATCGACATGAGTCTCGCCGGCGGTGAAGGGCTGACCTTCCTGACGCGCTTCCGCGAAGAGCGCCCCGAGGCCACGACGTTTGTGCTGGCGGTGCGCGATCCGAATTCCGAAATGACGATGGATGCAACGCTCGTCAGCGCGATGGTGAACAAGCCGCTGGAAATCGACACGCTGGCCGACGTCGTCCGCGAATGCGCGCTGGTCGTTCCGCCGCCCGAAGATCCGCTTCCGTGTCCGCCGGCGGAGAGCGAGTTCCGTTCGCACTTCGACGACAGCGGCGCGTTCTTCAACTAACGACGTGGTCGACGCGATCGGCTGGACAAGCTCCGTCATCCTCGTGCTGACGATCGCGAATCAGATTCGCAAGCAGTGGCAGGCCGGCACGAGCGAAGGCGTCTCGACCTGGCTCTTCATCGGCCAGCTCGCCGCCTCCACCGGCTTCACGATCTACAGCCTGCTCCTGCACAACTGGGTGTTCGCGGTGACCAATAGCGTGATGCTGCTGGGCGCCTTGCTCGGCTATGCGATCACGGTGAGGCAGAAGCGGCGTGAGCGCACGTAGCCGTTGGGTGTCGGGTGTCGGGTGTCGGGTGTCGGAGAGAAAACACAACTTCTTTTCGTCGCGGTCTTCTCTCCGACTCCCGACTCCCGACTCCCAACACTACAATCCCGCCCCGCATGACCGATCGCACGCGCGGCACTCTCTTCATCGTCGGCGCGTCGATCCTCTGGTCGACCGGCGGCATCGGCATCAAGGCCGTCGCCGACTCCGGCCTCAAAGTCACGTTTTATCGCTCCCTTTTCGCCGCGATCGCGCTCATGCTCTTCCTCGGGCGCAACGTCTGGGGACGGCGGCAGTGGAAATCGACGACGGCGTTCATCATCGCCATCATCAGCTACGCGGCCTGCCTGACCGCGTTCGTCATCGCCACGAAATGGACGACCGCCGCGAACGCGATCTTCCTGCAGTACGCCGGCGTGGTCTGGGTGCTGCTGCTCTCGCCCATCGTGTTGCGCGAACCGATGCGCGCGCGCGACGTCATCGCCATCGCCGTGGCCATGAGCGGCATGGCCCTCTTCTTCGTCGGACGATTCGAAACGCGCGGCATGGCCGGCAACGGCATGGCCCTCGTGTCATCGGTATTCTTCGCAGCGTTGATTCTCGTATTACGCCGCGAACAGCGCGCTGCGCAGGCGGCCGTGACTTGGGGCAACGTCGTCTGCGCACTGGCCGTGCTGCCGTTCATCAGTCACGACCTGGCGCTCACCCCGCGCTCCTTCGCCGTCCTCGCCTTCCTCGGCGTTTTCCAGATCGCGATCGCCTACGTGCTCTTCGTGCGCGGCCTCGCCTACGTCACCGCGACGCAGGCATCGCTCACCGGCATGCTCGAGCCGGTCTCGAATCCGATCTGGGTCTTCCTCTTCCTCGGCGAAAAGCCGTCCGCGTTCGCGATCGCCGGCGCACTGGTCGTGCTCGCGGCGATCGCGTGGCACACGCTCGCGGGAGAGCCGGCAGTCGACCTGCCGGCTCCCGATTGAGCGCCGCTACGCGATCCCGAACAACGCCACCGCGAACTGGATGTTTGGATCGTTCGTGATGTTGTCGGTCGTCGAGCCGTAGACGATCGCGCTGCCGCCACCAACGGTGATCGAGATCGACTGGTTCGGGCCGACCACCGTGCCAGCGAAGAATGACGTCGAATCGACCTGCTCGAAAAAGTTCGGCAGGTAGGTCTTCGATACCGTCTTCAGCGCCGTTCCGTTCGTATCGCGCAGCACGGCCGTAATCGTCGCGCCGGAGAAGAAGGTGCGCACGCCGATGTTGAAGCGGGTCTTCGTCGGATCGACCGGCGTCACAAGGAATCCCGTGAAGCCGGCCGGGATCACGCGCGGATCGGTTGGATCGATGACCTCTTCCGTCAGCCCGGCCGAGCCGAGTGCTCCGGCGTCATTGAAAACGCGTGTGATGATCACCGGCTTCGTTGCCGACGGCCCGGCGATGAGATCGACACTGCCGAGGCCCGAGCGGCCGAATGCTGCGACGACGTCGGGGAATGTCACCACCTGTCCGGCGGCGACTGTGTAACTCAGCGACGGATCGGACGAACTGCCACTGGCGCCGGCCGGATGGAACACGAGCCTGCCCGTGATCGAGCCGATGGAAGTCGGCGCGCCGAACAGGAGTTGCATCGAGGTCTTGAAGTTCGACCCGAGGCCGCCGGCGGTGGATCCGACGACAGGGATGTAGCCGCGGACTTGCTCCGTCGCCGCCGGCCCGCTGCCGCTCAGCGCGAGCGGCGCGCCTGTTATCCCCGTGGAAAGGTCGACGCTCCCGGTCACGTCGGACGGAAATTCGGCATGGCCGGCACTCGTAAAGCCGAAGAACGTCCCCGGATTGCCGCAGGCCGCAACGCGCGCGACGCCGATCAGATCTCCCTGCTGCACCGGCACGGCCGGCGATATCGCAAAGGTGTTGTCCGCGCCGACCGAGCTGAAGGGCCCGCGCTCGGCAGTCATGGTCAGCGTGTTCCCGCTGCGCCGGAAAAACTTGATCTTGATCGCGTTAGAGCACCCCGCCTGCGACCAGTAGACGTGAACCGAGGTCACGGTTCCCGTCCCGCTGGCCGGACCGGCCAGATCGATGTCTGTGCGCGTGGCCGCGATGTTCAAGTCACTCGCATTCGGACTCGACGAAAACGAATTGCCGATGGTGAGCTGCGCAAACAGCGGCGCGGAAGTAAGAAGGATGACGGCGAAAAGCCTGGTGATGTGTCTGGACATGGCGATCTCCTCGTAGTGATCTTACGTCTTCAGATAGTGCTGCGAGGTGCGCTAGCGTTTCAATCGGTTTGTCATCCTGAGCCTGCTTCTTGCACTGCAGCGCCCGCGTGTCCGTATTCGCATTGATCGAGCCGGCGACGGGAGAGACGCTCGCCTCGATTCCGCAGGCAACGGCTGACGACGCCGATCGCGCCATCCGCGCCGCCGCCGCGGCCTTTCCGAAGTGGCGCGCCATCAACACGCGCGATCGGGGACGGATGCTGTTGCGTTTGTCGCAATTAATCCGCGACAACGCCGAGGAGTTGGCGAAGCTCGAATCGCGCAACGTGGGAAAACCGATCCGCGATTCGCGCGATGAGGTCGGACTCGCGGCGAACTGCTTCGAGTACTACGCCGGCACGACGAACAAAGTGGGCGGTCAGACCATCCCCGGCGCCGCGCCCGGCGTCCTGATGACGTTCCGCGAGCCGGTCGGCGTCTGCGGAATCATCGTGCCGTGGAACTTCCCCATCGCGATCACCTCGTGGAAGTCGGCGCCGGCGCTGGCCATGGGCAACACGGTGGTCCTCAAGCCGGCTGAGCAGACTCCGATGACAGCGCTGCGGCTCGCGGAACTGGCCCTCGAAGCGGGTATCCCCGAGGGCGTCTTCACGGTCCTGACCGGACAGGGATCGGTGGTTGGCGAAGCGATCCTCACGCATCCGCTCGTGCGCAAACTCGCCTTCACCGGCTCGACGGAAGTCGGCAAGCGGGTCATGGAGCGCGCCTCGCAAGACATCAAACGCGTCAGCCTCGAGCTGGGCGGCAAGTCGGCGAACCTCATCTTCGACGATTGCGATTTCGATCGCGCCGTCGCGTCCGCTGTCTCCTCGTCCCTCGGCAACGCGGGCCAGGATTGCTGCGCGCGCAGCCGCATCCTCGTGCAACGTTCGATCTATCACCGCTTCTCGAAAGCGCTGATCGAAGCATTCGGAAACGTTCATGTCGGCGATCCGCTCGACGATGAAACGGAGATGGGACCGCTCGTCACCGCCGCGCATCGCGATCGCGTCCTGTCCTACATCGCTACCGGCAGATCCGAGGGCGCGACGCTGGCCTCGGGCGGCGAGTCGCGCGCAGGCGCCGGCACGTATTTGGACCCGGCCGTCTTCCTCGACGTCGATCCCGACATGACCATCGCCCGCGAAGAAATCTTCGGCCCGGTCGTCGCGGTGATGCCGTTCGACTCCGAGAACGATGGCGTGCGCATGGCCAACGACTCGCAGTACGGACTGTCCGGCTCGATCTGGACCCGCGACGTTTCCCGCGCGCTGCGCGTGGCCCGCGCCTTCGAGACCGGCAACATCTCCATCAACTCCGGCAGCAGCGTCCACCTCGAAGCCCCCTTCGGCGGCGTCAAACAAAGCGGCATCGGACGCGAGCTGGGACTCGCGGCGCTCGATGCCTATACGGAGTGGAAAACGGTTTACGTGGACATTAGCTCTTAGCTGTTAGCTCTAAGCTCTTAGGACGATAGTAATGCTTCACGAAACCGCCGACACCCGACACCCGACACCCGACACCTAAGAGCTAAGAGCTAACAGCTAAGAGCTAAAAACCATGCAAGGACGCATCGACACCGAAACTCTCAAACGCCTCGTCGCCGACGACGAGATCGATACCGTCATCGCCGCGTTTCCGGACATGTACGGACGGCTGGTCGGCAAGCGGCTGGTCGGCCGCTTCTTCGTCGATGAAATCCTCAAGCACGGCATGCACGCGTGCGACTACCTCCTCGCGTGCGACATCGACATGGATCCGGTGCCCGGCTACGCCTTCACGTCGTGGGCGAAAGGCTACGGCGACTTCCGCCCCATCCCCGATTTCGAAACGCTGCGCGTCGCGTCGTGGCTGCCGAAGACGGCGCTCGTGTTGTGCGACGTCTATCGCGAGCACGAACACGAGCTGATTCCGGTCGCGCCGCGCAGCATGCTGCGGCATCAACTCAAACGCGCCGCCGACCTCGGCTTCGCCGTCATGGCCGCGTCGGAGCTCGAGCTGTACGTCTTCAAGGATTCGTACGAGACCGTCGCCGAAAAAGGGTTCATCAACGCCACGCCGATCGGCCGCGTCATCGAGGATTACCACATCCTCCAGAGCACGAAGGAAGAGCATCTCGTCGGCGCGATCCGTTCGCATCTGGAGCGCTCCGGCGTGCCGGTCGAGTCGTCGAAAGGCGAATGGGGACCGGGGCAGCAGGAGATCGGATTGCGCTACGCGGAGGCGCTGGAAATGGCTGACCGGCATTCAATCTACAAACACGCGGCGAAGGAGATCGCCTGGCAGCAGGGGCACGCCATCACCTTCATGGCCAAGTGGGACGAGCGCTACGCCGGCTCGTCGTGCCACATCCACATGTCGCTGTGGGACGAGGCGGGAAAGAAGCCGCAGTTCGCCGGCGACGAATCCCTCGGCGCCATCCAATCCTCCCCGACCTTCCGCTGGTTCCTCGGCGGATGGATGAAGCACATCCGCGAGCTGTTCGCGTTCTTCGCGCCGTATCCGGCGTCGTACAAACGCTACGTGGAAGGCTCGTTCGCGCCGACCGGAATCGCCTGGAGCTTCGACAATCGCACCGCCGGCTTCCGCATCGTCGGCAGCGGACCGTCACTCCGAATTGAATGCCGCGCTCCCGGCGCCGACGCGAATGTCTACCTCGCCTTCGCCGCCGCCATCGCCGCGGGACTGGACGGCGTCACCAATCACATCGAGCCGCCGCCGGCATTCGAGGGCGACGTCTACAAAGCCGCGTCCGACCTCCCGCACATGCCGCATTCACTGAACGAGTCGATCGCGGCGCTGTCCGAGAGCACCTTCGCGCGCGAGGTCTTCGGCGAAGACGTCGTCGATCACTACCTCCACTTCTTCCGCACCGAACAACGAAAATTCGACGCCGTCGTCACCGATTGGGAACGGCGCCGGTACTTTGAAATGGCGTAAATGAAGGGTGAAGGGTGAAGAGTGAAAGTCGCGGTGACCACGGCCTTTTTTCACTCTTCACTCTTCACCCTTCACTCTTCTAAGGATCCGATATGAGACTGAAAGACAAAGTAGCTTTGATCACCGGCGGCGGCTCCGGCATCGGCAAAGCGTCCTGCCTTCTCTTCGCGAAGGAAGGAGCCAAGGTCGTTGTCGTCGATCTGAAAAAAGAGTCCGCTGAAGCGACTGCGAATGAGATCGGCGACAACGCCCGCGCTTTTGCCGCCGATATCTCCAAAGCATCCGATTGCGAGGCGATGGTGAAGTTCGCCGAGGAAACGTTCGGCAGGCTGAACGTGGTCTTCAACAACGCCGGCATCTTTCATCCGAACGATGAGTCGGTCACCAACACCACCGAGGCGATCTGGGACCTGGTGATCAACGTCAACCTCAAAGGCGTCTTCCTCGGATGCCAATACGCGATCCCCGCCCTACTCCGCGCCGGAGGCGGATCGATCATCAACACCGCGTCGTTCGTCGCCATCATGGGCGCCGCCGTCCCGCAGATCGCTTACACCGCCAGCAAGGGAGGCGTTCTGGCGATGACGCGCGAGATCGCCGTGGAGTTCGCCCGCCAGAACATCCGCGCCAATTCCCTCTGCCCCGGCCCCGTCGAAACGCCGCTGCTGGCCGAGCTCCTCGCCGACCCCGCCCGCCGCAACCGCCGACTAGTCCATATCCCCATGGGCCGCTTCGCCCGCGCCGAAGAGATGGCGAATGCCGCGCTGTTCCTCGCAAGCGATGAGTCGTCGTTCATCACAGGAACGTCATTCCTCGTCGACGGCGGGATTTCGGGGGCGTACATCACGCCGGAGTGAGCCGCCCCGCGGTACGTGTCAGAATGCAGACGCATTCCGCACATGAACTGGACAACGCTCGATTACAGCAGAGGACAGGTGGACGCAGCCGGACGGCTGCTGGCCAGCGGTCTGGGCACCCCTGAAGAAATCGACATCGCTTTCGAAGTTCTGAACAATTGGCGTGCGGTTCATAGTTTTCCATTGAACACAATACAAATGGGACTACGGACCCGCGCGCGACGCATCTATGAACACGCCCTGGTCGCACAAAGACTCAAACGAGTTCCATCGATCGTCCTGAAGTTGCGCCGTTTTTCGTCGATGAACCTTTCTCGAATGCAGGACATCGGTGGTTGCCGCGCGATTCTCGAATCCGTAAACCAAGTACGCAAAGTACGAGCTGCATATGCCCGCAGCGAACAGCAACATCAGTTCGTCAGCGAAAAGGACTACATTTCTTCGCCAAAGGCTTCCGGATATCGCGGCATTCACCTCGTATACCGTTATCACAGCGATCGCAATCCCGATTACAACGGTCGATCGATTGAGATCCAGCTCCGCACGCGGTTACAACACGCGTGGGCAACAGCCGTCGAAACCGTAGGCACTTTTCTCCAACAGTCACTGAAATCGAGCGAAGGCTCGGAAAAATGGCTTCGCTTCTTCGCGCTCACCGGCTCCGCATTCGCACTGGCAGAGCGGACGCAAGCGGTTCCCGAAACTCCTCAGAGTCCGCAGGAGCTCACGGACTTCGTCCGAACACTGGAAGCGGAGCTTGATGTACGAAAAACGCTCGGTGCATACGGCGAGGCGCTTAAGATCGCTGAAGATACACAGATGGCCAAGGCATACTACTTTCTATTGTCATTGACGCCATCGCAAGAAGCGCTGTCCGTTTTCGGCTATCAGAAGGAACAGCTCGACCGAGCTACCGATCACTATCTGCAAATAGAAAAAGCGCTCCCCCCAGGAGGACAAGCAGTGCTCGTCGCCGTCGAATCGCTCTCCGCGCTCAAGAAGTCCTATCCGAACTACTTCCTCGACACACAAGTGTTTACGACGGCGCTCGGAAGAGTAATCGATCGGTAGGCACTATGGGTCGACTCTACTCCGGTTGCTGATACAGCCCGAGCACATTGCCGCCCGGATCGCGAAAGCGCGCCGTAATCTCAGGCGCATCGGCGCCAACCGGCTGCACGATCTCGCCGCCATTCGCGAGGATCGCGTCGATCGTGACGTTCACGTCGTCGACCATGATGTAGACGAGCAGTCCGGGATTCGTCAACGGCGGACGGCCGGTGACCCACGTTCCGCTGACCTGGCCGGTCGTATCATCGAAGGCGAGCTGGCCGTTGCCGCGTTTCCGCGTCGCCCAGCCGAACACTTTGGTGTAGAAATCGGCGGAGCGATCGATGTCGATGGCCGGGATTTCGATGTAGCAGATCTTTCCGTTCGCGAGAGTTGGCGGCATGATCGGCTCCCCTTTTCGGGAAGTGTAGCCGTCGTGTCCGTGGTTGTCAGACAAACATGTCCGATCCCAACGCTCCCCTTCGAGCCGCGATGCTCAGCGCGGTCCTCAACATCGAGCCGCGGCCCGCCGATCCGTTCGAGGTTCGCGTGCCCGTCGTTCGACGCGTGATGCCGCGGATTACGCCGCCGCTCGATCTCACGGTCATCCCATTCCGCTATCGCGTCTCCGAGGATGGCGTTGAAGTTGTCCGGCCGAAATGCGATCACCGGCGACGGCGTTCTGCCGCCCGGTAATGATCAGCCTCAGCAGAATTTCAAAACAGTACGGGCGGCAGCTCGTTTTCGTCGACGCCTCGTTCCAGCTCAATCCCGGCGAGCGCGCCGGTCTCGTCGGTCCGAACGGCTCCGGCAAGACCACGCTCTTTCGCATGATCGTCGGCGAGGAATCGCCGGACGATGGCGACGTCTCCGTTCCTAAGAAGATGACCATCGGCTACTTCCGGCAGGACATCGAGGAGATGTCCGGCCGCTCCGTTCTCGACGAAGCGATCGCCGGCAGCGGACGCCTCGGAGATCTCCATCACGAGCTGGAAGCGCTGCAGAACGCGATGTCGGATCCTGAGCGCATAAACGAAATGGACGCGATCCTCGACCGCTTCGGACACGTCCAGGAAGACTACGCGCACCTCGGCGGCTACGAACTCGAAGCCCGCGCGCACGAAGTTCTGCACGGACTCGGCTTCGAAGACGACCGGATCGATGGCGACGTTGGCGCGCTGAGCGGCGGCTGGAAGATGCGCGTGGCCATGGCCAAGGTCCTCCTCGGCCGCCCCGACGTGCTGCTGATGGACGAGCCGACCAACCATCTCGACATCGAGTCGATTATCTGGCTTGAAGACTTTCTCAAGCGCTACGACGGCTCGCTGCTGATGACGTCGCACGACCGCGAGTTCATGAACCGCGTGGTCACGAAGATCGTCGAGATCGATGAGGGCGACCTGGTCACGTACTCCGGCAACTACGAATTCTACGAACGCGAGCGCGCCATTCGCGAAACCAACCGCGAGGCCGCGTACGCGCGGCAGCAGTCGATGCTGGCGAAGGAGCAACGCTTCATCGACCGCTTCGCTGCGCACGCGGCAAAAGCGGCGCAGGTGCAGAGCCGCGTGAAGGCGCTCGACAAGATCGAAAAGCTGGAGCCGCCAAAAAAGCGCAAGACGATGAAGTTCGATTTCCGCAAACCGGCGCGTTCGGGCGACGACGTCGTGACGTTGAAGCACGTCTCGAAGTCGTACGGCAAACGGCCGATCTACGACGGCTTCGATTTCCTCGTTCGCCGCGGCGAGCGCTGGTGCGTGATGGGAAAGAACGGCGCGGGCAAATCGACTTTGCTGAAGATGGTCTCCGGTTCTCTGGATCCCGACGCCGGCTCCGTCCGACTCGGCGCGTCGTTGAAGATGGGCTACTTCTCGCAGCAAGCGTTCGATGTCCTCGACCCGAGTCTCACGGTGTGGGAGCAGATCCAAAAAGACTTTCCGCTCGAATCGATCGGCACGTTGCGCAGCCTCCTCGGCGCGTTCCAGTTCTCCGGCGACGAAGTGGAAAAGAAAATCCGATCGCTCTCCGGCGGCGAGCGATCGCGTCTCGTGCTCGCGCGGATGCTGCTCGATCCGCCGAACTTCCTCGTGCTCGACGAGCCGACAAACCATCTCGACCTGGCCACGAAAGAGATGCTCGTCGAGGCACTGCACGACTTCGAAGGGACGATGCTCTTCGTCTCGCACGACCGCATGTTCCTGCGCGGCCTCTCGAATCGCGTGCTCGAGCTCCCCGAAGAGCGCGGCGCGCCGCCGAGGGTTTATGGCGGGAGCTACGTGGAGTATGTGAACGCCAGCGGCCACGAAGCGCCGGGCGTGCACGCGTGAGTCGGGTGTCGGGTGTCGGGTGTCGGGTGTCGAAGCGTAGCTCGAAACGGCTGAAGCTCCGACTCCCGACTCCCGATCAATCTACATCGGAGCGGGGGTCGATGCGATCGCGTCGAGCACCTCGATGTTGTGCACGACGTCGCGGCTCTCTTTCGATGCGATCACGGCGGTGATCGTTGCGAGTAGCGGCGGCGGATAAAAGATCAACGTCCCGAACTTCGCCACTTCGAGATCTTTGATCATGATCGTCGGCGGATGTGCGAAGTCGGGCTCGGCCGCGAGCAGTTCCGCAAATCGCCAGGCGCCGTCGCGAAAGAGGAGCAGGGCATCGCCGATCAGATCGATCTCGTCTTTCATCAGCACGTCGTAGATGTCGGAGAGAACCGGCGAGAGCTCGTCGATCTCGTCGACGACGCCGTTGACCTGTGCAGCGAGCACTTTGTTGACGGTGTTGAAGTCAGCGTGGATCGACGGCAGCTTCGGCCCGGGCGCGACCTTCTCGACGGCGATGCCGAGGTCGAGATCGATGTGCGCGTTGACGCCGGCGAGCATGTGCTGGACGATGATCGGCTCCGGATGCGTGGCACCGTCGAACGCCACGCGCCAGCAATGCGACGGCTGCGGGAACGCACCGGGATGAAAGTAGCCGTTCAACGCCGCGAAGTAACGGCTGGCGAACGTGACGTCGAAAAGCTCCATGCGCGGTCCGTCATGAAACAGGTTCTGCGCGATGGCGGTGCGGATGGCGATGGTGATCCGCTTGTAGAGCGCCGCGAAGTATCCGAGCCGGCTCTCATTCGCGATGGACCAGGCGATGATGCCCTGAATCGCATCGACGACCTCGTCGATCGTCGAGACGGGCGGAATGACAGGAGGAGCGGTCGGCATGGGCGGAAGTATAGCTGTCGATGTTTTCAGGCAGCGCGAGCCTCACCAGCACAGACAAGAGTGTCTGTGCCACATCGATCCTGCCTATTCGCTGATTGCTGCTACAGGCGCGAGCCGGTGTGGCACAGACACTCTTGCCTGTGCTTTGGCAAGTTGCCGCGCCTGATCCTGCAACCAGCTAAATCGCGTTGATGTGGATCGATCCGTTCGTCGTGCGCAGGCGCAGTTCCGGGCCGCCGCCGTTCATCGTGCCGTGGAGCGAGTGTTTGCTTTGCGAGCCGCTCGTCGTCACGGGGAGATCGCTTTCGATCGAGCCGTTCGTGTTCGCGGCGTCGATGCGGGCGGCGAAGGTGCGTGGCAGGCGTGCGTGAATGCCGCCGTTCGTCGTCTCCAGACGAACCCCGCGGCCGCTGTTCACGGCGGTCAGCTCAGCTTCGATCGTGCCGTTCGTCGTCTCCGCGTCGACGTCGCCGGCGCAGCGCGCGAGTGTGATACGACCGTTCGTCGTCTCGATCTTGTGTGAGCCGCGGACGTCGCTGGCTTCGATCGATCCGTTCGTATTCTCGATCTGCAGGTTCATCGTGCGCGGCACTGTCACCTCATAGGTCACCGACATGCTCACGTTCGTGCCGGCGATCCATTCGAAGATGCCGTCGCTGTGCTTCGGGTACTTCGTGTCGATGCGCAGCCCGCCGTTCGGCTGCGACATGTCGAACGTCAGCGCCTTCATGGCGTCGCGCGCGGCGTCGGAGTCGCGGCTCTCGACATGCTTGACGGCGTGGACGCGGACGCGCGGCTGATCCCACGCGCGGACTGTGATGTGTCCGTTCGTGTTGGTCAGCGAAAAGACGGCGCCTGGGCGGACGTCGACTGTTTTGTCGAAGGCCTGATCGAGCGTTGATGCGCTCGCGGCCGCAGCGGCGATGGTGAGGATGGCGGTGAGCAGGATGCGCTTGAACATAGGTCGATGTACGGCGCGGAAGGCCGCGGGTTGCAGCTACAATCCGCTCCGTGAAACGCGGCGGCGCCTCGGCGCTCTTGTTTGCCCTTCTCGCCGCGATCGCCGGCACGCTGTTCGTCAGAATGAGCGGCCCCGCGCCGCTGCCCGAGAATGCGCCGGCCACTTCGTTCTCCGCGACGCGAGCGCTTCACTTCGAACGCGATCTCCTCGGCGGCGACGTTCCGCATCCGGTCGGCACCGCGGCACATGACGCAGTCCGCGATCGCCTTGCCGCGCAGTTCCGCACGCTCGGCTACGACGTCACGATCCAGCGTACGTTCGCCTGCAGCGCGTGGGTGACGTGCTCACCGGTCGCGAACGTCATCGCGCGGACTCCCGGCGATGCTCGGCCGAACGCGCTCGTGCTCGCGGCGCACTACGACTCCGTCCCGGCCGGACCGGGCGTTTCGGACGACGGTATTGGCGTGGCCACACTCCTCGAAACTGCACGCGTACTTCGCAACGAGCGCTTTCGCAATCCGATCGTCTACCTCGTCACCGATGCCGAGGAGGTTGCGCTGCTCGGGGCGGAAGGATTTGTGGCGGATGCGGGATTGCTGCGGAACGCCGCGGCCGTCATCAACGTCGAAGCGCGCGGGACCAGCGGGCCGAGTTTCCTGTTCGAGACCAGCCGCCATAACGCCTGGCTCGCGAATGTCATCGCGCACGCACTGCCGCGGCCGGCCACCAGCTCGCTCTACTACGACATCTACGAACTGCTGCCGAACGATACGGACCTCACCGTCTTCAAACGCGCCGGCCTTGCGGGCGTCGGCTTCGCGCACATCGGACGTCCGGTTCATTACCACACGCCGCTCGACAATTTCACGAACGTGACGCCCGCGACGGTGCAGCATCACGGCGATCACGTGCTGGCGATGGCGCGCGCGCTGGCCGGAGTTGATCTTCGTCAGACCAGCAGCGGAAACGCGGTCTGGTTCGACGTGCTCTCGTTCTTTGTCATTTCCTGGCCGCAGCAGTTTTCGTTGGCCGTCGCGATCGTGTCCTTCGTGTTGCTGCTCGTGGCGGCGTTCAATCTGAGGACGCGCCCGCGTTCCATCACGATCGGAGTGGGGGGATTCTTTCTATCGCTCATCGTCGCGTTTCTCGTCGGCATCGGCGTCAACTGGCTGGCCGGACTGCGTGCGCACGGCGCGGTGTGGGTCGCACATCCCGGTCCGATGATCGCGGCAGCGTGGCTGGTTGGATTGCTGATCTCGATCGTCGTCGCACAACGTCTGGCCGCGTATGCCGGCGTCAGCGGACTCTTTTTCGGTCAGGCACTCTGCTGGTCGGCGATCGCCATCGCGCTGGCAATCGTGCTTCCCGGCGGCAGCTACCTCGCCATCGTTCCGGCGATGGCGTGCGCGATTTGCGCGCTGCTCCGGCTAAGTGAAGGAGTCGCGGCAATCGTCTGCGCCTCGATCACGGCCATTCTCGTCTTCCCGTTCGGCGTCGCGCTCTACGACGCCCTCGGCCGTCCGATTCTGCCGGTCATCGCTGTGCTGATCGCGCTTGCGGCGACGACGTTTGCGCCGTTTCTCGCCGCCGTCGCCGCGCTGCGCCGTCCGCTCATCGCATCGATTGCCGCGGCGATCGTCGCCTGCGTTGCCATGGCGCTGATCGTGCCGGCGTACGAGACCAACTCGCCGCGGCACATCAACATCGAATATGTCGATGACGGCGTCGGACCGCGCTGGCAGACGGATGTGCTTCGTCCCGAGATCGCGAACGCCGCGCACTTCACGGAGGTGCCGCAGAAGACGTACGAATGGACGGTACCGCCGTCGCGCGCGTACCTCGCTGCCGCTCCGGAGCTGGCGATTCCGCCGGCCGAGGTGCAGATCGTGCACGATGTGCGGCAGTCCGGACGGCATCTCACGCTGCACGTTCGTTCGAACCGCAACGCACCGCGTATCTCGCTCATCTTCCACGCGCCGTCGTTCGCCGGGCTGCGAGTGAACGGAATCACGCCTCCGCCAATGACACGTTTCCGCGGCGGACTCGCTCCGGGATGGCACCGCGTTGCCATCCGCGGCGCCTCGGAAGGGACGATCGAGATCGACCTCACCCGCGACGAACCAATCGACGCCGTCATCATCGACGGCTCCTACGGTCTCCCGCCCGCCGGCGCCCCCCTCGCGCACGCGCGCGATGCGTCAACGGCCGCCCCGGTGCAGGAAGGCGACCTCACCACCACGCTGCGGCGGCTGAAGTTGTAAACGGCTACGGCGCCCACTCCTCCGTGAGCTGCTCTTCGAGAGCGCGTACGAGTTGCAATCGAGATTGCCGCTTGCGTCCCCGGGGATGCCGTCCACCGTGTTCGGCGCAGGGCCGCTGAGTGAGTCGGTGCCAGTAGGTTTCCCAACTCGCCTGCACGACAGAATTAGGGCCGTATTGCGCGAGCCACAGGCGGTGTGAGCCGAAGAAAGGGCGGCGGTGCTAGCCATTGGGGATTTGAAAAGGCCGCCGAAGTAGAGAACCGGTTTTCGGCCGATTTCGTCGGCGACCGAGGTCAGAAAATCGCCGGCCTGATCGACAGTCATCTGGTTGCCTTTGGCCTCCTCGAAGTCGAGCGCGACGAGGGTTCTCTCATCGGGTTCCGCGGTAGCGAGAAAGTTCCTGACCTGCAAGGAGACGTCGGCTTTCGTGCCCCAGTGATACGCGCCCCGGAGAAGGCCGGCATCGAGCGCCGCTTCTCGACGGTTCGCGTATTCGAGATCGGTGTGCCGGTCGTAGCCTTGTAGATGATGCCCAGATTCCAGAGTCGGCGGCACGCTGAAAACTGGTGACGAAGTCGTAGTGGTAGATTTCCGCCTTCGCGGCCAGAAGCCTCGACAGGAATTCCTGTATTAGCTTTCCACCTACCGACAGCAGCACGACTACTAATCCACTTGCAACGCTATTCAACCGATAAAGGGAGCTTACGATGCAGTTGACGGTCCTAAAGTGCAGCGCAGTACTCCTCTTCTCCGTCACGCTCTTCGCTGCTCCACCGCCCTCGGTCATTTTGTCCAGCGATGGTGCCCACCACCCAATTTTCATCTCCGCGTCTGCTATGGTTGCCGCCGACGGCACGACGGCCGCGATTGTCCCGGAGGATTGGCGTCCGGGGGTGCAACACCTTGGCGAGGTTCTCTCGGCACACCGGCGCCAGGTCTCCGCCTCCAGTCTTCCTTCAACCGCCCCGTGTCACGGCGGGATGCTAACCGATGAGCCCATCGAGCAGTACGTGGATGTATCGACGCCGCATAACAGGGTCGCCAACGCGCATGCCATCGTCGCTGGGACCATTCGGAGCGTGACGCCTGGCTTTTTCCAGGGATCGCCTGGCTCTCTGATCGAGCTTGACAACCTCGACAAAATCAAACTGGATGCGTTGTATAAAAACCTGGGAGAGATGCTTTACCTCCGGCTCCCCTATGCACAATTCGTCATGAACGGCGTTGAATACTGTCGGCTATCAGGCCCTGGAGAGTACATACCGACAGCTGGTGACCGCCTGCTGGTGTTCGCGTATCGCGCTCCGGCGGATACGGCTGGAACGTTCCTTTACGCGGGATCGCGGGAGATGATCGCGCAACCAGGTAGCGGCACGATCCGAATCCCTGAAGTTTTCTCGTTCTTTGACGATAAGGCGGCAACGATCGAGACCGTTACGACGGCCATTCGCTCGCTACTCTCTCACCGCGACTTACCTGTAGTGGGTCACGACGGGAGAGCGCAATGAAGCCATTCTTGTCCATTGCGGTTTTCTCTATGTTGTTAACGCTTCCGGCACGAGGCCAGGATTGTAGCCCAGTCCAGCGGAGTGGTTTCACTGGCGGCAGCACAGCCTGTGTACGAGCCAGAATATAGGCCCACAAACGATCGCAAACGGCGAGAGCTACTGGACAAGTGCTTGCGGCCAAACAGGCTCAATCCCCAATTTTTATGTCAATAACAGCGGTGCGGATGTCCAAGTCCAGGTTTACTATCATTTGGAGAATGGTCTCCAAGCCTGCGGCGCGACCACATGGCAGGGGCAGGTGCCTGTTCAAATCGATCTGTGGGCGGCAGGTCCGGGCCCGAACGGGCTGATGGATTGCAATCCTACGGAGTCTCTCGCCCACGAGATCGGCCACATACTCGGTCTCGGGCACCCGGATACTGCGTGCTATGGCCATATTATGGGGGTGCCGGGTCCACCGCGGAGTGTATCGTCGTCGGATTGCGCAACGGCTGACCAGAATTGGACAACGCCGGCCGAGAGCGCCGGCGGCGGCGGCGGTTGTGATGGAAGGTTCCTGAACATTGGCGAAGACTGCTCTCCGATCGTTATCAATTTCGAGAGCGGCGAATACCGGCTTACCGGCAGGAATTCGCCTGTGCTCTTCGACATGCCCGGCAACGGACATCCCCAGCTAATGGGTTGGACGGCAGCCGGTGCGGATGAAGCGTTCCTCTGGCTCGACCGCAACCACAACGGCAAGGTCACCAGCGGCGCGGAACTGTTCGGCAACTTCACGCCTCTGAAGAGCGGCCGCATGGCAATCAACGGATTTGAAGCCCTGGCCGAATTCGATGCCAACCGCGATGGCATCATCGACGAGCACGACCCGATCTGGTCGCGGCTCATGCTTTGGCGCGATCTGAATCACAACGCCCTCTCCGAATCGAGTGAAATCTCACCGCTCGACGCCAGCGACGTCACCGCAATTGATCTGGACGACCACTGGACAGGCAGGCATGATCAGTGGGGAAACGCCTTCCGGTACAAGTCGCTCATCTCCATAAGAAACCGGTCAGGCCACGCGGTTCGCAGACAACCCGTCTACGACATCTTCTTTGTCTCTGTATCCCAGTAAACTTCTTCTTCTGCTGGACGGCGGCGGTTCGTGGCCGCCGTCCACCGGCTTCCGGCGTCTCCGTTCGTCGTAGCGTTTATTGAAGGCAAGTCAGGCTCCGGTTGGGGCCGATAGGCAGATCGCGGTGCGAGTGACGACTTCGAATCCCGCGCGACCACAAAACCCGGGACGTGCGATGAAGATCATGATGCCCATTCGCCGGTGATCTGTTCCTTCGTGAACGCGTACGAGTTGCAATCGAGGTTGCCGTTGGCGTCGCCGGGGATGCCGTCGACTTTGTTGGGTCCGAGGCCGGTGAGGGAGTCGGTGTATTGCCATAGCCAGTAGGTTTTCCAGCTCGCCTGCGCGACCGGATTCGAGCCGTACTGCGCGAGCCAGAGGCGGTGCGAGCCGAAGAATTCGTCGACGGTGTCGTCCATCTCCGTTTTGAAAAGGCCGCCGCAGTAGAGGACCGGTTTGCGGCCGAGGGCGTCGGCGACCGAGGTCAGGAACTCGCGCGCCTGATCGAGCGTCATCTGATTGCCTTCGGTCTCTTCGAAGTCGAGCGCGACGAGAGTTGTGTCATCGGGCTCGGCCACGCTGAGGAAGTTGTCGACCTGCGCGGAGACCTCGGCGTTCGTTCCCCAGTGATACGCGCCCCATAGAAGGCCGGCGTCGAGGGCGGGCTGGCGGCGGTTGGCGTATTCGGAGTCCTTGCCCGTCGCGCCGGTCGTGGCCTTGTGGATGATGCCCCAGATCCCGGAGTCGGCGGCGCGCTGGAAACTGGTGACGTTGTCGTTGTGGTAGATGTCGACGACGCGAAGATCGATTTCAATCATGCCGTAAATGATCGGCGAAATCGGCGTCCGACACAAATGCGAAGGCCCGCGCGGGGCGGGCCTTCGGGATTGCCATTACTTGGCTTTTTTCTTTGTGGTCGTTTTCTTTGGCTTCTCGGCCGCTTCCTTTTTCTTCGGAGCGGCTTTCTTCGCGGCCGGCTTCTTTTTCTTCGGGGCTTCTTCTTCGTCCTCGTCGCCTTCGGGCTTGGCCTTGGCTTTCTTCGGAGCGGCTTTGGCCTTCTTGGCCGGCGCCTCTTCCTTCGGCTCGGTGTCGAGCTTGAAGTCTACGAACTCGAGGATCGCGATTTCGGCAGCGTCGCCGCGGCGAGGTCCGAGCTTGATGATGCGGGTGTAGCCGCCCGGACGATCGGTGAAGCGCGGCCCGAGGTTTTCGAACAGCTTCGTGACCATCGATTCGTCGACGACGCGCACAGCCTGACGGCGGTTGTGGACGCTGTCGGTGCGCGCCAGCGTGATCAGGCGTTCGATCTGCGGGCGAAGCTCTTTGGCCTTCGGCAGCGTGGTGATGATGCGTTCCTTGTCGATCAGTGAGGCGAGCTGGTTGCGGAACAGCGCGTTGCGATGCGCGCTCGTGCGTCCCAGCTTGCGGTTGACCATTCCGTGTCTCATTGCGTTCCCTTCACTTTCGTCGTCGGGCGGAGAAGCCTAATCGCGCATCTCGGCGCCGCGCGGCGCCTTGGTCATGCCGAACGACAGACCGAGCGACGCAAGAACGTCCTTGATCTCGTCGAGCGACTTGCGGCCGAAGTTCTTCGTCGACAGCATCTCGCGCTCCGTGCGCTGCACCAGATCGCCGAGCGTGCGGATGTTGGCGTTCTTGAGGCAGTTGGCGGAGCGGACGGAGAGGTCGAGCTCTTCGATGGGCTTGGTGAGCATCTCGGCCATGCGCGGATCGACGTCCGGCATCGCCACATCTTCGGCTTCCTCACCACGCGCTTCGAACTGGCTGAAGATGCGGAGGTGATCGCCGAGGAGATCGGCGGCGAGGCCGACTGCTTCCTGCGGCGAGACGGCGCCGTTGGTCCACACTTCGAGGACGAGCTTGTCGTAGTCGGTCATCTGACCGACGCGGGCGCCTTCGACGTGATAGTTCACGCGGCGGACCGGCGAATGAATCGAGTCGATGGGGATGTAGCCGAGCGGCAGATCGCCGTCAGCATTGCGGTCGGCGACCTGGTAGCCGCGACCGCGCTTGAGACGCGCTTCGAGTTTGAGCGAGCCTTCCTTCGACAGCGTGGCGATGTGCGCCGTCGGATCGAGGATCTCGATGTCGGAGTCTTCCTCGAAGTCAGCAGCCGTGACGACGCCCGGCCCCTTCTTTTCGAGATACAGGGTCTTCGGACCTTCGCCGTGCAGGCGGAACGGCACCTGCTTGAGGTTGAGAACGACGTCGGTCATGTCTTCGACGACGCCGGTGAGGGATGAGAATTCGTGGAGCACGCCTTCGACGCGAACTGCCGTAATCGCGGCGCCTTCAATGGATGAGAGCAGCACGCGGCGGAGCGCATTGCCGATCGTCGTACCGAAGCCGCGCTCGAACGGCTGGGCGGTAAAACGGCCGTAGTTCGGGGTAAGGGTTTCGGCATCGTAATCGAGCTTTTTCGGTTTCTGGAAATCTGACCACAACATGTGCGCGGCCTCCTCGCTGTATCGGCTGTCGGCTCTCGGGTGTCGGCTGTCGGGAACAAAATCCTGACGGGCGACGGCCTTAAGCGCCGGCAACCAGCATTAGTTACTTCGAGTAGAGTTCGACGATGAGCTGTTCCTGGATCGGAAGGCGGATGTCTTCGCGCTTGGGAAGATCATTCACACGTCCGAGGAACTGATCGGGATTGAGCTCGAGCCATGAAGGGATCCCGCGTCCGCTGGCGGTTTCGACAGCCTGGCGGATCTGGTCGTTCTTGCGGCTCTTTTCGCGAACCTGGATGACATCCCCTTTGCGGCCCTGATAGGACGGGATGTTAATTTTCTTGCCGTTCACTTCGATGTGGCCGTGGCGCACGAGTTGGCGTGCCTGGGCGCGCGACGCGGCGAAGCCGAGCGAGTAGACGACATTGTCGAGCCGCAGCTCGAGCTGGCGAAGCAGGTAGTCGCCGGTGATGCCGGTCTTGCCCGCGGCCTTCTGAAAGTAAAGCCGGAACTGCTTTTCGAGCAGGCCGTAGATGCGCTTGACCTTCTGTTTTTCGCGAAGCTGGATTCCGTAGCCGAGGACCTTGGAACGGCGGCGGCCATGCTGGCCCGGCGCGTAATTGCGGCGCTCGATCGAGCACTTATCCTTGAAACAGCGATCCCCTTTGAGAAACAGCTTCATACCCTCTCGCCGGCAGAGCCGGCAAACGGGATCCGAGTAACGTGCCACTAGACCTCCTGAAGTTTCGCGCTCGTCCCACCATGGAACGC